>CAMHJE010000261.1:0-2505 GCA_946185305.1 uncultured Clostridia bacterium | reverse complement strand
TGTTTCGGCGGGCATCGCGTTCGGCATTCTGTTCGGGCTTTGGATGCTTTCGCCGTGGGCGTACTTTGCAATGAGCACGATCATGTGTTGGCAGTGCTTTGCGGCGCGATGCCTTGCAACGGAAGCGAACAAGGTGAAAAAAGTGCTGGAAACCGAAGGACTTGAGCCGGCGCGCAAACAGGTCGGCATGCTCGTCGGACGCGACACGCAGTCGCTCAGCGAGGCGCAGGTCTTAAAGGCGACGGTCGAGACCGTTGCGGAGAACACGTCGGACGGCGTGATCGCGCCGATGCTGTATATGGTGCTGTTCGGCGCGGTCGGCGGCTTTTTCTATAAGGCGATCAACACGATGGATTCGATGATCGGATACAAAAACGAACGGTATCTTTATTTCGGACGCGCCGCCGCAAAACTGGACGACGCGGCGAACTTCCTTCCGTCGCGGATTTCGGCGCTTGCGATGATCGCCGCGGCGGCGATCCTGCGCTTCGACGGGAAGAACGCGCTGCGCATCTTTTTGCGCGATCGAAGAAAGCATGCGAGTCCGAATTCTGCGCAGACCGAGTCGGTCACGGCGGGCGCGCTGCACATCGAACTTGCGGGACCGGCGAGCTATTTCGGAAAACGCATTGAAAAGCCGACGCTCGGCGACCCCGACCGGCCGATCGAACGCGCCGACATCGGACGCGCTGTAAGACTGATGTACGGCACGAGCGTTCTGCTGCTTCTTGTGCTGCTGACGATCGGGCTGTGCCTTGCTTTATTCGGAGGGATCGGACGATGATTGTTGACAACGGTTACGTGCACGGCGGCGATATATATCGAAACCGCGTGACGCTCGATTTTTCCGCGAACGTCAACCCGTACGGCACGCCGGATCCGGTGAAGGCCGCGATCCGGGCGGCGGCGGACGACGCTGCGCGGTATCCCGATCCGTACTGCACGGCGCTTCGCGAAAAGCTCGCGGCGCGGCACGGCGTATCCGAACGGGACATCCTCTGCGGCAACGGCGCGGCGGAGCTGATCTACGCGTTTGCGCAGGCACTGCCCGTCAAAACCGCACTGCTGCCCGTTCCGTCGTTTGCCGATTACGAGAGCGCGCTGCGCGCGGCGGGCATTGAGCCGACGTTTTATCCGCTGCTTCGGGAGGACGGCTTTGCCGTGACGGAGCGCATCCTCGATGCGATCACAGCGGACACGGAGCTTGTGATGCTGTGCAGCCCGAACAATCCGACAGGCCGAAGCATCGGGCGGGAACTGCTTTTGAAGATCCTCGCGCGGTGCCGCGAAACCGGCGCATGGCTCTTTTCGGACGAGTGCTTCGAGGACCTGTGCGACGTCGAAAAAGCGGTTTCGCTCGCGCCGGAACTGAAGCGGAACGACCGCGTGCTGCTGCTTCGCGCGTTCACCAAAACATACGGCATGGCGGGCGTGCGGCTCGGTTATGCGATCTCCGAAAACGACGCGCTGCTTTCGCGCATGTCGACGCAGACGCAGCCGTGGAACGTGTCGACCGTTGCACAGGCGGCGGGGCTCGCCGCGCTTGACTGTACGGATTGGGCGGCGCGGGCGCGGGCGCTGTGGATGGGAACGGTATCAGCAGTTCTGATTTTGCTGTTTCGGCAGGAAAAGGCGTATCTGATCGGGGAACTCCGTACGCTCAGCGTTTCGACGCTGTACGGAGATGCGAATTTTCTGCTGCTTTCGGGCGTGCCGACGCTGTACGAGGCGCTGCTCGAACGCGGCATTCTGGTGCGCGATTGTCAGAACTATCGCGGCTTACAAAAGGGCGACGTGCGCATCGCGGTGCGCACGCATCCGGAGAACGCGGCGCTGATCGCGGCGATACGGGAGGTTTTGCATGCATAAGACCGGAATCGAAGCGTACTACGTGCAAAAGGACGGCAAGCGTCTCCGGTACGGATACACGACCGGCACCTGCGCGGCGGCTGCGGCAAAGGCGGCGACGCTTCTGCTGCTGACCGGGCGCGCGCCGCAGTCGGTCTGCATCCGCACGCCGAAAGGGATCGATCTCGATCTGGAGGTGCTGGAGCCGAAGCGCACCGAGGAAGGCGCGACCTGCGCGATCCGCAAGAGCAGCGGCGACGATCCGGACGTGACAGACGGCGTGCTGGTATACGCGACCGTGTCGTTTTCAGATGAACCGGGCATCGCGATCGACGGCGGCGTCGGCGTCGGCAGGGTCACGAAGCCGGGGCTGAAGCAGGCGGTCGGCGAGGCGGCGATCAATCCCGTCCCGCGGCAGATGATCCGGCAGGCGATCGAAGAGGCGGCGGAGGAATGGGAAGCGCCGACCGGGCTTTTTGCACGGATCTCGATCCCGCAGGGCGCGGCGCTCGCCGAAAAGACGTTCAACCCGCGGCTCGGCATCGAGGGAGGCATTTCGATCCTCGGAACGAGCGGCATCGTGGAACCGATGAGCGAGGACGCGCTCGTCGACAGCATCGTGCTCGAGATCAGACAGCGCAAAGCGCTCGGCGACAC
>CAMHJE010000260.1:0-2510 GCA_946185305.1 uncultured Clostridia bacterium | reverse complement strand
CGCAGCTCACCATGGGGGAAAGCCGCTGGATCGTTTCCTCGTCGTTGTCCGCGATCAGAACGTCTGCGCCCAGACGGCAAAGTGCGGTCGTCACAAACTGACCGAAGCGGCCGAGCCCCAGAACGGCGATGGATTTTTTCATACTTGCCTCCTTGTTTTAACCGACATAATAGTGTCCCGCCGCAAACCGGATGTCGTTTTTGCCGGACGGCTGCTGATGGAAGAACAGTGCCAGCGAAACGGGACCGATCCTTCCGAGATACATGCAGAGGATGATCAGCCATCTGCCGAATACGGACAGCTGCGGGGTCAGCCCGCGCGACAGACCGACGGTCGCCGTCGCGCTGAATACTTCGTACATGGCGTCGGGCAGCGCAACGTGATCGATCGAAACGAGCAGAACGACCGAAACCAGCGAGAGCATCAGACTAAACGCAACGATCGCGGCCGCCTTCTGCACGATCGAGGCAGGAATGCGCCGCGAAAAGACGACGGTTTCCGAACGCCTGCGCACATAGGAAAACGCTTCGAGCAGCAGCACGGCGATCGTTACGGTTTTGACGCCGCCCGCGGTTCCCATCGGGGATCCGCCGACGAACATCAGCGCGCTTCCGAGCAGCACGGACCCGTCGGTCAGCCCGGACTGCGCAACGGCGGAGAACCCGGCCGTGCGGTAGGTTACGGACTGGAAAAAGGCGTTCAGGATCCGCGCGCCCCACGGCAGCGATCCGAGCGTTTCCGGATTGCGTGCCTCGAGCAGCAGCGTTGCGCCGGCGCCGAACACGATCAGGATCGCCGTGACGGCGTACACAAGCTTGCTCTGCTCGCTGAGGTGCCGGAAGAACCAGCGGATGCCGAAGCGGTTTTTGACGGAGTCGCGCAGTTTCGACGCCGTATCAAACCAAACGATGTAGCCGAGACCGCCGAGCACGATCAGCAGCATCGTCACGAGCAGGACGTATGCGTTTTGCCGGTACGGGATCAGACTTTCCGGACCGATCAGATCAAGCCCCGCGTTGCAGAACGCGGAAACGGAATGGAAGATCGCGTACCAGATCCCGCGGACCGGTCCGAACTGCGGAACGAAAGCGAACGCATAGAGCAGCGCGCCGATCCCCTCGATCGTAAACACGCCGAGCACGACTCTGCGCAGAAAGCGCAGCACGCCGTGCAGCGAATCGAGATCGAACGCGTCGCGCACAAGCGCGCGGTTGCGGATGTTGAACGTCTTGCGCAGCATCAGAAACAGCGACGAGGAAACGGCGATGATGCCGAGTCCGCCCGCCTGGATCAGCAGAAGGATCACGATCTTGCCGAACAGAGACCAGTACGCATACGTGTCGACGACGACGAGACCCGTTACGCAGACCGAGGTGGTTGCGGTGAACAGCGCGGTCAGAAACGGGGCGCGCACACCGCTTGCCGTCGCAAAGGGCAGCGACAAAAGACCGGTCCCGATCAGGATCAGCAGCAGAAAGCCGAGCGGTATGATCTGTGCGGAAGACAGCCCTCGCTTTTGCATGGCGCGCACCTTTCCGTCCGAAGCGGACGCATATTTATATATATTATAGCGGCACGGCGGTCGCTTTGCAAGAGCCGCCGCGCGTTCGTGCGCAGGGAATAAACCGCCGTCCGGCGGTTTTTATGCCTGCGTTCCAAACGGAGCCGACAGCAAAGCAAACAGCGCCTGCGCCTCGGCGACGGTCAGGGGACGGTCGGAGATCATGCGATAAAGATATGCAAAGATCGCGTCGAACGGCGGTTCGCCGGAGAGCCCGGCGTGCCGGTCCATCCAGTGCGCGATCGCCATCGAATCGCCCGGGTTCAGGAAGGTCTCGGGATGCACGCCGTCGAGAAGTTCCCGGAGCTTGCGAAGCTCCGTCTCCGTCTCCGATTCGGTCGAAAACCGTCCGGTCGGCATCGGCGCGGGCTTGACTTTGCGGCGGTACGGACGCACGTCGCGCGGGTCGGGACCGAAATCGGTCAGCAGTTCGCGATACAGCCGATAGCAGGCCTTCGCGTCGCACAGCGCGTCATGATGGTTTTCGAGAGGGATGTCGAACGCGGCGCACAGCGTATCGAGCCGGTATGAGCCGTACGTTTCGCGCGAAAAGCGCCGCCGCGCCATCTGCACGGTACAGGCATAGGTGATATCGGGCACGGGAATGCCGTAGCGTTCGAGCGTGCCGGTGATGACGCCGAGGTCGAACGCCGCGTTGTGCGCCACAACGACGCTGTCCGCAAAAAACGGCGCGATGCGCGGCCAGAGCGCGGGAAACGTCGGCGCGTCTTCGACGTCCGAGGGCAGGATGCCGTGCACGGCGATGTTGAAGTCGTCGAACCACGTTTCGGGGTTCACGAGGATCGATTCGGTTTTGACGATATCGCCGAACTCCGCGACGACGAGCCCGATCTGACAGATCGAGGGGACCTTGCCGTTCGGGGTCTCAACGTCGACGGCGACGATGCGGTTCTGATTCGGTTTCATGAGAAGAGTATAGCAAAAGCGG
>CAMHJE010000259.1:0-2511 GCA_946185305.1 uncultured Clostridia bacterium | reverse complement strand
GCGGTTCGATTCCGCAAGCTGCTGTGCGCCCTGGATCGCCTCCAAAGATTTTTGTGTGAATCGGTTTGCATTCATGTGCTTCGCCTCCTTAACGGACGGTTGTCCGTGACTGTCGATTTTTAGCACTCTATGCCTTTGAGTGCTAAACTTATCATAGCACACTTTGTACGGAATGCAAGACCCTGCGCGCCGAGTTTTCTCTCGTTTCACAATTCTTTCAAATTGCCGTAATAATGGGCGGGGCGGATCTTGCCGTCTTACATATAAATGAGAAGATTTTGCCGCGGCGGCGCGTTTTCCTCTTGACAAGGAGCCCGTTTTCGCGGTATCGTATAGAGGTGTAAAAACGGCATATCGCCTCGAATGATGGGTCCGGGAGAGGTCGCGGAACAGCGGCGCCGAAGGGGATTGCAGAAACTCTCAGGCAGAAGGATCGGACCCGGACGAGACTCCGGAAAGGAAAGGGCTTTCCCTTGACGCCGACGGTGCAACCGCAAGCTTTGCGGGAATCTCTCAGGCAAAAAACGGAGGCGCAGGGTACGGGTGTACTTTGCGCTTTTTCATTTTTTCGCGGCGGGGCCGCGCATCCATCCTTTGCGGCGGGGCCGCAGCAGTTCATTTTTTAAGGAGGACTCATATGAGCGAACTCAAACGCACCCTTCTGTACGAAGAACACGTCAAAGCCGGCGCGACGATGGTCGATTTCGGCGGTTGGGAAATGCCGATCCAGTATCCGGAAGGCATCATCTCGGAGCATCTGTACACCAGAAGCCATTGCGGTCTCTTCGACGTATCCCACATGGGACGTCTGATCATCGAGGGACCGGAACGCGTGGCGTTTCTGCAGCATGTTCTCAGTAGCAACGTGCTTGCGCTCGACATCAATCAGGCGCAGTACTGCATCATTCCCGCCGAGGACGGCAGCGCGGTCGACGACGCATACCTGTACCGGTTCGAGCCGGATCGCTTCCTGCTCGTCGTCAACGCGTCCAACACGGACAAGGACCTTGCATGGTTTGCGCCGATCGTGAAGAACTATGACTGCACGATCAAAAACATCACGAACGAGACGATCTCGATCGCGGTTCAGGGACCCGACAGCGAAAAGATTCTGAAGACCCTTGCCGGCGTCGACGAGGTCACCAAGCCCGCGCGCAACAACCTGTCCACGCTGATGATGGAGGGTCATGAGGTCCTCGTCTCCAGAACGGGCTACACTGCGGAACCGATCGGCTACGAGCTGTTCATCAAAAACGAAGACGCCGTATGGGCGTGGAACCGTCTGATCGAGCTCGGCGGCAAGCCGGCAGGGCTCGGCGCGCGCGACACGCTGCGCATGGAAGGCATGCTGCCGCTGTACGGCGATGAAATGGGCGTGGACGAAGCGGGCAAACCGATGCCGATCTTCGCGCTCGCGCTTGCGAAATTCGCGGTCTCCTTCGTTCCGGAAAAGGGCGACTTTGTCGGCCGCGAAGCGCTGGCAAAGCAGGCGGAGGCGCAGGCTTCCTTCAAGGCGAAGAACTATTCGCCCGAAGCGATGGCGGCTCTGCCCAAGCGCGTGCGTCCGATCGCGCTCGTCGATCGCGGCATCATGCGTCACGGCATGGAAGTCTATCGCAACGGCGAGATGATCGGCTGGGTCACCAGCGGAACGATGATCCCGTACTTTATGACCGAAGGCGAAGGCGAGAACGTCAAACTGCTCGACGAAACCGGCAAGCGCGCGATCGGCATCTGCTACATCGCGTCCGACGTTCCGGTGAACGGCGAGGTCGAGGTCGACGTGCGCGGCAAGCGTCTGAAGGCCGTCATCCCCTCGAAGCACATCACAAACAACGTGCCGCCCTATGTGGTGCCGGTGCTTGCGAAACACTGAATCCCAAACTGAAAATCAATCATATTTAGGAGGAACATTATCATGACGATCAATCCCGAAATGAAGTACAGCCGCGACCACGAGTGGGTCAAGGAAGAGAACGGTCTCTGCGTGATCGGTATTTCCGACTTCGCACAGGACGCGCTGGGCGACCTCGTGTTCGTCAATCTGCCGGAAGTCGGCGACGCCGTCACTGCAGGCGAAGCGTTCGGCGATGTGGAATCCGTCAAGGCGGTTTCCGACTTGCTCTGCCCCGTGACCGGCACCGTTGCCGAGATCAACGAGGAACTCCTCGACGCGCCCGAAAAGCTGAACGAGGATCCCTACGGCGCATGGATCATCAAGGTTTCCGACGTCACCGCGACGGAAGATCTTCTGGACGCTGCGGCATACGAAGCGTTTTGCGCGGAGGCATAAGGATGGGCAGCTACGTTCCTTCCACTGAGGAACAGCGTCGGGAAATGCTCGAAGCGATCGGGCTGAAGGACGTGCGCGAGTTGTATCGCGACGTGCCGGAAAGCATGATCCTGAACCGCCCGCTCGATTTGCCCGAGGGCAAGAGCGAGCTGGAAGTGCGGAATGCGATGACCGCGTTGGCGGCGAAGAACACGGTGTTTCAGACCGTGCTGCGCGGC
>CAMHJE010000258.1:0-2515 GCA_946185305.1 uncultured Clostridia bacterium | reverse complement strand
CTTCAGCAACGGCAGCATTGCCCTCCTCGCGCGAACCTATAATGAAAGTATTCTTACATCGGTCAAGAAGCTGCTCGGTCCTGCGCAAAGCGGGCGGACGGCCCGAAGCGTTCGACGCTTCGCTGCTCGACGACCCGGAGAGCACGGCGCTTCTGAAGACGATTGCGGGGTTCCCGGAGGCGGTGCGGCAGGCTGCGGAAAAATACGAGCCGTACGTTGTGTCGCGCGCGATCATGCAGATCGCAAACGCGTTCAACCGCTTCTATTATGAACAGCGCATCATGGCGGACGATCCCGCCGTTCGCGCAGCGCGTCTGGCGCTTTGCGACGCGACCCGGCAGGTACTCAAAAATGGATTGAATTTACTGGGCATTCTCGCCCCCGAAAGGATGTAACATATGCTGGATATCAAGTTTGTACGGGCAAACCCGGAGCTCGTAAAGGAAAATATCAAAAAGAAGTTTCAGGACGAAAAGCTCGTTCTCGTCGATGAAGTGCTGGCGCTCGACAAAGAATACCGCGAGGCGCATGTGCGCGGCGATTATCTGCGCAATCAGAGAAACGTCATTTCGAAGTCCATCGGCATGATGATGGCGCACGGCGAGCGCGACAAGGCGGAGGAAGCCAAGAAGCAGGTCGGCGCGATGGCGCAGGAGATGGCGGACCTTGAGGTACGCGAGGCGGAGCTCGAAGCCGAGATCAGAAAGCGCATGCTCGTGATCCCGAACATCATCGATCCTTCGGTCCCGATCGGAAAGGACGATTCCGAAAACGTCGAGATCGAGCGCTTCGGCGAGCCGGTCGTGCCGGACTTTGAGATCCCGTATCATGTCGACATCATGGAACGCCTTTCGGGCATCGACCTGGATTCCGCGCGCAAGACGAGCGGCAACGGCTTCTATTATCTGATGGGCGATATCGCGCGGCTGCACAGCGCGGTGCTGTCCTATGCGCGCGACTTTATGATCGACCGCGGCTATACGTACGTCGTGCCGCCGTTCATGATCCGTTCGTCGGTCGTCGACGGCGTCATGAGCTTTGCGGAAATGGAAAACATGATGTATAAGATCGAGGGCGAGGACCTGTACCTGATCGGCACCTCCGAGCACAGCATGATCGGCCGCTTCATGAACACGTTCCACGATGAGGACAAGCTTCCGCTGCGGCTCACCAGCTACTCGCCCTGCTTCCGCAAGGAAGTCGGCGCGCACGGCATCGAGGAGCGCGGCGTTTACCGCATCCATCAGTTCGAAAAGCAGGAGATGATCATCGTCTGCAAGCCCGAAGACAGCATGACGCTGTACAACGAGCTGTGGAAAAACACGGTCGATTTCTTCCGCACGCTCGACATTCCGGTGCGCACGCTCGAGTGCTGCTCCGGCGACCTGGCGGATCTGAAGGTCAAGAGCTGCGACGTCGAGGCGTGGTCGCCGCGTCAGCAGAAGTACTTCGAGGTCGGCAGCTGCTCCAACCTCGGCGACGCGCAGGCAAGACGCCTGGGCATCCGCATCAAGAACAAGGAAAAGGGCAACTATTTCGCGCATACGCTGAACAACACGGTCGTCGCACCGCCGCGCATGCTGATCGCATTCCTTGAAAACAACCTCAACGCGGACGGCACGATCCGCATCCCCGAGGCGCTGCGTCCTTACATGGGATTCAAAGAGACCATCGGTTGATTCCTTGCGGCGGGAGCCATGCTCCTGCCGCTTTTTTTCGGGAGGGAAGTATGATCCGCAGGATCTCCGCAAAAGAAGCAAAGGCGTTCCTGTTTTCCAACGACGCCGAGGCGATCACGTTCCGAAAGCTCGTGCAGCTGATCGACGCGCCGGAAGCGCTTTGCCTGTCCGACGGAAAGGACGTGCTGTTCGTGCGCGCGGGGCTCGGCTGGCCTGCGTGGATCTACACGCGAAAGGGGATATCCGAAGAAACGCTTGCGGAGCTTGCCGCGTCGCTCTGCGTGCTCCGCGAGGCGAAAAACCTTGCGGGCGTGATCGGACGGGCGTCGCTCGTGCGATACCTCGAGCTTGCGCTGCCGTTTCCGAAGGCGCGCCGCCTGCCGCTGACCGCGTATCTGTGCGAAAAGCCGAACGCCTGTTCGGCCGAAGGGGAGCGCGTGCCCGCCGGCGCGCTCGATCCCGCCGTGTGCGGCGCCATGCTTGCCGAGCTCGGCGAGCAGGCGCGCGAACCGATCCCCGAAGACGAGCGCCTCAACGCCGGACGCCGCTTCTGCGAGAACCCGGATGCGTATGGATGGTGCATAAACGGGACACCTGTGGCGCTCGTGCGGCTGCTGGAGCGCAAAAACGGTCTGGCATACATCAACTCGGTGGTGACGGGCAGCGCGTATCGCGGACACGGCTATGCGAAAGCGCTGGTCAGCTCGGTCTGCGCCGACGCGCACGCACGCGGCGAGCGCACGATGCTCTATGCCGACACAAGCTACCCGGCGTCCAACGCGCTGTACCGTTCGATCGGCTTTGTCGAGGCGGGGCGGCTGATCGGCTTTGACTTT
>CAMHJE010000257.1:0-2524 GCA_946185305.1 uncultured Clostridia bacterium | reverse complement strand
GATCCCGTTGCGCTTCTGGAACGCCCTGACCACATCCTCGGTCGTCCCGCCGTAGTAACCGGTGATCTGGCTGCTGCGGATATAGCCGAGCTTATACAGCCGATACTGTGCGTTTTTGATGCTTGAGCCGCTCATGCCGAGGCGCATCGCGTACTTGACCGCGCTTTTGCTGCTCATCTGCTCCATCGTCGCCGGCCCGAGGCAGCCGTCGCGCACGAGACCGTTCGCATCCTGGAACGTCTTGATCGCCGAGACCGTCTTGCTGTCCATCTTGCCGTTGATCTCGTGCTTTTCCTCGAGATAGCCGAGCTTGATCAGCAGCTGCTGGTATTCCTTGATCTTCTCATCCGAGTCGCCGGGTCGGAACGCGTTGCTGACCACGTCGCCCGAATACAGGCAGTTCACCGTCTTTGCGCCGACTTTACCGTCCACCTTGAGCTTGTTCGCGCTCTGGAACGAACGCACCGCCGCCGCCGTCTTTTCGCCGAACGAGCCGGTGCGGCTGCCCTTTTCGAGATAGCCGAGCTCATACAGACGGTCCTGCACCTCGCGCACGTCGTCGCCTTCGTCGCCTTCCTGCATGACGTATTCCTTCGCCGTGCCGTCGAACAGCGCCGCGCAGGTCGCTTCGCCGAGGATGCCGTCCGCCTGCAGATCGTTGTGCTGCTGGAACGTGATCAGCGCGTCCAGCGTATGGTTGCCGAAGTATTCGGTCGGTTCATCCGAGTCCATATAACCGAGCTCCATCAGCGCGGTCTGCACTTGGGCGATCAGCGGATCGGTATCTCCCTTTTCCAGCCGTTTGCCGTCGAGATACGCGCCGGCCGTTTCCTGCACGGGTTCGGGCGTTTCTTCCGCAAGCGCCGAAAGATCCGGCGTCGGCTCGGGCGTTTCTTCCGGCTCTTCCGGTTGTGGCGTGTCGGTCGGCGGTGCGACCATGACGTTATCGCTGAACACGACGGGGCGCGAGTTCGCGTTTTCGATCGGCTGCGCCGCGACGCTCTGCACGGGCGTGCTTTCGGCACGGCAGGTGCCGATCGCGATCAGCCCGAATACGATCCCCACAAGTACGGCGATCGTCAGCAGCACGATACACGCGATCAGCGCGAACCGGAGTCCCTTGCTCGGAACCTTTTGTTTGAAACTTTCCTTTACGCTCTCGACCAGAACGGTGCCGGAGCTCGATTCCTGTCTTTCCATATGGTTTTCCTCGACTCTACCATACCACGGAGATGTGTTATTTTTGCGGAGAAAATGAAAACGATTTTACTCCTGCGGGTATGTGGACAGCGCGCTCAGCAGTTCTTCGCGCATCTGCGCGCGTCTCCATGCGGGCGCGAGCAGCGTCGCATGCTTCAGATGGTTTCCCAAAAACCGGTGGATCGTCTCCCACGGGGCGTCAATCTCTGCGCGGATCGTTTCGCCCTCCGGGATCAGTCTGACCGCGTCGCCGAACGCATCCAGCAGATCGCCCGCCAGGTGCTCCGCGCAGAGCACGACGTGCATTTCTCTGACATCGGTGTGATAGATCGTGCGGTTCACGTATGCCGCCACGTCCAGCCCGTTCATGCATTCCACCATGGTACTGCTTTCACGCACCTTCTGATCGGTCAGAACGACGTCGATCATCTGATCGCAGCGATAGTGCACAAGCCGTCCGTAACCGGAAACGGACACGATCACATAGTACGCGCCTTCCGCAAGGAACAGCGCATACGGCGATACCGAAAACGGCGTTTCAAGCTGCGATGTGCGCGTTCCGTCCGCACGGACGATCAGATACCGGAACGACACCTGCACGCCGGTGCGGATCGCCGTCTTCAGCAGCGCAATCGTCTCGAACACCGAAGCGTCCTGCCGCACGCGTTCCGTATCGGAAACATAGATCGGCACGTCGTCCTCAAGACGCCGGATCTCACGTTCCGTCTCGCGCGAGCGCGGCGCGCGCAGGTATGCATCCAGCGCGGCGATCCCGGACGCCGGTGCATCGGGCGCGGAGACGGGCTCCGATGCTTTCAGATAATACCCCTTGCCGTTTTCCTGATAGGTGGAAAGCGAAAACCCCATTTCCGCAAGCAGCAGCAGGTTTCTGCCGACCGCCTTGCGTTCCGCGATCATGCCGAAATCTTCCTTCAGATATTCGATGATATGCCGCGTCGACAGCGGATGCGCTTCGTTCGCGTGCTGTTCGAGCACGCGCAGAATGCACAGCGACAATGCTTTCTTGCCCTTCGTCTCCGTCATACCCGATCCCTCTTATTCCTCGTAATAGTCGCCTCGCCGATAATCGTACAGCACACCCTCGTACTTTTGCGGCTCTTCCAGCACCTTGCCGCAGCCGATCGCCACGCACGCGACCGGATCCTCCGCCACGTAGCACGACACGCCCGTCTGCTCGGAAATGCACTGGTCCAGCCCGAACAGCTGCGCGCCGCCACCCGTCAGGCAAATGCCGCGCGTTGCGATATCGCCCGCAAGCTCCGGCGGCGTCTGCTCCAGCGTATCCTCCAGCGCGGCGATCCGC
>CAMHJE010000256.1:0-2528 GCA_946185305.1 uncultured Clostridia bacterium | reverse complement strand
TCTTGCGGCGCTGCGATACTGCTGTTCCAGCGCGCGGAACGCTTCCTTCGACATGGACATATAGTCCGGACGTGCCGAAACGCCCCGGTCGGTGCGCTGGCTCTTGGGCAGCGCCTTGCGCGCCATCAGCTGTTCGCTCATACGCGCCTTTGCCTGCTCCTCCGCATCCTCTGCGCGGCGCTCCGCGGCATAGATGCGCACGGCCGCTTTCGGCTCGAACTCGCCGAGCAGCTCCGCAAACGCGCGGTCCTGCACCGCGCTTTTGAGATCAAAGCCCTCGGGCAGTCCGCCTTCCCGCTCCATCTCGACCAGCGCGTACGCGGCCTCCGTAAACGGGTTTTCCTGCACTGCGTCCGGTTCGGGCGCAGGGTTCTGTTGTTTTCCGAAGATCATGCGATACCTCCAAACCACTTCGTTTTCTGTTTGCGCGGCGGAAACAGCGCTTCCTCCGCCGGCTCCGTCTCGCGAATGTGTTTCAACACCTGATCCTTTCCTTCAAAGACCATGAGTTCGATCGCCTGTTCGCGATCGATCGCGCCCATGGAAAGCAGCCGCAGCATCAGCTCGTTCTGCGATTCCGAGGCGAACCGGCTGCGCTTGACCGCCTTGATCGAAACCGCAAACTCGATCGGCAGCTCGACGCCGCCGGGCGCGCGCTTCTGCATCAGCGCGCTGTCGAAGTACACGTTTTCGGTCTGACCGTCCGTGAGGATCGTCACCGGCCGCAAAAAACAATTGAATTCGCGCTCGGTTTCGATCTCCATCCGCACCGCCTGACGGAACGCTTCGTGCATCTGCTCGGTCGCCATGCGCGCACGCTTCGTGCTCATTTCCTGCAGCGCTTCGATCGCGCGCGCCGCGGTGACGCCGCTCGAAACGGTCCCGCGCGAGGACTCGTTCGCGCCGCTCTCCTCCTTGATGTCTTCGCGGATCGCGCGGATGTAGGAGAGCAGATAGTTCGGCAGCGGCGGCGTGGCAAACCACGTCACGCCGTTCAGACTCTCTCCGGTGTGCACGTCCTTCGACCAATCGCGCAGATCGTCCGGGTCGAAGCCGGATGCGTCGGTGACGAGCAGCTTGTTGCGCGAGGCGAGGAACGCGTTTTTCAGCACGAGCTGGTCAAGCTTGTCCGCATAGCGCTGCTGCGTTCCGAACAGGTCGATGATGCCGAAGCCGAGGGCGCTTCCCTTCCGCGGGTACAGCGTTGTCAGCACGAACGGGTACTGACCGTGTGCAAAATAGCCCTCCGGCTTGACGTCCCGGCTGTCCTCGAGCACCGTCGTGCCCGAAAGCAGCGCCATGTGCACGCGGTACGTCTCGGTTTTCGCGTCGTATTCGCGCCACCAGTATTCCAGCAGCAGCCGCGCGTTCTTCGGATCCGGCGAAAGCACCCCGTCGGTCATCAGCTGCGCCGCGTCGACCGGATGTTCGTCGATCCGCGCTGCAGCGTCGGGATAATGCGCCTCGATCCACTCCTTGGAGCGCAGCGCGAGCTTAAAGACCGCGCGCCCGTCCATAACGTCCGTCACCATCGGATCGAACAGGATGTTCCGGATGTCGACGCGCCGGATAAACGCGCCGCCCAGCCCGCCGTTTTGCGCGCTGTCATAGCCGACCTCCTGCACGCAGTAGCCGCCGACCAGCAGATCATGGATCAGCTTGCGGTACTCTACGGGATAGGACGCGGCGTCGTGATTGCGCTTCACCACCGCCTCGACCACGCGCGCGATGTAGCCGTCCGCCGCGTTCTCGGGCGTTACGACCGCTTCCGGCACCTGATCCATCAGGTCCGCGGTGATGTTCTCGATCGTCGACTGCAGGATCGGTGTCACGGGACGCGGCTCGTTCGGATCGGTCAGCGGCACGTCGTACCAGTGGTCGCCCCGGTACATGCGCTCGTTGTGCTCCTGCCGCCGCCATTCTCCGGCATAGGCGTTGCGGAACTCGTTGAACAGCGCGACCGCCCGCTCCGCCAGAAGCCGTTTGGATTCGGATTGACTCTCTTTCATTTTGCTTCCTTTCTTTACATGTGATCGTCCGCGCGTCCCCGATCGCCGATCAGAGCCCGCAGTATCCGGACGGTACGGGGATCTCGGTCGACAGCGGATCGTAATGCCGCTTCCGCTTCTGCGGCGCCGGCTCGTTCGCCCGCGGACGCGACATCAATCCGTATCGCAGCGCTTCCGGCGCGTGATCCTCGCACGTATCGGAGACGTCCTCGAGATCGTGCGCGTCATAGGTCAGCGCGGGCAGGGTGCGGATCAGGTTTCTGCACGTCTCGAAGATGCGGAGGTTCGGCGTGCCGTCGGCGCCGCGCGCAAGGTTTTCGCGCACGCGCTGCCAGCCGGGGATGCGCGCATTGTCCGCCGGCAGAAGCGGCACGCCGTTTTTTGCAAACACCTCCGCGATGCAGGTGCCTTCCGCGCCTTTCAGCCCCCGCTGCTGCCACGCGTCCGGCGAGGCGACGGTATAGGCGATGCGTTCGTTTTCGGACAGCGTTCTGACGCGCTTTGCGATCTCGCTCGACA
>CAMHJE010000255.1:0-2533 GCA_946185305.1 uncultured Clostridia bacterium | reverse complement strand
CCGAGGCAAAGCCCGATCGTTTTCCGTTCGTTCATGATCCGTTCCTCGTTTTCTGTGAATGATACCTCATTATACCATCCGCCGGCGAGAAACACAACCTCCGCTTTTTTCCTGCCGAAAGGCGTCGGAAAAGAAAAGATCCCGAACGCAGGTTCGGGATCGCTGTTGATTTGCGGTCAGTTCAAAAGATCGGGATGCTCCGAAAGATAACGCGCTTCCGTGCCGCCGAGCCAGACCTTCAGAGCGGAGACGGCGGTCTCGTTGCGCACGGCGGAACTGCCGTCGGGCGCCGCAAGAACGATCAGCGAAAAGCCGTTTTCAACGGCTACGCGCGTCCAGCCGGCTTCCTCCAGCGCGGCCGCGTTCGCCTCGTCCTTCAGGACGGCGACGCAGGAGAGCGAAGCGCACGACACGACGTCCGTATGCACCTCGTCGAATTCGGTCACGTTCGTGAACGTCGGCTGATAGCCGGTGTTCGCCTGGAAGTATGCGAGCAGCGTCGTGATCGATGGGTCGTCATACGCAAGCGTAAACGCGGCGTTTTCGGGCGGCGTGGGGACCTGGGACTTTGCGCAGCAGCTGAGCCCGCAGGAACAGCCGACCGTGGCAAATAAGAATACGGCGATCATCAGGATCGAAACGATTTTTTTCATAGCAAACTCCTTATCGGACAGTCGATTTATGATAGCATACTTTGATGCGGTTCACAAGACCAAAAATGAAAAAATTGCGATCCGCTGTGCATCCGTGATACAGAACTTGCAATCTGCGGCAATTTCTGTTATGCTTTTCTATAATGGTTCTGGCACAGAACACGGAGGAACGGTTATGCAAATCATCATCGTCGGCTGCGGAAAAATGGGGTCCTCGGTCGCGGTCCAGCTGGTTGCGGAAGGACATCGGGTGACGATCGTCGATCAGAGCGAATCGGTCATTGAGCAGATCAGCAATACGCAGGACGTCATCGGCTACGTCGGCAACGGCGCGGTCTTTTCGGTGCTCGAATCGGCGGGCGCGAAGGATGCGGACCTGCTGCTGGCGCTGACCGAGAGCGACGAGCTGAACCTGCTTTCGTGCCTGATCGCGCACAAGATCGGCGCAAAGCATACGGTGGCGCGCGTCAGGAATCCCGAATATGCGGCGCATATGTATCAGATCTCCGACGATCTGGGACTTTCGATGACGGTCAATCCGGACCGGCAGGCGGCGGAGGAGATCGCGCGCGTACTGCGCTTTCCGGCGGCGATGCATGTCGAACTGTTTGCAAACGGCCGCGTTGAGCTGGTTTCCTCAAAACTGCCCGAAAAGAGCATTCTGAACGGCGTGCCGCTGTATGAACTGCCGCAGAAACTCGGCGGCAAGGTGCTGATCTGCGCAGTCGAACGCGGCGGCGTGTACACGATCCCCGGCGGTTCGTTCGTGCTGCGGGGCGGCGATACGCTGTATCTCGACGGCGGCGCGCCGCGCGAGGTCGCAAAGACGCTCCGCAAGGCGGGCGTGCTGGCAAACCCGGTCCGCTCGGTCATGATCGCGGGCGGCGGACGCATCAGCTATTATCTGGCGCAGGAGCTTCTGAAGAGCAACCTTTCGGTCAAGATCATCGAACGCAGCCGCGATCGCGCCCGCGTGATGGCGGAACAGCTGCCCGACGCGGTGGTGCTGAACGGCGATGTGACCGATCATGACCTGCTGCAGGAGGAGGGCATCGGATCGACGGACGCGTTCGTTGCGCTGACCGGTCTCGACGAAGGCAATATCCTCTCCGCGCTGTACGCAAAGCACCGCAACGTCTCGAAGGTCATCGCAAAGGTCAACAACGATTCGCTCGAAACGCTGATCAAGGACGTGTCGCTCGATTCGGTGGTTTCGCCGAAGCGCGTTGCGACCAACCGCATTCTGCGCTATGTCCGCTCGCGCGAAGCGAGCGCGGATCAGGGCGAGATCCGCGGGCTGTATAAGATCGCGGACGGTTCGATCGAGGTGCTCGAGTTTCTGGCAAGCGCCGAAAACAGAAACCTGCTCGACATCCCGCTGAAGGACCTGCGAACGAAAAAGCATATCCTGATCGCCTGCATCGTGCGCAACGGCAAGGCGATCATCCCGGGCGGCATGGACTGCATTGAGGCGGGGGACATCGTCATGGTCGTGACGGAGCAGCGGCTGATGAACGATCTCGGCGACATCATGGAGGAAACGAAATGAACCGGCGCATGGTCGTGTTTCTGTTGAGCCGCATTCTGCTCGCGGAAGCCGTGCTGATGCTTCCGTCGGTGCTGGTCGGTCTGATCTATCGCGAGGCGGTCACATGGTGCTTTCTGCCGGCGATCGGCGCGCTGCTGCTGCTCAGCCTGTTCGGACTGAAAAAACCGAAGAACACGGCGATCTACGCGCGCGAAGGATTTTTGATCGTCGCGGCGTCGTGGGTGCTGATGTCGCTGTTCGGCGCGATCCCGTTCTGGCTTTCCGGCGGATTCGATTCGATCTGGGACTGCATCTTTGAGATCGTTTCGGGATTCACCACCACCGGCGCATC
>CAMHJE010000254.1:0-2540 GCA_946185305.1 uncultured Clostridia bacterium | reverse complement strand
CCGTAGCGGCAATGGTATTGACGACGGAAAGCATCGTTGCGGACATTCCGAAACCTGAACCCGCAGCACCCGATATGGGCGGCGCAGGCATGGGCGGCATGTATTGATCAACCATCGAAAAGGGACTCCGCAGGGAGTCCCTTTTTTATATGAACTTGATTTTTGTATCTCGTGCCGTTATAATATATAAATACGGAATATCAGAACAGATCCATGAAGAGAACGCTTGCATTTATCATATCCAGACTGATGATCATCCTGCTGACGCCTTCAGCAGGATCTGCCGATGTCGGCGATCCGATCCTGATCGGAGATGTGGACGGAGACGGAGAGATTACCGCACAGGATGCGAACTGCATTACACGTTACCTTGCAAGCTTCGAGTTTCTTGATGCATCACAGCTTTCCCGAGCGGATATGGACGGAGACGGACAAGTCACGTCGTATGATGCGTCGCTGATCTTAGGCTCCGTTGTAGTCCCCGAAGTGCGAAACGCACCGCAATGGACGTTTTCCGCTATTCTGACTTCCGACATGAAGGGAGAAGCGTGGGGATCCAATACGGAATATTCGAACGGAACTTGTTCCGCACTCAATCTTGTCACATTTATCGAAGAGCAGCGCGAAAAGGATCCCGATATTTTGCTGATAGACGCCGGCGGATCGTTGTTCGGAAGTGCGATCTCGGACGAGTATCAGAACTTTACGGAAAAGAATTACGGACCGATGACGCGCATCTTCCGGACGATGGAGTACGATGCGGTTATGCTCGGACCGGAAGCGCTTGTTTACCGCTCGCATCTCATTCGAAACGAAGTCGATTCGCTTGTCGCGGCGAAGATCCATGTTTTCGGAACAAATCTGACAAAATCGTATCCGCTTCTGAACGATTCCGAATACGCGCCGTGGAACGATCTCGAACAGTACACGGTTCTGGAACTCGGGCAGGAGAGCGGAAAAACGATACGGATCGGATTGATTGGCATTGTACAGCAGAACCTTGCGCAAAGCACGGATGAGGTCACTGCAGCCGACCCGATCCCTTGCTTCGATCGAATCCGATCGAAAATGAAAGAAAGCAAATGCGACGTCAACCTGCTCATTTATTACGGAAATGCAGAAGACGACGAGTCACGCCCGGAGAACGGATCGCTTCGCGGATTGCTCCGACAGATTTCGGATATTGACATGGTTCTGGTTGCGCACGGCGCCGGAGAAAGCATCCGTACCGGACATGACGGATACGGAAACGATATCCCGATCGTATCGCTGCCCGACGGCGTGGAATCGGCTTGCAAACTGACGGTTGCGCGGCGTGAAAACGGGGCGATCGTATTTCGGAAAGAGACGTTCGATATCCGTGAGTATCCGCCGGAACCCAATACGACCAAGCGGATTCATTCGTATGTTACGGCGATCTCTGAAATGATGGACGCAAGAGTCGGCACAAAAAAACAGAAGATCGAAGCGTTCTCCGATGATACGGCTGCAATGACGGACGGTATGGAACTGGTGCACGACATGCAGACGTGGTTTGCGAAGAAGTGGATCTCGGAAAGCGGACTCGACCTGCCGCCGAACCTGATTTCGATCGCGTATCCGTATCTCGGCACATCGGAATGGGAGGAGGGACCGATCCGATACCGCGATCTTTGTGCGTTGGACCTTCAGACCCCTCGTTATACGCTGCTGATGATCCGCGGCTCGGAACTGCGCGCATGGTTATCGGATTACACCGGAGAGATCCGAAAAGGCGGTCCGATATACTCACTGCACGGACTATCTTATCTGCTGAATACAATGAATCCGGAGAATCCGCTCGGCTATCTGGAATACAGTTCGGGAATTTCCGTTGACGACGATGAGGTTTTCACACTGATCCTTGCGGATGATCCCGAATCGGAAACGATCTTGCGTCCGTACCTTGATGAAACATGGATGACATATGAGGACCGTGTCATTTCGGACTTCACACTTCCGAGACCGAATCGGATCGTGGTTTCCGACGCGTATAAGCAGCTTGATTGCGTAACAGCATTTTTCGAAGCAGTCGGCGAATACAAGGTAAATCGCGAAACAAGCTGGCTTGTCATCTGACACATGGCTGCACGGAACGATCCGTGCAGTCTTTTGTGTAAAAAGAGCAAAAAACTGCATACGCTGTTATATGAAAAAGAAAACGAAAAGGAAAGATCGATTTCTGCATATGACCGCAATGCCTGCGGATATCGATCCGCATCTGTTCAGCATACGCTGGATCGGCGGAGAGACTCTTGTGATCGAGCAACACCGAGGAATTCTCACGTTTTGCGACGATACGATCCGCTTTTTGAGCGAACAGGGTGTGCTGTGCGTAACCGGAGAAGCACTTAAAATGGAACACTTGACGGATTCCTGCGCTTCGATCAGCGGAACGATCCAATCGATCGCTTTTGAGGAAGAAAGTTGATGTGGCATTTTTTGTTCGGATATGTTATACTGCAAATTGAAGGATTATCGATTACCGCGTTTTTGCGTCGGATTGCAGAAAACGGCATCGA
>CAMHJE010000253.1:0-2541 GCA_946185305.1 uncultured Clostridia bacterium | reverse complement strand
CATTCGGCTACAAGGCGAACGGCAGCGGTACGACGACAAGCGGCGCGGCGATCGCGGTTGCACAGCATACGACGAAGCTCGACGTCGAAGTAAGCATCACGGGCGGCACGCTCGTTGCCGATACGGACAACGGCGGCAAGCTGATCGCGGTCACGGACGCGCAGAACAACGGCCTCGAAAAGGTCAAGGTCGAAGCGAAGAATACCTTCGTTGTCGGCACCGAGACCAAGCTGCCGGACGGCTTCGCGTGGGGCAAGAAAGCCGGCACGACCGACATGTATGAGATCGTAACGGCAGTCGCGAAGATCGGCGATCGGTACTTTGCGACGCTGAAGGAAGCGGTTGCGGCGGCAGAAGCAAATGACACGATCGAGATGATCGCGGATTCAAATGAAACTTCCGCAATCATGATCGACGACGGTAAGAGCATTACGGTCGATCTCGCCGGTCATAGTGTTACCGGCAGATATATCGATCTGTATTCCGGATTCCTTACGATTACGGACACCGCAGAAACGAAGGGGTCGTTCGGCAATCTGGTGTATGTCAACGTCGGCGCAGACGAATCCAAGGCGGCAGGCGAATACAACAGCTTCACACTTGCGGAAGGCACAGTGATGAACAACAATGTATACGTCTATCAGAATAGTACGGCAAAAGGCTATGGCTCCAAGGTCACGGTCAGCGGAACCATGAACGGTCTGATCTTCGTGCTCGGCAACATCCACGAGGGCAACTCGGTTGTTGATGTGTATGGCACGATCAACAGTCCGGATGACGTCGGTATCGCACTGAACGGTTACGCGACTGTCAATGTATATGACGGTGCAACCATTGAGGCAAAAGATGAAGAAGGCAAGGGAACCGGCATCGAGGTCCGCGCAGGCAATCTGAACGTCAAAGGCGGCACGATAACCGGCAACGGAAAACCTGTTGCAGTCAATCCGAACGGCAGCGGCACGACCTCTACCGGCGCGGGCATTGCGATCGCACAGCATACGACGAAGCTGCCGATCGAGGTCAATATCTCGGGCGGCACGATCTCCGGCTACTCCGCGTTCTATGAGAGCAATCCGCAGAACAACAGCGCGGAGGACCTTGCGAAGATCAAGGTCAACGTGACGGGCGGCGACTTTGTCGCGACCAACGAGGGCACGAACGCGGTGTATTCCGAAGATCTGATGGCATTCATCTCCGACGGTCGTTACAGCACCGAGCCCGATCCGACGTACATCGTTCCGAAGAAGTGCGCGGTACAGGACGGCGAGTGGTGGATCATCGGCGAGGCAGTCGCAGAGATCGGCGAGATCGGCTATGCAACGCTTGCGAAGGCGATCGCAGCAGCGAAGGACGGCAAGACGATCGTTCTGCTGAAGGACGTTGCAGAAGACAGAAACACCATCGGCAAGAGCGTTACGCTCGACCTGAATGAAAAGACGCTGACCGGCAGACTGACGGTCAACGACGGCACGGTCGAGATCAAGAACGGCACGATCAAGGGCAGACTGGATGCATACGACAACGCGAACCTGACGCTGGATGCGGATGCAACGGTTGAAGGACAGATCGTTGTCTGGGGCAACGGCACGTTCGGCGAAGCCGGCTCAAAGACCCCGACCATGACGATCAACGGTACGGTCAAGAACACCGGCGATTCCGCGGTGTCGACCAACGGCACGGACATGTCCGGCGCGAAGATCATCGTCAACGACGGCGCATCGATCACGTCCGACGACATCGCGATCTACATGCCGTCCGGCAACCTGACGGTCAACGGCGGCACGATCAGCGGCGCGACTGCGATCTATGTGAAATCCGGCACGACCGAGATCAAGGGCGGCACGATCACCGGAAACGGTGCGGCCGCAGCATACAACTATAACGGCAACGGCGCATACGCCACGGGCGATGCGATCGTGGTTGAGAACTGCGCATACCCGAACGGCGAACCGGTCGTGACCGTCACGGGCGGCACGCTTAAGAGCAGCAAAGGCAAGCAGGTCGGCGCTTACTATACCGTCGGAACCGGCAAGCTTGCGCTTACCACGGCAACGGACAACACGCTGACCGTGCTCGATAACCAGATGTGGATCCCGACCGGAGCGGAAGGCGTCTATAAGCTGGTTGAAGCGGTCGTCGTCACGTTCGTCACGGGTGAAGGCGCAAGCACGGCGCCCGAAGCGCAGCGCATTGAAAAGGGTACAACGGCAACGAAGCCCGCTGACCCGACGAAGAAGAATTACAACTTCCTCGGCTGGTTTGCGGATGGAGCGACCAAAGCATTCGACTTCAGCACCGCGATCACGGAGGACATCACGCTGACGGCGAAGTTCGAAGGCGTGCCGGTCACGATCATCTATGCGGACTACGCCAACGGCAGGATCCTGCAGCAGTTCAGCGTCCACTATGACGATCCGAAGTCGGCGTATACCTTCACTGCGATTGAAAACATCGCGGCTCGTGAAGGCTACCATTACAGCGCGAAAGTTGACGAGATGTGGACGATCCCTGTAAAGGAGAAAGCAGACGGGAATATCGTCT
>CAMHJE010000252.1:0-2549 GCA_946185305.1 uncultured Clostridia bacterium | reverse complement strand
GGTATGATTGCGTATGCGTATGCCGTTGAAGATGTACTCGCCGCCGTCGTAGCTTTCCAAAAGCCCGAGGATATTCAAAAGCGTCGATTTTCCCGAGCCGGACTTGCCGACGATCGCAATATAGCTGTCCCGATCAATATGCAGGTTGATATCCTTCAGCACCGGTCGCCGATAGCTTTTCCCGATATGCCAAAGTTCGACGGAAAGCTCATTCATGCGCATCACCCGCAATCGTGCGGTAGCCCGCGTCGAAGCAATCGCCATCCTTGACGCCGGAAACACAGACGACGTTTCCGCTCAAGTATCCGACCTCAACTCTGATCTCGTCGAGAAAGCTGCCGTCCTCCGTCACGCGGCGCGCATACCATTCGCCCGAGCCGGGCTCCTTTTCATACAGGCATTTCGAGTTCAAGGTCAACACGGAGAGAAATCTGTTTCCGGTTAGGATCCGAAGCTCTTTCACGTCCATGCCGTACGCATAATACGCCGAATCGACGCGTAAGCGGATCCTTGTATTGCCTTCGCCGTTTTTTGTACGCGACATGTATGTGATCGAAACCGGTTCGCCTTCCTCGGTTCTCAGCGTATCGCGGCTGCGATCGAGCAGCTTTACCGTCTTTGCGTCGACAAAGCATTCGATCTCAACCGGTTCAAGAAGCTGCACCTTGATATACGGCGCTTTTGCGTACACATTGATTTCACGAACGATGCCGGTGTACTCCGACAAAACCTCTTCGTTGTTCAGCAAAGCGATCGGCTGTCCCTCCTGCACCTCGTCGCTCTCGCGTACATACCAGCGGGCGTTCTGAATATCTCTTTGCTTAAGCTCCATATAGGTGAATGTATCGGACGTGCAGACGCCGGAAACGGTCACGACCTCGTCAACATCCATTCGACGCACTTTGACGATCTCGCCGTACGCCGTTTCCCGAAAGACGGGCGCCGGCTTCGGTTCGTACTGTTTCATCTCCTCGTTGGAAATCCGATAAATCAGATAGATCGGCGCGGCAAGCAGCGCAAGGATCACAACCCACAGGATCCCCTTTATAATTCCTTTTACAATTCTCATAGAACCCTCCATTATTCGGCTTTCAGCTGATCCGCGATCCGCACCTGTGTGGACCGATATGCAAAGATCATGCTGAACACGACGGTCAGCGCGATCGTACAGGCGGCGAACATGGCGAGCGAATACGGCGAAACATAGATGATCCAACGGAAGAACTGACCGTATTCATTCGGCGTCCGCTCATAGATGTACTTGTAGACAATGAAGATATCCGCAACCAGCGAAACGGACAGAAGGATATTGAACAGCATTACGAAAACGCTTTCCAAAAGAAACTGCCGCACAATGCGCGCGGACGAAGCGCCGATCGCCCGTTTGACGCCGATCTCGAACCGGCGGGCATTCAGCGCGTTTTCAAAGCAGGAATACAGATTGACGCCGAGGATGATCAGCATGGCACAGCAGATCAGCGCTTTCGTGCGATTTTCCGCTCGCATGACGTCCTTTGCCCGATCCTGCGCCTTGTATGCGCCGACGGCGGTATTGTCCGGATGCATCGATTCAATCAGCTTCGCGATCAGCTCCGGCTGATCGGTCACAAACGCAATCAACGAAGTACAGGAATACGGCGGAAGATTCGTGGGATCGAGCGCTTCCTCCGAAAGAAGCAGACGCGGCGCGTAATCGCCTTTCAGGTATGCTTTTCCTTCCATCGCGCCTTCGCCGATCGCAAGTTCCATCCGGTTTTTGCTCGGCACCGTTCCGACGATCCGAAACGCAGCCCCTGCTCTGCGTGTCAGATTCGAATCGGTGAGGATAACATGCAGAAACCCTCCGGTTGCGTTTCCGATCGCCGCGTATAACTGGTCGTCGATGATGATTTCGTCGGAAGCGAGCGCAATGTCCTCGTGCTCCGCTCCGTCAAGCCATGTGATCTCGATCGGATCGAACGTATAGCTCTTTTCCGTTGTCGTTTCAAATACTGCCGCAACATGGGATGGCAGCAACGTGATTTCCGGCGTGCCGAAATCGACCATCATTTCCCCGCTCTCCGGCATGACATTCGGAATCTCCAGCCGAAGCCCGTGAACACCATAGAAAAGCATGCTCTGTGTTGCGCCGATCTTCGACGCCTTTTCCCGCATGATCCGGTCCCGGTAAGCGTCGGTCGGCGCGACGGAAAAGACCAGACTGCGATCCTGCGCGAACACCTCTTTATACCGGTTATAGTTCGAGGAATCGACAAAAGCAAGATAGCCCAGCAGCAGCGCAAAGGACAGTATGATCGTAACCGACAGCAATCCGTAGCTGCGGAGATTGCGCCGAACCATCTTGGCAGCATGCCCAATGTCCCGAAATACCTGCATTTCTGTATTTTTACCGGTCCTTTCTCCATGCCTCCGGAAAATCCGGAACGTAGCTGTCGTCTCCGTAGAGATAGGGATATGCCTCTTTGAGATCCAGCTTTTCAAACACGGCAAAGTATGTTTCCAAAACCTCGTTGGACCGTCTCAAAAAGCACGGTACGGACATGGTATGC
>CAMHJE010000251.1:0-2568 GCA_946185305.1 uncultured Clostridia bacterium | reverse complement strand
GGCTGACGCACGGACGTGAATCCCTCGGTCTTGGGTTCGCCGATGTAAGCGGCACCGTCGCTGACCGCGCCCGCCTTGATGGCGCGCTGATCGTCGAAGTAGAAGCCGGTACGGCCTGCGGAACAAATAACATCGATAATTTTCATGATTTCGCCTTTCGTATTGAACTGAATATGATTGTCACCTTCCGGTGGGTTTTACGCTTTCGGTCTGCCGACGAGACGACCCTTGCTGATCGCGTAGACGTCGTCGGTCACCATCTGGAACGACGCGTTGCGCTTCTCCGCCTTGGCGCGCTCTTCGATCTTTGCGCGGTGATACGCTTTGATCTCCGGCGTGAACGGCAGGTTGCCCATATCGAGGATACGGATCGCGCCGTCGTTGTCGCGCGCGGGAAGCATGCGGCCCGCATTGAAGCGCGAAGGCGCAAACGGGATGTCGACCGCACCGCACATGACCGCCTTGACGCAGCCGTCCGCGATGTCGCCGTTGCCGAGTTCGAAGCACTTATCGACGATGCAGCGGGTCTCCATGCGGATCATTTCTTTTTCTTCCTCGAGGTTTGCCGCGGTGCAGACCTGATCGGAGAGCATCGAGATGACCTGCTTCGTGCAGCGAAGTCCCTGCGCGTTCGCTTCCATCGTCGGAACGCCCATCGCTTCGTGCGGGGTCTTGACGATGACCTTGGTCGCCTTCGAAAGCGCCGCGGTTGCACTGCCCCAGGAGATGACGCCGAACGCCTTGGCTTCGTCCATCGGGAAGCCGCCCATCCACTGGTGGAACACCGTGGTCACGCAAACGTCCCGGTAACCGCCCTTTTCGAGGTATTCGTTCGTCAGCTCCTCGAGCACGCGGATCGCCGCAACATCCTGCACGAGGTTGCCGCACTGACCGTAGCCGACGGTGATGTTCTTCACGCCCTGTTCGGCTGCGAGCAGCGCCTCGATGATCGCAACCGCGTTCGAGATGCACGGCGGAACGAGCGTGCCGGTCAGCGGACCGTACGGCTCGCGGTTGATCGGAACGCCGGCTTCCTCATAGATTCCGGTCAGACGGTCGACGTACTGCCAGTCCGCAATCGTCTTTTCCATCGGAACGTTCTTCGCATACGGCAGATTGTAAGAGATGCCGCCGCCCTCGTAGCTCGTAAAGCCGCCCGCGTATGCGATCTCGGTCAGAAGACGCGCGTCCGGCGTGCCGTGACGCACCTGGATCGGCGTATTCAGCGCGTTGATGAGCCGACGGCAGCCCTGCACGCCGTGATTGACGGCCGGAAAACCGTTCAGCATCGAACGCCCTTCCTTCATCGACTCGCGAATGCCGGTCTCCGCTTCCTGATAGCGGTTCTGACGCGTATAGCTGTCGATCGTGGTGGGCAGCAGATCCGCTTCGCCCTTGTCCTGCAGATACGTCAAAAGCTCGATCTGCGCATCGATGAGCGCGACGCCCGCGCGCGGCTGGATCAGCGTGATGCCCTTGTTTTTTGCGTCGACCAGTTTCTTTGAAAAGACCTTATGATCGGGCAGCGATTTGTGGAATGCGATCGCTTCCTGAAGGTCCACTTCCGCGCCGGTCGGCCACTGTTTCAGGACCTCTTCGCGGATGGCGTTGAATTCGTCATCCGGAATGCGCTTATTCTGTACGGTCATCTCTCTTTAACTCCTCCTTCAAAATGGTAAGCGCCGCATCGGGATAGTACTGCGACAGCAGTCCCATCGCGGCAATGATATAACTCCGGTCCACGAGCACGCTGCAGGATTGCGGTTTCAGCGAACCCGGATCCTCCGGGTCATAGAAGCCGTAGGATGCAATGCGGCCCGTATGCTTGGTGTGGATCAGCGAACCGCCGGTGACGATGAATTGATCCACGTTCTTCAGGTTCTTGCCGGTCTGTATCAGCTGCAGCCCGCCGAGTCCGAAAATCTCGGAAAGACGTCCCGCATGACGCGTCATCGCCACGCGCACCGCCATGCTCGCAAGCGCTTCGTCCGCGCGCTGCGTTTCGTCGTCGTTCGGCAGAAGATCGGTATGCGCTGCAAACAGATCGACGATTTCCGAAAGGCGCTCCTCCGACAACCCCGCGATCTCCGCCGTCTTTTTGAGCCCGGCTGCGTCCACGATGCCGCGGATGCTGTAGCGCATGCCGATATCGCCCTCGACCGTGCGCTTGATATACGGTTCGGGAAGTCCCCGCAGTGCCGTGCGCGGATCGTCCGGAAGCCCCGCTGCCACGGAATACACGTCCGTCGTCGCGCCTCCGACGTCGACCGCCACGAGATCGCCGACGCCTGCCTGCGTCGCGGTGCCCTCCGCCAACAGCTTGATCGCCGCCATGACGGCGCTCGGCGTCGGCATCATGATGCCCGAAATCAGCTCGCTTGCCTTCGAAAGTCCCTTTGCCTGCACGATGCGGTTTAAAAAGACGTCGCGGATGACCTGCTGCGTCGGCTCGATGTTCAGCGTGCCGAATGCCGGCATGACATTCTCGGCGACGTGGACTTCGCGTCCTTCGAGGATACGCGAGCAGGTGCGGACCGCGTTGCGATTGCCGGCAAGAATGATCGGATA
>CAMHJE010000250.1:0-2575 GCA_946185305.1 uncultured Clostridia bacterium | reverse complement strand
GATGCGGAGTTTTTCTATCGCTGCGCTTGTCGCTATCTGGAGGAGAATAATCTTCTGACAGCGGTGCAGTACGCCCAAAAAGCATATCGCATGGCGCCCGATGATATCGAGTACGCGATCACATTTGCAGAGATCCTCAATCAAATGCACCGATATGAGGAAAGCGCGCAAGTGCTGCTTTTGGTACGTCCGTACGGAGAACTGCCCGATGACGCATTGTTCGGTCTTGCTTCCGACTTTATGGGCTTGGAGGAGTTTGACGCGGCCGCGCAATGTGCCAAGGGCTGTATCGACCGTGATCCGGACGGTCCGTATGCGGATCGTGCGGCGGATTTGCTTGATCTGTTGGAGGATCATGAGGATCTGGAAATCCAGATCGGTCTGGACGAGGGAGAGGACTGCAAGCTGCTGGAGCGAATTCGTACCGCAAAGGCTATGCATGTTACCGGCGCGGATAAGGAAGCCCTTGCTCTTTTGGAATCGCTGACAGAGGCGTATCCAACCTCCGACATTTTGGACATGGAAGTCGCCATGATGCTGTATACCATGCGCGCTTATCAGCAAGCTGAACAGCGTCTGTATCGAATCTTCAAACGCAACAGCCGACATATTCGGGCACATCTTTTAATGGCGCTGCTGTACCATACCGAAGGCCGCGAGCATGAAGCACGTGAGGAATTGGAGCGCACCGTGATCGATCCGGACGCATCGCCGGAGGAGCTCGGTTATGCCGGAGCAATCTTCATCGAGTTTGATGAAATCGACCGTGCAATTGACTCTCTGGAACGTCTGCGGGAATTTTTGCCGTTCGATAAGGACATGCTGCATCAGCTCGGGTACTGCTACTTGAAAAAAGGTCGGCGGGAGCAGGCAGAGCAGACGTATAGAATGCTGCTTGAATCGGATGAATCGGATACGGTAGCCGCCTATTACGAAAATGCGATCCGCACAACGGAACCGGACGATTTTCTGCGCTCGTGGTCGTTGCATTATGACGTGCCGATGTATGAATTCCTAAAGCGGCAGCGGCGCCTGCAGCAGGTTGCAGAGGGCGGCATAGAGGCCGTCAAGGAGCTTTGGCAGAACGATCTGTCCTTCCATGATCTTTTGCGCTGGGCGTTGTTCAGTCA
Source organism: uncultured Clostridia bacterium (assembly GCA_946185305.1). GTDB lineage: Bacteria > Bacillota > Clostridia > Christensenellales > CAG-138 > UBA3792. The sequence goes on along the minus strand of CAMHJE010000250.1, from coordinate 1,445 downwards.
GCTTGTAACATTTCGCAAGGCTGTTGTTCGAATGCTGGCCATCGTCGGGGATGAGGAAGCGCAAAAGCTGCTGCGTCTCTTTTTGATCACATACGATCAGAGCGATGAGGAAAAGCAGTTTGTGTTCGGAACGCTTCTGTCTCTCGAAGCCAAGCCGCCGTTTGCCCTTTACATGGGCGGACAATGGCAATACGGCGCGGTACAGCCGCTCAGCGTGCCGGAAAAGCTGCCGCGAAGCTATGCCTTTGTGCTGTGGAATATTCAGCAGGTGAAGCATAAGGCCGAGGCCTTTGATCAAAAGCACGGCGCGCTCGTCACAGACCGCGTCATTGAAGTCGCGATCCGTATTTTTCTGTATTTCACGGCTTCTCTGGATCACCGTTACCCACGTTTGACGCCCGCACAGGAAAATGCCATGTCGGCAGCATTTGTGCTGCTCGCGCTCAGCTCGCTGGATTTGTCAAATATCCCGCCGGACATGCTGTGCGACTGGTATGGCATCAGCCGCCGACGGCTTGAAAATGCGCTGCAAAAGATTTTCCGGCAGCTGCAGAAGGAGAAAGAATCATAATGCGTTTTACCGCAACGACAAAGTTAGGCCTTGAATCGACCGTCGCAATCACGCTGCGGCAGCTCGGTATCGAACCCACCGAAACGCTCGACGCCCGCGTCCGTTTTGAGGGCGATTATACCGTGATGGCACGCGCATTGCTGTGGCTGCGCACTGCCGAACGGCTTTTGCTCGATGTCGGTGAATTTACGGCCACGTCCTTTACGGAACTGTTCGACCGCACAAAAGCGATCGACTGGAAACCGTATCTTTCACCGAAAACGCGCATCCACGTCAACGGCAAGAGTGCAAAAAGCACTTTATTCTCCGTATCGGATTGCCAAAGCATCGTTAAAAAGGCTATCGTCGAAAGCCTGAAGGCGTCGTACCATACCGATTATATTGCGGAAACCGAAGAAGAAGTGATCGTCGAGGTCGGCATTCTGCGCGACGTTGTGACGCTGTCGCTGGATTGCTGCGGTGCGGGACTGTCGCGGCGCGGCTACCGAACATACAACGTTCCGGCGCCGCTTTCCGAAACGCTCGGCGCGGCGATGGTGATGCTCTCGCGCTTTTATCCCGATACGCCGCTGATCGATCCGATGTGCGGCTCCGGCACGATTCCGATTGAAGCCGCCATGATCGCCAACAATATCGCACCGTCGCGCAACCGTTCCTTTTCCTCCGAAGCATGGCACTTTCTGCCGTCCGGTACATTTGCTTCGGCGCGGGAGGAAGCACGCGACCTCGAGCGGCACGACAAGCTTTGCATCACCGGATGCGATATCGACCCAAGGTGTATCGACCTTTGCAAAAAACACGCGAAAAAGGCAGGCGTTATGCTCGATTGGAAGGTTCGCGAGCTGCGCGATTTCGAGACGGATAAAGAACGCGG
>CAMHJE010000249.1:0-2584 GCA_946185305.1 uncultured Clostridia bacterium | reverse complement strand
TACATCCGGTACGAGGGCGATCGGAAATGATCGAAACCTTTGCGCTCGGCGATACGGTGCGTATGAAAAAGCCGCACGCCTGCGGCTGCGATACGTGGACGATCACGCGCGTCGGCGCGGACGTCAAGATCCGCTGCCTCGGCTGCGGGCGCGTCGTGATGCTTGACCGGCTCGTTTTTCTGAAATCCGCAAAACAGATCCTGACGAAAGAGACAGACGCATGACAATTCAAAAGCCGATCGCCGTACTGAGACGGCAGGCGGAAAAACGGAACGAAAACCTGGAAGGCGGCAGGCCGTGGCGCGTGCTCGATTTTTTGCTGTACCTTCTGCTGATCATGACGATCGTCCTTGCGGTCCGCTCCGTGGCGATCGATCCGGTGCGCGTGGACGGCACGTCGATGCTCGAAACGCTCGTCGACGGCGAGATCATGCTGGTCGACCGGCTCGCGTTCATTCAATCAACGCCGAAGGCAGGCGACATCATCATCTGCTATTATCCGGAAGAGTACTATCTTGAAACCGGACGCAGCTACAATACGCGCGTCAAGCGCGTGATCGCGGTCGGCGGCGATACGATCGAGACGATCGCGAACCGCGTATATGTCAACGGCAGGCAGGTCGAGGAACCGTACGTTTCGGATACGCGCGTCGGCTATCAGCAGATCGAAAAGACGACCGTTCCGCAGGACTGCGTATACGTGCTCGGCGACAACCGCGCGGTCAGCATCGACTCGCGCAACGAGGCCGTCGGTCCGATCCCGCTCTATCGCGTGATCGGCAAGGTGCGCAGCGTGATCTACCCGTTCGGCAGCATCCGCAAACCGTAAACGCCTATGGAAACCCGTTCACAACTGTTTCGAAAGGAGCACCGCACGCAGAACGTGCTGCGCTGGTTTTTTGCCGGCGGGCTCGGGCTCGCGCTGGTCGCTCTGATCCTGTTCGGCTGGTTCTCGCCCGTATATGTGGCGGACGAGTCGATGCTCCCGACGCTCGAAAAGGGCGACACCGTGTTTTATGACCGCCTGTATCAGCATTTCGGCACGTTCCGCCGCGGCGATATGGTTGCGTTTCGGGACGCAGCGGGCAATCTTTTGATCAAGCGCGTCATAGCGCTGCCGGGCGAAACGATCGAAGCGAAGGACGGCATGCTGATCATCGACGGAAAGTACGGGCTCGACGAGCATCGCTACAAGCCGGGCGTGCCGCTCGATATCCCGAAAACGCGCGTGCCCGAGGGCAAGGTGTTCGTGCTGTCGGACGACCGCAACTACGGGGAGGACAGCCGCAACGGCGCAATCGGGTGCCTCGAAACGAAATCGATCCTCGGTCTGGTGCGCGTGCGGCTGCGCGGATTTGCGATTTTTACGCATGGCGCTTGACGGATCCGGACTTTTCTGCTATGATGCGTATGACGCAGGGGCGCCGAACGACCTTCGGCTGAGAAGCACCCTTGGAACCTGTTGGGTCATGCCATCGTAGGAAGCGTAACCATAGCTTTTTTCGCTGCCGTCCCAATGGGGCGGCAATTTTTGTAAGGAGGAAAACACATGAAAAAGAATTCTACCCGTATGCTGGCGGAAGGCGGCATCGCCATTGCGCTTGCGCTCGCCCTCAGCTATCTGAAGATCCCGGTCGCCGCACTCGGCGGCTCGATCGACTTCGTCATGGTCCCGCTGATCGTCTATGCGTACCGCTGGGGCGTATGGCAGGGCCTGCTGGCCGGTCTCGCGTTCGGCACGCTCAAGTTCTTCCTGGCGGGCGGCACGGCGGTCAACTGGCAGAGCATGCTGCTTGACTACTCCGTCGCCTACGCGTTCGTCGGCTTCGCGGGACTGCTCCGCAAGAAGAAGGGCATGCTGCCGCTCGCAGCGCTGATCGGCTGCATCGCGCGCTTCGTTGTGCACTTTGTCAGCGGCGTAACGATCTATGCCGAGTATGCCGAACCGACGGCGGACTTCTTCGGTCTGTCCGTTGCGACGCCCGGCGCGTTCCTGTTCTCGACCGTTTACAACGGCGCGTACATGCTGCCGAACACGATCATCGCGGTGATCGTGTGCGCGATCCTCATCAAGCCGGTGGAGCTGCTCGACCGGTTCTGATCGGCAAACACATCTGCAAAGCGGGACGGAAACGTCCCGTTTTTTTTGTGACATTTTTGTGTTTTGGAACTTTGCTCATGAATTGTTCACACTCCGTTTACGGTTCGGTGACAACTTGTTTTTATAATCATGGTACAGTAAAAACGGAGGTGTACCGCAATGAAACGGAATCGTACCGTCTTTGCGATCGGACTGTGCGCGCTGCTGCTTTTGGGCTGCACGGCGCCGCAGATCATCAATTCCGATCCGAAGCAGGATAAGATACAGATCATCGGAGAGATCGTGCACGAAACGACGGCGCCGAGCGAAGCGCCGGACGTGGATATTCATGTGTCCGACCCCGCCGCGCCCACGACCGAACCGACGCCGGAGCCCACCGAGGCGCCCACCGAGGTGCCGACCGAAGAACCGACCGAAGCGCCCACAAGCGAACCGACGCCGGAACCCACCGAGGAGCCGACGCCCGAACCGACCGAAGAACCC
>CAMHJE010000248.1:0-2587 GCA_946185305.1 uncultured Clostridia bacterium | reverse complement strand
AAAGTCCCCATTCGATGTTCTCCTTGGCAAGTGCTTCGCTGCTCCACAGCGGCGGGCGAAGGTTCGGGTCGAACGAAAGCCATGCACCGGCTTCCTTGGCGGCTTTTACAGCGGCCTTGGTCGCCTCTCTTACGCCGTCATGCGTCATGGAGAGCGTGCCGAAGTGGAAGATGCGGCAGTCCTTAAGCATGGCCTCGGGCAGTTCGTCCTTTGTCAGCATCATATCCGCACCGGGATTGCGGTAGAACGAGAAATCCCGATCGCCGTTTTCAAAGGTATGCACGACGGCAAGCGTCGTATGCACTTTGGAATCGAACAGCAGAGCGGAGGTATCGATACCCGCCTTGGTCACGACATCGCAAAGCTGTCTGCCATACACATCCTTGCCGACCTTGCCGATAAAGGCGGTCTTATGGGCGAGTTTATTCAGCATGGCAAGCACGTTGCACGGCGCGCCGCCGGGGTTGGCTTCCCACAGGGGATTGCCCTGCTCGCTTGTGCCGCTTTCGGTAAAGTCGATCAACAGCTCGCCGAGCGCGACCACATCATACTGTTTCATGTTCACACCTCAATATCGTATTTTTCCACGTCGATGATCGCCGCGCCCTCTGCGGAGAACGAGATCGAATCGGCGGTGACCGGCGTATAGAGCACGAACGACGCCGCCTGCTCGCCGTCGTTGACGAACAGTTCGAGGCTGTACCGATCCATGACGATGCGCAGCTTCAGCTCGTCCTTTGCCGCAATCGGGAAATCGCGCACGTTGACGATATCGTGCGGGAAGCCGGAACGGCTGCGATCCACTCGGATCGTGTTGTTTTCGGGCTTGTGCCGGATCGTCGTCACGCGCTCGCCGTCCTTGGCGACGCTGATCTTAAATGTGCGGTACATCTGGTTCTTGTTGCCCTGCCGCACAGTCACGGTCATATCGAGAAAACGCCCCTTGATGCCCTGCAGATTCGTTTCGCCGGTGATCATCACGTTCTGATAGCTGACCTTCACGCTGCGGCAGGCTTCGAGCTCGCGCAGCGGATTTTGGATCAGGCGTCCGCCTTTGATCGACAGCTCTCGCGGGAGCGTCATCTGCCCGAAGAACGGCAGGCCGCTCGGCTTGCAGCCGGAGGATTCCCAGCTTTGCATCCATGCGATCATGATGCGCCGTCCGTCCGGCGCCAAGAGCGTCTGCGTGGCGTAAAAGTCCGTGCCGTAGTCGATGGACTGCGTGTTGTCACGAAGCAGGTGCTTGCGGCTTCGGTCATAGTCGCCGATGATGCAGAGCGTATTGTTGCCGGGATGGAATTCAAGCCCCATCGAGGTCATGTTCTGCGGACTTGTCAGCAGGACGTGCTTGCCGCAAAGCGGGAAGAAATCGGGACATTCCCACATCTTGCCGAACTGGTTGTGGCAGGACGCAAGGATCGAGGCAAAGCGCCAATGCAGTGCGTCCTCGCTTTCGAACAGCAGAATCTGTCCACTCTCGTCCGCCGAGCGATTGCCGACGACGGCGTAGTATTTGCCGTCCTCCTCCCAGATTTTCGGGTCGCGGAAATCGTAGATGCTGCCGCCTTCCGGAAGATCTTTTTCATCGAGAACCGGATTGGTTTCCACTTTGTGATAATCCAAACCGTCGCCGATGGCAAGGCATTGTGTTTGATAGCCTTCAACCATACCGCTTTTGCGGCGGATGTTGCGGTTGCCGGTGTACATCAGAAGATGGCGGCCGTCCTTCAATTCGATCGCGCTGCCGGAGAAGCAGCCGTCCTTGTCATAGCTTTCGTCCGGCGCGAGGGCGCAGGGGAGACGGTCCCAATGCAGAAGGTCGGTCGATTTGACGTGTCCCCAATGCATCGGGCCCCACTTGTTGTCGTAAGGATAGTATTGATAAAAAAGATGATATTCGTTTTTGTAAACGGAAAATCCGTTCGGGTCGTTGATCCAGCCGATCCCGCCGGTCACATGGAACTTCGGCTGATCGTCCTTGGAAAGGTTCTTGAGATACTTTTGCTCGAACGCGCAAGCCTTTTGCAATTTGTCCGGCATAGATGGGACTCCTTGTCTTTGTCTTTTTTTGAGAGAACGTTGTGTAACGCAGCAGCCGCACCACGTTTGATGCGGCTGCCGCAAAGGAGGAGAAGAGAATCGTTATCTGCCGAGATAACGGGTGTAAGCATCCTGATAGACGGCGAGCAGACGCTCCATGCCGCAGTTGTCTTTGCTGCACTTCGTTATGCAAAGGTTTACCTGCCGATCCTGCTCGGGACGCGCGTTACGGCCTTTCGGTCGTAAAACCCGCGTCCGGTCAACCGAATTCGCTGAACAGCAAAACGCTCCCGGGTTGGGAGCGTTTTTGATCGTACATATCGGAGTGAAATCAAAACAGTTCTGCAACCATGGCCGGTATGCGGCACGGTATGCATTTGTACTTCTTTTGCTTCGGCAGGGAACAGATCAGATGCGCAGCAGTTCGCTGTAAGCCTTCAGCGCGCCGTCGGTTTCGTGCGCCAGCACGCGCTTGGCCAGCACTTTGCCCAACTGCACGCCCTCCTGGTCGAAGCTGTTCACGTTCCAGCAGAAGCCCTGGAACATC
>CAMHJE010000247.1:0-2595 GCA_946185305.1 uncultured Clostridia bacterium | reverse complement strand
GAGTTTGATTGGTTGCTCTCCACCAACTACATGTCAACTTGTAGTTGCATTGAATCTTTTTTGTATTTTCCCGACAAACACCGATTTTGCGTCATCCCGACAAACTGGAAGTTATCTTATTGACTTCACCCAATAGCATGCTACTAAAATTATGCAGATAACAGAGGGAATGAAAATAAGCAGTCTATTTTTCTTATTTCCAAATTGAATATATCCATAACCAAAGATGTTTGTTATTATTAGAGGAATCATTCCAATAGTAAGTAGCCAACCTCCTCTTTCCCATCTTTCCATCGGCAGCATTGCATCTGGTGCATCAACTATAGTGCTTCCAGAAAGAAACAAATAGCTGCTATAAGCAAGGCATAGGCAGCCAATTGCATTTAACAAAATTAACAGCCAAGATAATCTATTTTTCATATTTATAATCCTTTCAAATTCCGATTTGTCGAACGCATCACAAGTGCAGCAGCCTTTCGTAGATGGCAAGATCCTCGTCCTTAAATACGTTGAACACCACGCGCATTTCCGTGTCCGGATGCGCCGTAAGCCAGTCCGTCACGGTGTCCACGGCGATCTGCGCCGCCCGCCTTGCCGGGAAGCGGAACACGCCGGTGGAGATGCAGCAAAACGCGACCGAGCGCAGACCCTCCTTTTCGCAAAGGTCGAGCGTGTTCGTGTAGCACGCGGCCAAGGCCGCTTCGTGCGCCTCGGTCAGCCGCCCTTCCACGATGGGGCCGACGATGTGGATCACGTGCTTGGCGGGCAGGTTGTAGCCGTCGGTCAGCATCGGGATCGCGGTCGGCTGCTCATAGTCCGGGCCGTACTTTGCCCGCAGCCGCTTCATCTGCCGGTCACATTCCGCGCGCAGCTGCACGCCCGCAAACGTGTGGATGCAGTTGTCGATGCACGTGTGGCACGGCACAAAGCAGCCGAGCATTTCGCTGTTCGCCGCATTCACGATGGCGTCGAGCGCAAGCCGCGTCATGTCCCCCTGCCAAAGCGACAGCCGCGCGGCCTCGGGATTTTGGCTTCCCTGCTCGGCGGCCGTCGGGATGTCCCAAAGCGAAACGACGCCGTTTTCGCGCACGCGCTCCGAAAGGTATTCGTCCTGCACGCGCAGCACGTCCAAATCCATCGGGCGCGGCGGGCGCACGTTCATCAGCGAGCGCAAAAGCCGCCGTTTGCCCGCCGTGTCGCACGGGGTCTGCAAATCGCGGTAGTACGCCGATTCGTTTTTGAATTGCCCGATCAGATACTCGAGCCGTTCGGGTTGTGTCATACGTTCTCCTTTCTCACCGCCCCGACCGGGCAGACGGACAGGCAGTTGCCGCAATGGAGGCAATGCGTCTGCTCGATGCCATACGGCGAACCGGGCGTGATGCAGCTTTGCGGGCAGACCGCAAGGCACGCGCCGCACGCTGTGCACGCGTCCGTAATGCGATAGCCGGAGGGCTTTTTCACTTCGCCGCCGAACGCGAACGAAAACCGCTCGATCGGCCGCTTGGAAAGGTCGAACCATTCGCCGCTGCCCGCGTCGATTTTGAACACCGTCAGCGCCGCGCGCGACGCTTCGGTGGGGTAGATCTCCGCCATATAGGGGTTCTTTTCAAAGAGCCGTCCGAGAAGGCCCGGCCCGAGCTCCGTCACCCGGCCGCGCACCGACACCGCAACGCAGTGCATCGTGTCCGCGCCGTTCGTACCGGTCAGCGCAAGATACCCGCGCGCTTTCAGCCGCCGGTAAAAGCCCTTGCCCACGGCGGTCAAAAAATACAGCCCGGTTTCATCCGCATCCATCATGTCGATCGCCGCCGTCACGGGCAGGCCGTCGTCGTCCACGGTCGCCACCACGGTCGTATGCACCTGCTCTGCAAGATAGCGCAGGCAGTCCCTTGCTTCCATGCGTTCCTCCCAAAAAAGGGCGCGGAAAGACATTCCCCTCCGCGCCGTGTGTTTCAATTCTGTCCGTAATACGCGTTTGCGCCGTGCTTACGGAAATAGTGCTTGTCCTGCAGCTCCTGCGGCGCGGGCGCGACCTTGGGGTTAATCAGCTCCGTCCGATACGCCATCTTCGCGCACTCCTCTAAGACGACCGCCGCGTGCACCGCGTCCAGGGGATCCTTGCCCCATGCGAACGGGCCGTGGTTCTTGCACAGCACCGCGGGCGTCGCGTCCGGATCGAGGCCGAGCCGGTCGAATTCCGACACGATCAAAAGCCCCGTGTTGCGCTCATAAGCGCTTTGGATCTCCTGCTTGTTCAGGCAGCGCAGACACGGGATCGCGCCGTAGAAGTAATCCGCGTGCGTCGTGCCGTAGCAGGGAATGTCCCGTCCCGCCTGCGCCCAGCTCGTCGCGTAGGACGAATGGGTGTGCACCACGCCGCCGATGTTCGGAAACGCCTTGTAAAGCTCCACGTGCGTCGCGGTGTCGCTCGACGGCTTCCACTTGCCCTCCACGCGGTTGCCGTCTAAATCCACGACCACCATATCCTCCGCCGTCATGCCGTCATACTCCACGCCGGACGGCTTGATCACGACTAAGTTCTGTTCGCGGTCGATGCCGGATACGTTGCCCCATGTGAACGTCACAAGCCCG
>CAMHJE010000246.1:0-2600 GCA_946185305.1 uncultured Clostridia bacterium | reverse complement strand
CTTGCCGCTGTTGTGGATGACATCCTCGGTCTTTTTATAGATGCCGCTCGAATGATTGCTTTGGAACGGGATGCCGGTGACCGCCTTATACGCGTCGGCCAGCTCCTGCGCAAACTCCTTGCTGCCGCCGTAGCGGACGTAGCAGCCCTGCTTGCTGTTCTTGCCCATGTGGTTGCAGAAGATCTCCACGGCCAGGGTGCAGCCCTCGCTTTGGAAGATCTTGCCGCGCGTAGCGTCCTTGACGCGGCTGTCGTTATCGGTACGCGCCAGCACGACGGTCGCGCCGCGCTGCTCCAGATAGGTCTTGAGGCTCTGGCAGAATTCGAGGTTGAACGCGCACTCCTCCGGATAATCCGAGCTCTTGTCACGGCCGGGGTTCAGACCGACCACAACACCGTACAGCGGCGACGAGGTATCGGCAGTCGGGGCGGGCGTATCGGCGATATTGCCGATGGGTTCCGGCGTGGGCGTGGCCGTCGGGGCGGGCGTGCCGACCTCCGGCGTTTCAATGGGCTCCGGCGTTTCGGTCGGCGCTGTGGTGGGCTCCGGCGTGAACGTTGCGGTCGCCTGCTTGTCGATCTCGTCAAGGCCGCCCTGAATCTCATCCTGCACGCGGGTCACCATATCGCCGCCGTAGCCGACGGCAATCGTGATGATCACGGCAATCACCCCGATCAGCAGCAGGATACCCGCGATGAACAGCGCCATTGCGATGGGGTTCGTGATTTTCAGATTGCGTTTGCGTGTCTTCACTCGTTTCATATATCTGCTCCTTTACGGATAATCTTCTTGTTTCATTTTACCATGTCTTTTGGATTTCGGAAGTCCTTTTACAGATTGTTAAAAAAAAAGCAACAAAATTTGCTCGAAAGGGGATGCAATCCCGTCGGAAACTGGTATAATATTCCCATGCCGTATATTCTTTCTCACGCATCTGTCGCCTACCGGCTCGGCAAGCGGCTCGGATGCTGCAAAACCGAACAGGATCGCGCGCTGTATATGCTCGGAAGCCTTGGTCCGGATATCTACTTTTTCGACCGGCTCCCGCCGACGCCGTTCCATCCGAATCAGAAAAAGCACGGAAACGCCCTCCACGGCGTGCCGTGTGACGCTTTGGTGCGCGCCTTTTTTGCCCGCGCAGACGAAAGCCTGCTGCCGTATGTCTACGGGTTTTTGACGCACATTGCGCTTGACAGCACGCTGCACCCGTATATCTGCTCGCGCTATAACGGGCCGGATCACACGCGCTTTGAGGGCGATATCGACGCGATCTTCTATGCGCGCTGCAAGGACGAGGTGCCTTTTGGTGAGCTGTTTCGGCTCCCCGCAAACGTCGATGCGCTCGATATGCTCGTGACCGACGTTTCCATGGACACGGTGCACGCGGGCGTAAAGGGGGCGTTCAAGCGGAGCATCAAAAAGATGCTGCGCCTGTTCCCCGTCCTGTACGATCCCCTCGGCAAGCGGTTCCGGTTCGCTGCCCCGTTGGAAAAGGCGCTGCACAAGGAAGGCGCGGTCACGGGCTTTTTGCTCGCCTATCCCCGCAGCTACTTTCCCGACCCGATGAACACGCAGCACACGCCGTGGTACGCCAAGACCTTTCCGACGGTATGCCGCACCGAGAGCGTGGACGAGCTGTTTGCCGAGGCCGAAGCGTTCGGGGAACGGCTGCTGCGCGCCGCGATGCAGGGCGATTTTGAGACGACGGCGGCGCTGTGCGAAAAGCGCACGCTGTCGGACGGGTCTTTGCCATGAGCAAGAGCTGCTGCTTTACCGGCCATCGGGATCTGCCCGCGCCGGATTCACCCGAATACGCGCATCTGCTGTCGGCGCTCGAACAGGCTATCGACGACGTGATTGCGGACGGCTGCACGGACTTTTATGCAGGCGCGGCCATCGGCTTTGATATGCTTGCCGGGGAAGCCGTCGCCCGGCGGATGGAATCGAATCCCGCGCTGACGCTGACGTTATGTGTCCCGTTTATCGGACACGACTTTGCGTTTAGCCCGCAAGACAAGGCGCGCTGGGCGGTGCTGAAGGAGCGCGCGACAGAAGCGCACTACCTTTCCGAGCATTATTTGCCGTTCATGTACGCGCTGCGCAACGAATACCTTGTGAACCATGCCGACGTATGCATCGCCTATGTCCGCAACCGGAAATCCGGCTCCGGGCAGACGCTGAAAATGGCCGAGAAAAAGGGTCTGACGATCCTTCTGCTGTAAACGAATGACAGGACGAATCGCAAAACGAAATACGGGTCTTGCAGCGATGGCGCTGCTGCTGACCCTCCTGCTGCTGTGGGGCATGGAAGCCCTCGGCGGGTGGGGCGTGGCGCTGCTGCCGCTGACGCTGCCGGCGCTCTGCGTTCTGACATGGGAACGGCGCTACGGCGCGCTGCTGCTTTGCGTGCTGGTTCCGGCGGCGGTGATCCTCGCGCTGCCGTTTTTGCATTACGCATGGTTCGGCTTTGTGACGGTCGTTTCATGGTATGCGCCGGTGCGCACCGCGCTCCTAAAGCTGCGCGCGGTTTGGGCGCAGACGGTGATCGCGCTGCTGCTCTGCAATGTCGGCCTCGCCGCGGGGTTCGTCTTGCTGCACCT
>CAMHJE010000245.1:0-2621 GCA_946185305.1 uncultured Clostridia bacterium | reverse complement strand
GACGACGTGAACATGATCGACCCGTTCCACCTCGAAGCCTACGGCATCACGACGGTTAACTACAACCGCGATGTCGAAGCGTTCCCGGTGCTCAATTCGATGTTCAACCACATCTACGGCGAATCGCCCTATAAGTCCCCGACGGATATGGGCGTCAACATGATCGGCTTCTGCATTTCGGACGACGAGGTGTGCTGCGCCGCCGCCAAGCAGGAGATCATTCGCCGCTATTTCTCTGCCGCCTGCGCCTATAAGCGCGGTCAGATCAATAAGGAGCAGGTCTATAAGGCCGAAATGATCATGACGCGCTCCGGCCTGTCGGTCGCGGATCGCGCGGTTGTGACCGCCGCCCGCGAAAAGGCGAAGGAGACCGGCGCGCCCGCCATGGCGATTGAGCTGCCCGACGGACGCATGATCACCGGCCGCACCGGCAGTATGGTCGGCGCCGCCGCCGGCGCGCTGGCGAACGCGCTGAAGACCCTTGCCGATATCCCCGATGAGATCGACCTGATTGCGCCGATCGTGCTGGAGCCGATCCGCGATCTGAAGATTCACCACTTCGGCAGCGAGAACCCGCGTCTGCACAGCGACGAGTTCCTTTACGCGCTGTCGATCTGCGCCGCCACCAACCCGATGGCCGCGCTGGCCTTAAAGCAGCTTCCGAAGCTGCGCGGCTCCGAAGCACACGCGAGCGTCATTCTCTCGCGCGTCGATACCGAGACCTATCGCCACCTCGGCCTCAACTGCACCTGCGACGCCGAGCGCGAGCATGACCGCCTGTTTGACAGAGCGTAGCCCCTTTTCCGTATGCCCCTTGCAAAAATGCAGCCCCTTTCGGAGCTGCATTTTGTATGTTTCCGTTTTATAGGAGCTTATGGATATCGGACAGCCTGTCGAGCGCGGCGAGCAGCGTTTCGTCCTTTTTCGCATAGTGGAAGCGGGCAAGGTGATGCACCGGCTCCTTATAGAACGTGCTGCCCGGCACGGCTGCCACGCCGACCTCGCGGGCGAGCCGTTCGCAGAACGCCACATCGTCGCCCTTGGCGTACTTGCCGATATCGACAAGGATGAAGTACGTGCCCTGCGGGTCGATAAAATCAAAGCCGAGATTCCGCAGCCCGCCGCAGAACAGATCCTTCATGTGCGTGTAGTGCGCCTGCACCTCGGCATAGTAGCTGTCCGGCAGGTCAAGCCCCGCTATGATCGCCTCCTGCAGCGGCGACGGCGCGCAGACGGTCAGAAAATCGTGCGTCTTTTTGCACGCGTCCAGGATGCGTTTGCATGCGACAATGTAGCCGAGCCGCCAGCCCGTGACCGAATAGGTCTTACTGAGCGAGGAGCAGGAGATCGTGCGCTCCCACATGCCCGGCAGCGACGCCATATAGGTGTGCACATGCGGCGCATAGATGATGTGCTCATAGACCTCGTCCATGATGATGTACACATCGTAGCGGATCGCAAGGTCGGCAATGATCTGCAGCTCGGCCTTGGTGAACACCTTGCCGTTCGGGTTCGACGGGTTGCAGACGATCATCGCCTTGACGCCGCTTTTGAACACGTCCTCCAAAAGGTTGGGGTCAAAGTTGTTCTCCGGCGGGACGAGCGGAACATAGACCGGCTCGCAGCCGAGCAAAAGCGACTGCGCTTCATAGTTCTCGAAAAACGGCGAGAAGATCGCAACCCGGTCGCCCGGATCGGTCAGCGCCATCAAAGCGGCCATCATCGCCTCGGTGCTGCCCACGGTCGCAAGGATATTCTCGTTCGGGTCGAGCGGCAGCCCCATCCACCGCGAGATCTTGCGGCAGAGCGCCTCGCGGTACGCGGCAAAGCCCCATGTCGGGGAATATTGGTGCGGGCCTGCCTCGGCGACGGCGGCCAGACGGTCCATGATGATTTGGGGCGGATCAAAGTCCGGGAACCCCTGCGAAAGATTGATCGCGCCGCATTCCATCGAGATCCGCGTCATGCGGCGGATGCAGGAATCGGAAAGGTGCGCGGTGCGGGATGACAACGGCTGCATAAGTCTGTCCTCTTATCTTCTGGATTCAATATAGGCGATCACGTCGCCGACCGTGTTGAACGCGGTATTGTCTAAATTCTCAAAGCGCACGCCGAATTCGTCCTCGATCCCGAGCACAAGCATCAGCAGCGTCACCGAGTCAATATGCAGGTCCAGTATGAGCGAGCTTTGCGGCGTAATGCTGTCCGTGTTCGCATAGGGCATGACCTGCTTGAAAACCTTCATCAGTCGATCAAACGTCATAGCGGTTCCCCTCCGTGATTAGTCAAAATAGTATATCATAGTTTTCAGACGGGCGCAACCCAAAATGCACCGCACGGGCCGGGAGACGTGAAAAAAGACCGGGATTTTCATATTTCATGCCAAATCCGCGTAAGATATCCCGATAAAACGGCTTTCGGGGTTGCATTTGAACGGCGCATCCGTTATAATAAAAAAGAACATTATGATATGAAAAAGATTCGTTATAGATAAAGAGGGGATTCGAAATGTCTGTTTGGGAGATTATTTCTCTGCTCGGCGGCGTCGGGCTGTTTTTATACGGCATGACGGTCATGTCGAACGGGCTGAAGAACGCGGCGGGCGATTCGCTGCACACGAT
>CAMHJE010000244.1:0-2624 GCA_946185305.1 uncultured Clostridia bacterium | reverse complement strand
CACTCTTTCCCTACACGACGCTCTTCCGATCTGGGATCCGGCGCTTGGCGAGGAGCTCGGCAAGCATCTCGGCGCAGAGGCCGCTTCGCAGGATGTGTGCGTTCTGCTCGGCCCGGGTCTGAACATCAAGCGCAGTCCTTTCTGCGGCCGCAACTTTGAGTATTTCTCCGAGGATCCGTACCTTGCCGGCAAGATGGCGGCGGGCTATATCCGCGGCATTCAGGCAAACGGCGTTTCCGCCTGCCCGAAGCACTTTGCCGCCAACAACACGGAGCTGAGACGCATGGCCTCCAACTCGGTCATGGACGAGCGCACGCTCCGCGAAATCTACCTCACCAACTTTGAAATCGCCGTGCGCGAGGGGCATCCGAAGTCGATCATGTCCTCCTACAACATGGTCAACGGCACCTATGCCAACGAGAACGCGCATCTTTTGCAGGAGATCCTGCGCGATACGTGGGGCTTCGACGGCTTCGTCGTGTCCGACTGGGGCGCCAACAACGACTTTACCGAGGGCGTCCGCGCCGGTTCGCACCTCGAAATGCCGTCCTCGGGCGGCGACGGCCCGCGGCAGCTGATGCAGGCCGTGGCGGACGGCAAGATCACCGAAAAGGAAGTAGATGTCCGCGTAGACGAGCTGCTCGATGTGATGCTGTCCACCCGCAAGGCCGTGAACCCCTTGAAGGGCAAGCCGTTCGATAAGGACGCGCATCATGCGTTTGCACAGAAGGCGAGCGAGGAGAGCATCGTCCTGCTGAAGAACGAAAGCCGTATCCTCCCGCTGCAAAAGGGCGCGAAGGTCGCCGTGATCGGTGAATTTGCGCAAAAGGCGCGGTATCAGGGCGCAGGCTCCTCCGTCGTCAACTGCACGAAGCTCGATCACACGATGGACGTGATCGGCAACTTTGATCTCAACGTCGTCGGCTTTGAGGCCGGTTATCCGCGTCACGGCGCGACGAATCCCGAAATGCAGCAGAAGGCCGTCGAGCTTGCCAAGAAGGCCGACACCGTCCTGCTCTACCTCGGCTTGGACGAGATCAGCGAATCCGAGGGCCTCGACCGTTCGACGCTGTCGCTGCCGAAGTGCCAGATCGAGCTGCTCGACGCCATTGCCGCCGCGAACCCGAACATCGTCGTCGTGATGAGCGCCGGTTCCTCCGTCGAGATGCCGTGGATCGACAAGGTCAAGGGCCTTGTGCATGGCTACCTCTGCGGGCAGGCGGGTGCGAGCGCCGTTTTGAAGGTGCTGCTCGGCGAGGTCAACCCGTCCGGCAAGCTCTCCGAAAGCTACCCCATCAAGTATGAGGACTGCTCCACCTCGACCTACTTCCCCGCCAAGGAACGCAGCGTGGAATACCGCGAGGGTCTGTACGTCGGCTATCGGTATTACGATTCCGCGAACGTGCCGGTGCTGTTCCCGTTCGGCTTCGGTCTGTCCTACACGACGTTCGCATACAGCGACATCGAAGCGGACGATCAGAAGGTCACGTTTACGCTGACGAACACCGGCGACCGGGACGGCGCCGAGGTGGCCGAGCTGTATGTGCATGCCGTCAATCCCACGGTCTACCGTCCGAATAAGGAATTAAAGGGCTTTAAGAAGGTCTTCCTAAAGGCCGGCGAATCCAAGAAGGTCACGATTGAGCTCGACGACAAGGCGTTCCGCTACTGGAACAGCAAGACGAACCGCTTCGAGATCGACGGCGGCGCGTATGATCTGCTTGTCGGCGCAAGCGTCGAGGATATCAAGCTGAAGGCGACCGTGAACGTGAAGGGCACGAACGCCAAGAAGTGCGAGGACAAGGCGAAGCTCAAGTCCTACTACACCGCGAACATCAAGAACGTGACCGACGCCGAGTTCACCGAGCTGTTGGGCCATTCGATCCCGGACGGCACATGGGCCGGCAAGATCGAAGCGAACGACGCGATTGCGCAGATGTATTACGCCAAGAGCCTCAAGGCGCGCCTGATCTGGAAGGTCATGACCAAGATGCTCGACGCGTCGATTGCCAAGGGCGAGCCCGACCTCAACATCACGTTCACCTACAACATGCCGTTCCGCGCCATCGGCAAGATGGCCGGCGGGCTTGTGAGTCAGGAAATGTGCGACGGCATTCTCGATATCGTCAACGGTCACGGCATCGCGTTCTGTAAGGGTCTTTGCAAGATCGTCGTCGGTTTCTTCAAGCAGATGGGCGTTGCGAAAAAGCAGAAAGCGTTGGAATAAGGAGGGGTACGCATGAAGAACATTAACGGAATCAACCCGATCCTGGCGATCGTGCTGACGCTTGTGATGGCGGCGCTGTCGATCTGGATGTTCGCCACGACGCATATCTTCTGGGGCATTGTCTTTTGCTTCATTACCATCGACTTCGCCGCCGACGCGGTGCTGTCGTTCAAAAAGGTATAAAATAGGAGAGAATGGAGGAACCTCATGGAAAAGAAAAAAGGAAACTTTTTTGACAAGCTCCCGCCGAGCCTGATCAAAAAGAACAACGTGACGCTGATCCCGGAAGCGGCAATCGGCTACCTCATCGGACCGACGCTGGCGCTTTTAGCCAACTCGGTGCTTGCGAACTACTTCAACAAGTACATGACCGACGTTCTGAAGGTGAACGTTTGGG
>CAMHJE010000243.1:0-2628 GCA_946185305.1 uncultured Clostridia bacterium | reverse complement strand
GCATATCACGCTCGATCTTTTGGCGCGGCACATCATCAGACTTCACTTTACAAAAGTAGTCCCATGTTGTATCTTCCTTGGGCTGCAGGGTGACTTTGCTGCCGTCTTCCCTCTCCACGATGATCGGCACATTGCCGATATTGGTGACGGTCTTCTGCATGGGCACTTCCGCGCCCTCATAGCACTTGCCCTTGCCGGCGTCCTCCGCCCAAGTGACCGAGTACCATGCCTTGGGGTTCGGCTCCGTGCCGGTGGCGGGCAGCTTTGCGGTCTTGGTATGACCGGGGTCGCGCTGACAGGTATAGGTAACCTCGCCCTCCTCGGTCTCGGTGGGCAGCTTTGTCACCGTGCCGCCGTCCCAAAGGTGGCCGAGGGGCGGATACGCCTCCGCTTCGGACAGCGCCATGCCGCAGACGGAGCAGACGCTTGCCGTGCCGTGGCCCGGCTCTGTGCAGGTCGCCTCTACGGCAGGCGCGTCGGCCGGGGTATGGGCGGTCTTGGACAGCTTTTCGGTCTGCTTGTTGCCGCAGACGGTGCATTTGCGCTCGCGCTGTCCCTCCGCGGTGCAGGTCGGCGCCTTGGTCGTGCTCCATGCGCCGTAGTTATGCCCGGTTTTGGCGATCGCCTCGGTCTTGGTATTGCCGCAGCGGGAGCAGGTATAGGTTTTCACGCCCGCTTCGGTGCAGGTGGCGGCCTTTGTCACCGTGCCGCCGTCCCAAGCGTGGCCGGTGGCGGCAATCGACTCGGTCTTGGTATTGCCGCAGCGGGAGCAGGTATAGGTTTTCACGCCCGCTTCGGTGCAGGTGGCGGCCTTTGTCACCTTGCCGCCGTCCCAATTATGCCCGAGAGCAGGGATAGACTCGGTCTTCTTCTGGTTGCACCACACATTCGAGATGAGGCGGTGACAGGTATAGGTGATTTCGCCCGCCTCGGTGCAGGTCGCCTCCTTGGTCACGACATATCGTGCAGTACACCTTCGTTATGGTCTCGACGGTGCAGTTCCCCTGCTGCAGCGTTTCCCAATTAATGTCATGTATCGGCGGATCATAGCCCAATTCCTTCGCCTTGGGGCATTCCTCATCCGTCCATGACAGGTCTTCGTCCGCATACGCCGTCTGCGGCGCGGCGGGGATGAATGCCGTCAGCAGCAGCAAAGCCAGCGCAAACGCAAAAATCCGTTTTCTCATTGTTTTCCCTCCTTTTTTTCGCTCCCGTTATAACGCAAAACGCACCGCAGCCGGGGCAAGGCCCGCGCTTACGGTGCGCCGTTCAAGGTGTTTTGGCCGCAGCCAACCAAGGCAGACGGATACGCCCGGTCTGCGTGCTGTCGATCTGTCGTTTTCCGGCAAAGCGCGGCATGGCTGTCCAATCCTTTTCGTAATCGGAAGAATATGAAAAATCATATACCCTTCCGGTAATATTATACCCGAATCCCGTCGAAAAAGCAAGGGGTTTTCGAGATATTGCGTGGATTGCGTTCTGCGCAGCGGTTGCGCAACCCGCGCGGCTATGGTATACTGATTTCATCCTACAAGCAAAACCGGAGGACACGACGATGCTTTGGGCGGTGGATCGGATCGAGGGCGACCGGGCGGTGCTGGTCGCGGAGGACGGGACGGCGTTTTCGGTGCCGCAGGGCGTATTGCCCGGGGCGAAGGAGGGCGACATATACCGCATCGAGCCGGACGAGGCCGAGCGGGAACGGCGGCTTGCGGACGGCAAGGCGCTGCTTTCGGCGCTGCTTGCGCGGCAATAACGCAAAAAATCCGTAATTCGTTCACACTTCGGTTACGTTTCGGTGACAAGTCTGTGGTATACTTTGGGCATACCGTCCAAAGGAGGGACTTTGCTGTGAAGCGATTCGGGCTTTGCGCCCTGATTACGATATGGATTCTGTCGCTCGGCTGCGCCGCCGAGAGCGACCCGGTGCGGCTGATCGACGCCGCATCCGAACCGACCGCCGATGCGCCGACTTTTTCCGCGGCTCCGGCGACCTTGGCGCCGCTCAGCGAGGCCGTGACCGTGACGCTTGCGCCGACCGAGGCGCCGTCCACGCCGATCCCGACCCCGACGCCTACCCCGGCGCCGACCGCGACGCCCTCGCCCGTGCCGACCGCGACGCCTTCGCCCGCGCCCACGCCGACGCCCGCGATCACGCCGGAACCGGACGCAGAGCAGGTAGAAACGTTCCTTGCCGCCGCGCGGGCGATGGAGGGACGGCCGTACAAGCTCGGCGGCAAGACCGAGGACGGCTTTGACCCCGGCGGGTTCGTGTACTACTGTCTGAACAAGGCGGGCTATAAAGTTTCGCACCGGTCGAGCAAGGGGTATTCGGAGCTGACGGACTGGACGAAGATCGACAAGCTCAGCGAACTGGAGCCGGGCGATATCCTGTTCTTTATGACCGGCTCGAACGAAAGCGTCAACTGCGCCTGCATCTATCTCGGCGACGGGCAGATGATCTATCCGTCGAGCGGCAAGGGCGAAGTGATCATCACGAAGGTGCGTTCGAACTACTGGGAGAGCGCGTTTGTATTCGCCCGGCGCGTGTTCTGACCGCCCGCAAACCGTATGGAAAGGAGCCTATCGCATGCCTGTAAAGATCGACAAATCGCAATGGAAGCGCCG
>CAMHJE010000242.1:0-2643 GCA_946185305.1 uncultured Clostridia bacterium | reverse complement strand
GTTCAGAAGACCGGCGTGCTTGCCGAGCAGCACGGTTTCCATTTCGGGATGCTGAACCTTCAGCATCTTTGCGCCCGTGCTCTCCTGCAGCCAATCCGAGAAACCGATCGACGTGTAGTAATCGTAGGTCGCTTCCGGCGTCATCGTTTCGATCGAGGAATGCGGCATCGTGGTCGCCTTATCCTCGGGATTGAAGTAGTACTCGATGTGGCACTGTCCGCATGCGAGAATGCCCGGATCGATCGTATCGATGTTTTCTTTGAGCGCTTCGGCGATGTATCCGTGCGTGACGACGAGATTTTCCTTCGGCGAGGATGCATTGCCTGCGTTGTTTCCGTGGCAGGTGTAGCAGCTGACGGTCTCACCGCCGTTTTCGGTGATCTCTGCGTAAACATCGTCGAACGGCATCGAGTAAACGCCCTTGCCTTCGTCCTGCACCTTCTTGGTGAAATTCGGGGTCTTGCAGGTCAGACAGTTCGCCGCGGCGTGCGGACGCTCGGTTTTATTGACGTCCGTCAGCGTGTACGAATGTCCGCGTGCGCTGCCGTAATCCTTCGCAAAACCGTAACCCTCATAGATCTCCACGAGGTACGGATCGAGCTTCAGATAATCCACAACGTCGCTGTTGCCTTCGTTGCTGCCCATCGAAACGACGATATCCGGATACAGCGCTTTCCAATCGTCCGCCCGGATCGTGCCGTCATAGCCGGATGCCTCGGGCGCGTCGACTTTCTGATAGCGGATGTCTTCGCGCGATAGCGGAGACGCCTTGTACGTCAGCGCATGACCGCTGACGACGCCCGCGACGAACAGGACCGCGATGATCACGATCACCGTTCCGATGATCAGTTTTGCAGCTTGATTTCGTTTTTCCATAGCTTATGCCTCCGTTGCTTCGACCGCTTCCGCTTTCGGCGTGACCGGGCAGGTCGGCGTAATGACATGGGCGGGACACTTTTCGGCGCACTTGCCGCACTGCGTGCAGTTTTCATAGGTGACCT
The DNA here is from genome assembly GCA_946185305.1 of uncultured Clostridia bacterium. GTDB lineage: Bacteria > Bacillota > Clostridia > Christensenellales > CAG-138 > UBA3792. The sequence goes on along the minus strand of CAMHJE010000242.1, from coordinate 1,642 downwards.
TTGCAAGGTTGCCGTCCATATGGATCGCGTCGAACTGGCACTGCCGCGTGCACAGCGAGCAGCCGATGCAGCCCGCGGAGCAGACCTTCTTGACGAGCGGACCCTTGTCGCGGTTCATGCACTGTACGCGCACATGCTTGCTTTCCGGCACGAGCTCGATGAGCCCCTTCGGACACGTCTTGACGCACAGACCGCAGGCGACGCACAGATTCGGATTTACGACCGCAACGCCGTCGATCATCTTGATCGCGTTCTGCGGACAGACCGCCGCGCAGGAGCCGAGTCCCATGCAGCCGTAGTCGCAGTCCTTCAGGTTCAATCCGGCAAGCGCTGCGGAACGGCAGTCGTAGACGCCGATGTAGTTGCCCTGCTGTCCGCATGCGGTGCAGGTGCCCTTGCAGCGGACGAACGCGACCTTGCGTTCGAGCGCTTCCGCATCGGTTCCCATGATGCCGCCGATCTTTGCGGCAACCGGCGCGCCGCCGACGGGACAGCCGTTGACCGGCGCTTCGCCGGAAACGATCGCCGCCGCCATGGCGTCGCAGCCCGCGTAACCGCAGGCGCCGCAGTTGTTGCCCGGCAGACATTCGCGCACGGCGGCTTCGCGCTCATCGACGGGTACGAAGAACTTCTTGCCCGTAAAGACGAGTCCGATGCCGACGATGATGCCGATCACGGTGATGACGATGGTGGTAATCAGAATGGTATTCATTTCGCACCTCCCGTCAGAACGACAGCCCCGAGAAGCCCATGAACGCGATCGACATGAGCGCTGCGGAGATCAGCACGATCGGTGCGCCGCGCACGGGACGGGGGAGGTCCTCTTCACGGATGCGCGAGCGGATACCGGCAAGCAGAATGATCGCGAGCGTAAAGCCCACTGCGGTGCCGAAGCCCGCGAGCACGCTCTCGATGAAGTTGTACTCGTTCTGCACGTTCGTCAGCGCGATGCCGAGCACCGCGCAGTTGGTCGTGATCAGCGGCAGATAGATGCCGAGCGACTGATAGATCGCGGGAGACTTCTTTTTGAGAAACATTTCCACGATCTGCACGAGCGCTGCGATGACGAGGATGAAGACGATCGTCTTCATGAAGTCGAGCCCGAAGGGCTTCAGAATGTTGTCATAGAGCAGGTTGGCAACCGCGGATGCGATCGTCATAACGAAGATGACCGCGCCGCCCAGAGAAGCGGACGCTTTCATTTGCTTGGATACGCCGAGGAACGAGCAGATGCCGAGGAACTGGTTCAGAACCACGTTGTTGATCAGCGCGCCGCTGATCATGATCAGGATCAAGCTCTTCATTTCGTTTCCTCCTTTGCATCCTCACAGCGCATCGCGCAGGTTGCACAGCAGCCGTCGCAGCCGTCGCTTTCGACGAGCTGGCGCTGACGCGTCTTGATGCCGATCGCGTTCATGATGATGATGAACAGCGCGATGACAAGGAACGCTCCCGGCGGCTGGATCAGGATGCCCACCGCATATTCCTTCGGGAACACCGTGTAGCCGAACGCCGTGCCTGCGCCGCCGAGTTCTCTGACGAGACCTGCAAGCGTCAGCGCGACCGTAAAGCCGAGACCCATACCGATGCCGTCCATGACCGCAAGACCCGGCGTGTTCTTGTTTGCGTACGCTTCCGCACG
>CAMHJE010000241.1:0-2658 GCA_946185305.1 uncultured Clostridia bacterium | reverse complement strand
GAGTCGCGCTGCTCATCTTTGTCGCCGCGCTTGCTCCGTTCGTGCTCGACTTGCTTCTGTGGCATCCGTATCGCGCCGTCATGCTGCTTAAGGACGGCTTCGGCATAAAGGAGCTGCTTGTGCTGTACGGTGTGTTTTTGGGTGGATTCGTCGCCTATATCGTGCTGCATGAGCTGACGCACGGGCTTGTCTATAAGCAGTTGACCAAGCAAAAGCTCACGTTCGGGATCACATGGAGCGCGGCTTTTTGCGGCGTGCCGCATATCTATGTCTACCGCACCGCAAGCCTTCTTGCCATCCTTGCTCCGTTCGTCGTGTTCACGCTCGTCTTTTTCGGCTTGCTGCTCGAAACATGGCTGGAGGTTGCGCGCGAAGGCGGCTTATGGAGCGCGGCATACGTCGGGCTTGTGCTGCTGTTCGCTTCGCACATGGCCGGCTGCGTGGGCGACCTGTACGGCGCGGCACTGATACTGTTCCGCTTCCGCGATCAACGGATGCTGATGAACGACACCGGCCCGATGCAGACATTCTATCTGCCAAAGGAATAAATCAAATGCTGAACAGGCCGACACGGCCTGTTCTTTTCATAAAAAGAAAGACTCCCCTTCGGGAGCCCGATATGCGCTGCGGTCATTCGTTCAGATACCGGAACAGATCGCAGTATTTTTTTCCGCACCGGTGATGGTCGGACAGGATCACATAATGCAGACCGTTTGCGGAAAAAGACAGCTTTTCCTGCTGCGTCAGCGCAATGCCCTCGACTTTGGACAGCGGCACGGAAAACCGCCCGAGCGTCAGCGCCGTACCGGACAGCGACAGCGTCCCCGCCGTGATCGGCAAAAGCTCATGGTTGTCGCCGAGCTGATACAGCTGCTGCCCCGCGTCGGAAAAGACCGGCGCTTCGCCCGCATCTTCGGCAAGGCGGCGCACCTGCGTCTGCTGCCATGCGTCCCATTCGCCGGGGTGCGCAAACGGCAGCTTCACACCGGTGAAGCGTCCGTTTTCCTGCATTGTCATCGTCAAGCCGCAGTCACAGGAAAAGACATTGTCCCGGCTTTTCAGCGTATCGACGCATCCGCAGCGCGGGCAAAGGTACAGCATCGTTTCGAGGCGCTCGGCAAGCCGCTTGCCTTTATAGGGGATCGGCGCCGCATCGTAGGCGTCCTCCCAAAGATCGGCGGTGATGCGGGCAAGCAGCTCGTCGTTTGACATGGCCGCCATCTCCTCCGGCGTATAGATATGGACGATATCGCCGTGCATGCTGCCCTTTCGCATCGTGTCCGCCCAGCGCGGCGAGGTCATGTATCCGCCGGTCAGCTTATAGGTGATCAGCGGCACCCTTGCGCTCTTGGCGAGCTTAGCGGAGGCGGGGAAGATCGGCGTCGATTGCCCGGTATAGGAACGGTTGCCGGAGGGGAACATGCACACCGGCTTTCCCTTGCGCAATGTGCGCAGGATCTGCAGCGCGCAGGCCGAATCCGTCGTGCCCTTCACACGGTCGATCGTATCGGCATACCGGTTGATGATTTTCGACAGCTTGCCCATCCGCTGCACGTTTTCGCCTGCGACGAACGTCAAGGGCTCCCGGAACGAGGCGCCGACAAACACCGGATCGAGGTCGGTCACATGGTTCGCGTACAGCAGAAACGCGCCGTCCGGTACGTCCACGATCGGGCAGGTATAGGCAAACCGTCCTTTCAAAAGCGCACGCACGGGCTTCAGCCATGTGTGCCAGAACCGCACCTTGCGCGCGGCGCTCTTTTCGGCTTCGGATTTCGGCATAGTGAGTCTCCTTTTATTCGACGGCGTCCGGCAGCATGGAGGGCGTATCCAAAATAACGGGCGCGCCGTGCTCTGTTAGGTGCGCCTTGCCGCGGAACCCCCATGCGCAGCCGATGATCCCGACGCCGGCATTCTTTGCAAATTCGATGTCCACGTTCGTATCCCCGACGTAAACGATCTCCTGCGGCGTCACGCCGAGCTGCTTGGCCACGGCGAGCAGCGCCGTCGGGTCGGGCTTTAACGGATATTTGTCCGTCTGCCCGAGAATCACGTCAAAGTCCGCGCCGCCGTTGGGAAACAGCGTCCGCACGATGCGTTCCGTGCTCGGATGGTATTTGTTGCTGATCACGGCAAGCCGCAGCCCGCGTTGTTTCAGCGCGGCGACGGCTTCGACCATGCCGGGATAGGGAACCGTTTTGTCGGTGCAATGCTTTTGATAATGCGCCAAAAACAGCGCCTTCACCATCGGCACCGCGTCGGCGCGATCCGTGGGCACCGCGCGCTCGCACAGCTTTTGGATCCCGTTGCCGACCATGGCGCAGACCGCCGTTTCGGTATGGGCGGGGAAGTCAAACGTGCGCAGGGCATAGTTGACGGAGGCCGTTAAATCCGGGAGCGTGTTGCACAGCGTCCCGTCCAGATCAAAAAAGACAGCTTTCATGTTTTTTTCCTCTTATACAGCATTGTACCGCCGAAAACGTCGCGCCGTCAACAGCGAATTTCATCGGCGCAGGTTTTCCCAAACAAAAACCCGGAACGCGTGTTCCGGGTTGATACGGTGCATCGTGGCTTACTTCATATCGGCAGGGATGCGGGAGATTGCATCCACGATATGATCGTTCATGCGAACGCTTTCGATGGTACCGCTTTTGACGG
>CAMHJE010000240.1:0-2694 GCA_946185305.1 uncultured Clostridia bacterium | reverse complement strand
CGTCGTTATGTACACCAAGTCCGGTTCCGGCCCGTCCAAGATGGTAGGCCCCGGCGAGTGCGTGGTCGGTATCTCCTTCCTGCATGACGGCGTTGCCCAGATTGCGAACGGCTATGACAACATCCAGCTGATCGTTCCGGAGGACGGCACGGGCTTTGAAGTCGGCGCCGCCGCAATGCTGAAGAACGACAAGAACCCGAACGCCTCCAAGCTGTTCGTTGAGTTCTGCCTTACCGCAGACTGCGTCAACCTCGGCAAGGATTACCAGTCCATGCAGAACCTCGTCATCACCGATAAAGCCGGCGCGATTCAGCCGGAGCTTTTGAAGCAGTTCGGTCTGGACGACCTCTCCAAGCTGAACCTCGTTCCCTACGACGTAGCAGACGTTGCGCCGCAGCTGAATGACTGGACGCAGGAGTGGCTGCAGATCGTCGGCACCGATGATCGTCACGAGAAGAAGTCCTAAACCATAAGGCGGACTGACTTTAGAACAAACCCAAGGAGGGGACGAAGGACTATCCTCCGTCCCCTCTTTCCTGTTTCAACCGTTATCCGAGAAAGGAGGCGTCCCCCGTGGAAGCAAGGACCTTGGATCCGAAAGAGATTCACAGCCAAAGCAAGAAGCTCGACCGGAAAAAGTTCTGGAACGATCCGATCATGATCGCAATGATCGTGATTATGACGATCTTTTTAACGCTGTTCATCGTGTATCCGCTCGTGATGCTGCTCTCCGAAGCGCTGCGCAATGCAGACGGACAGTTCACGCTGCAGACGATCCAGGATACGTTGACCTACGTTACCTTCAAACAGGCGTTCATCAATACCCTGCAGCTCGGCCTCATCGTCGGCGTGACGAGCACGATCGTCGGTATGCTGTTTGCGTACATTGATGTATACGTCAAAACGAAAACAAAAATTTTGGCGGGCCTTTTCAACGTCGTTGCAACGATGCCCGTCGTTTCCCCGCCCTTTGTTCTGTCGCTGTCGCTGATCATGCTGTTCGGCAGAACCGGCTTCATTACGAAAAACCTGCTCAATCTTCGGAACTTTGCGGGCATTTACGGCTTGCCCGGCCTGATCATTGTGCAGACGCTGACCTTCTTCCCGGTCTGCTACCTCACGTTCAAGGGACTGCTGAAAAACATCGACCCGTCCATCGAGGAGGCCGCGCGCGATATCGGCGCGTCGCGCATGAAGGTGTTCACCTCCATCACGCTCCCGCTGATGCTCCCCGGCATCGGCAACGCGTTCCTCGTTACGTTCATCGAGTCCATCGCGGATTTCGCAAACCCGATGATCATCGGCGGCAACTACGACACGCTGGCAACCTCGATCTACCTGCAGATCACCGGCGCCCTGAACAAGAACATCGCTTCCGCGATGGCGTTGATCCTGCTGCTGCTGACGATGGCCCTGTTCCTGCTGCAAAAGTACTGGCTTGAGCGCAAGGCCACCGCGACGCTCACCGGCAAGGCCGCCAGAGGCCGTATTCTCATCGAGGATCGTTCCGTGCGCCTCCCGCTGTCGATTCTGGCAGGCGCGATCAGCTTGTTCGTTATCGCGCTGTACGTGCTGATCCCGGTCGGCTCCTTCTTTAACCTGTGGGGCCGCGACTACAGCCTGACATGGAAGTGGTATGAATACACGTTCGCGTCCGGCGGCGTCAAGCAGTACCGCGACTCCATCACGCTCGCATTGATCGCCGCACCGATCACATCCCTGATGTCCATGCTGATTGCTTGGATGGTGGTGAAGAAGAAATTTGCGCTGAAGGGCTACATCGAGTTCGTCTCGATGATGGCCATGGCGGTTCCCGGCATCGTCCTCGGCATCGCGTATATTCGCGGCTTTGTCACCGGCGTGTTCCATGTGGCGGAGCTGTTCCCGCGCGGGCAGGTGCCGTGGTGGACGCTGCAGGGGCTGTACGGAACCGGTGCGCTCGTCGTGCTTGTCTTCATCGTCCGTTCGCTGCCGGTCGGCACGCGTAACGGCATCGCGGCGCTGCGGCAGATCGACAAGTCCATCGAGGAGGCCGCGACCGACCTCGGCGCCAACAGCGGCAAGGTCTTCACCTCGATCACGCTGCCGCTGATCAAGGACTCTTTCATCAGCGGCCTGATCACCTCGTTCGTCCGTTCGATCACGGCCATTTCCGCGATCATCCTGCTCGTCAACCCGAAGGTCAACCTGATCACGTATCAGATCTCCGAGAGCGCGAACAAGGGCTATTACGGCGCGGCGTGCGCGGCATCCACGATCCTGATCCTGATTGTCTACGCGGCCATTTTGCTGCTGCAGATCTTCACGAAATACTTCGGTACCAGCCGGTACATCAATCGAGAGGAGTAAGCTATGGAAACCAAACAGAAAAAGGGCATATTGCTCGATCATATTTCCAAGATCTATACCGACCCGAAAACCAAAAAGGAGTTTTATGCGGTCAACGATATCACGCTCGATATTCAGCCCGGCGATTTCGTGACGCTGCTCGGCCCGTCGGGCTGCGGCAAGACCACGACGCTGCGTATGATCGCGGGCTTTGAAAGCCCCGATATCGGCGAGATCTACCTCGGCGGCGAGAAGATCAACGAAAAGACGCCGGATAAGCGCGACACGGCGATGATGTTCCAGAACTACGCGCTGTTCCCGCACATGAACGTCTACGACAACATCGCCTACGGCCTCAAGCTGCGC
>CAMHJE010000239.1:0-2699 GCA_946185305.1 uncultured Clostridia bacterium | reverse complement strand
GGATGCTCGTTTTGCCCGACGGCACGGCGTACCTGCTGACCGAAAGTGACGTGCCGTATGAAAAGGACACAGTCCACCTGATGACCGCGGCGGACATTTCCGAACTGTATGCCAAGACGCGCGATCTCGAGGAAATGCAAAAGCGCGTGAAGGCTCTCGGCGAAAAGCTCATGAAGGTCAATCGGGAAATCGTGGCAACCACTGCTGCCCGCGAGATCTTAAACGCCAAGGTCAAGATCCACGACGCCTTCGGCAACAACCTCCTTGCCATTTCGCGCTATCTCGCCTACGGCGGAACGGAGGCGGAAAAGGCGGAGCTGATGGCGTCCCTTCGCGCCGGCCTTTCGTTTTTGAAAAACGACCGTGAAACGCAGGCGCAGGACGAATACGCGCTGCTGTTCGACACGGCGCGCCGCCTCGGGCTTTCGATCAAGGCGGAGGGCACGCTGCCGGGACAGGACCCGCAGAAGCACATCGTGGCGACCGCGCTGCACGAGAGTATGACCAACACCCTGCGCCACGCTCACGGCGATGTGCTGACCGTGACCGTGACCGAGGATGCCGATACTTATTTTGTAACGATCACCAACAACGGCGAACAGCCCACGGCCGAGATCACTGAAAAGGGCGGGCTTGTTTCGCTGCGCGAGCTTTGCGAACGCGCAGGCGGACGCATGACGATCCGTTCCGTGCCGGAGCTTGTGCTGCAGCTTACACTCAAAAAGGAGGTTGACGATGGCTTATAACGTATTGATCGTGGACGATCAGACCATTTCGCGGCAGCTCTTTGAAAGCTTTGTCGCATCCTCCGACCGCTATGCTTTGTCGGCGTCGGTCGAAACGGCAAAGTATGCGGACGCCTACTGCGCGGGCGGCAAGGTCGATCTGGTGCTGATGGACGTGGTCATGAACGACGGCTCCAACGGGCTTGACGCCGCCGCGCGCATCAAGACAGCGTATTCCGCAGTAAAGATCATCGTCGTCACGTCCATGCCGGACAGCGTGTTTCTAAAGCGCGCCCGCGAGATCGGCGTCGATTCCTTTTGGTATAAGGAAGCGCAGTCCGCGCCGATGCTGGAGATCATGGATCGCACGATGGCGGGCGAGCATATCTTTCCGGACAGTCCGCCGGTGACGCGGTTCGGACTTGCCGAAAGCACCGAGCTGACCGAGCGCGAGCTGGACGTGCTGCGGCTGCTGGCCCAGGGGCTGACCGACCGCGAGATCTGTGACACGCTGCATATGAGCTCCGGCACCGTTCGCTATCACCTCTCCAACCTGCTTGATAAGACCGGGTATTCCTCCCGCACCGAGCTTGCGGTCAACGCCGTTCGCAGCGGGATCGCTCTCCCCGGCGGAAGATAGACCGACCGTTTGCAGCCCCCGAAAAGGGGGCTTTTTTCTGCTTTCCTCCAAAAAACTAACAATAATGACGGGGACAAGCCATGTTTCGGCTTGGTATAATAGGATCGTAAGAATGTGATTCCCTTTCACCCGACCGAATACCGATCTTTCAGGAGGTACACGATGAAACGAATTGGCAAGATCCTATCCCTGCTGCTCGCGGCGGTCATGCTGCTTGCGCTGCTGCCGAGCGCGGCGTTTGCAGACCCGCCGCAGAGCGACCCGACTCATCAGCACAACTGGGTCGTTCAGGACGACACCGCAACCTGTACGCAAGCAGGCAAGCGCGTCTGGGTATGCACCGTATGCGGACAGACCTACGGCGAAGCGTCCCCCGCCAAGGGGCACGACTGGAACGGGGGCAAGGTGACGAAGGCGGCGACCTGTGAAACGGACGGCGTAAAAACCTACACCTGTTCCCGTTGCCAAAATACGCGCACCGAAGCGATCCATGCCCTCGGCCACGATTGGGACGAGGGCAAGGTCACAACCGCGCCGAGCGGCCTCACGCCGGGTGTGAAAACCTATACCTGCAAGCGCGACGCCTCCCACACCCGCACGGAGGAGATCGATCCCCTGCCGTGGGTGTTTGCCACGCTGTCCGGCGTGACCATCGACCCGTCCCTGTTCGACCTTTCCAACTATGACATCCCGCCCCTTGTGATCACCGAGCAGCCCGTGGGCGGCGCCATAACCCGATACGGTGACGAAAGCATCACCCTCCACGTGGCAGCGACCGGCGGCTTAGGGGAGTATACCTATGAGTGGAATTACAGAATCAATGGGAAATCGACCGTAGAAAACATTTTGAGCTGGGTGTTTCTTCATACCTCCGGGCAGCGGACCGAGCCGGACTTTGAAGCTGAAGATGGCAACATGCGCTACTGGTGCAAGGTCACCGATGAAGCCGGCAACACCGCCCAGTCGGAGACGGCCATCGTCAGCTATAAGGTGAGCATCGCCAAGCAGCCGGACAACGTGAATCTGCAGGAGGCCGATCACGATTTCTATTGCGAAGCCATCGACGGCTCCGGCGACTATACCTATCGCTGGTACGACCATGACGAAGGGATCCTGGGCGAAGGACAGTCCTACCCTGCCGAGAAGGAGGGGTATTACTACTGCATCGTCACCGACAACGTCACCGGCGAGACCGCGACCTCCGAGTATTGCGAGGTCTATTCCACCGAGCCGTTCCGCCTTGCGGATATCACCGGGGACTTCGAGCTTACTTCGGACGCGGACGCAGCCGTGACCGCCTCGTTCATCGGCGGCGTGGAGGAGTATGAGATCTG
>CAMHJE010000238.1:0-2711 GCA_946185305.1 uncultured Clostridia bacterium | reverse complement strand
ATGCTGGATATGCTTGCGCCGGATGTGCCGTTTTTGGAGGCGCCTGCCGCCGTGCAGATACCGGCAGGGCTCGAAACGCTTCCGGCCGATGCAGTCGGTTGGTTCGTGCTGCTTGTGATGGCTCTGCTCGGCCTTTCAATTGCATGGAGCTTGATCCGCAGCAAGATGATCCTCCTGCCGGTGATCGTGCCGATCCCGATGTTCATGCTCAGCCTGATCTACACCGATCTGCCGATAGCGTACTGGGCGGTATTTCTGCTGCTGCTGTATTTCGGAACCTGTCTTGTCACCGGCAGTCTTCGCGTATACGATGCGGAACGGTGCGGTGCGGTTACGCTTGCCATTCTGCTCGGCGTGTTTTTGCTCGGCGTCGTCATTCGTTTGGCGTCACCGCCGGAAACGTATGAGCCGATCTCCTTTGAGCAGCGGCAGCGCATGATCGGAGATAAGGTGCAGGAGCTTGTTGACGACGTAAAAAGCGCGTTGAACAATCGGGTCAAGCATACGGAAGACTTGACCGACGAGGAAGAATGGAAACGCACTGGCGACAAAATCCTGTCTTTACGCACCTCCGAGGCGGGGGAACTGTATCTGCGCGCATATTCGCTCGGACGATACGAGCGGAACGCGTGGCGCAGCGTATCGAATTATACCGGTACATGGCAATCTATGGCTGCGCTCGGCGAACGCCTGCAGCGCGGCGGCGACCCGCTGCTCTCTATGGAGATACAGGCGGAGCGTTCCGAAATGCTCTATACGCCGTATGGCTTTGTACCGGAGGAAGGACTGAAGCTGTCCGAATCCTTCTTGACAGCCGACGGCCGGCGGGAATACGAATGGACGTTTCTTGACGAAATCCCGGAAGCGGAGTCGATGCCCGAATCGGAGGCCGCTTATCTTGCGTGGGCCCAAGAGCAGTATACGATCACAGATAAAACAGAAAGCGCGCGCCTTGCCGAGTTTGCCGAAGCCGCCGGGCTGAAGGATACAGGCGACAATTATCAAACCGCGCTCGCCGTAGCCGACTATGTGCGACACCAAGCGCACTATACGATAAAACCCGGCCCGATGCCGGAGGACAGAGATTTTGTCTTATATTTCCTGCTCGAAAGCCGCGAGGGGTATTGCGTCCACTTTGCAAGCGCAACGACGGCGCTGCTGCAAGCGATGGGCGTTCCTGCTCGATATGTATTCGGCTATCGGTTCTATGCATCTGCTGAGATATGGCAGGATGTGACCGATGAAATGGCACATGCCTGGACGGAAGTGTACGAACCAGGCGTTGGCTGGCTTCGCATCGAAAGCACCGCGGGCGCCGAAGGCTGGGAGGATCCGTTCCCGGGTCCGATGGCTCCGCCGACACCCACGCCGGAGCCGACGGCTTCACCGACCCCGGAGCCTACGCCCGAGCCTGAGCCGACCGATGATCCGGACGGCGATTCAGAAGAGAACGTGCCGACGCCGACTCCTACCCCGACGCCTACACCGACGCCGACCGCGCCGGATGAACCGCCGCACAATCCGGAGAAGCCGGAAGTCGAACCGTCCGAGCCGCTGAACCTTTGGTGGCTGCTGTGGCTGTTGGTGCCGCCCGCCATCGTCGGTGGATTCTATTGCGCAGGCAAGCTGATTCGTCAAAAGCGCGAGCAAGCTTTCTGCCAGAAGAATGCGAAAAAAGCCGTTCTTGCCATGTACCGCTATCTGCTTTGGCTGCAGCGGTTCGGCATTCCGCATGATGAGGAACAGGCGTTTGATTTGGCTGAAGAAGCTGCCTATTCCGACCATACGATGCAGGAGCAGCGCAAGGTCATGCTTGCCCTTGTCCGCACCGCGCAGGGCAAGGTGCGCGCTTTGCCGAAATGGAAGGAATGGCTGTATCGGTGGGTACTGATATTGGTATAACAAAAATGCACGGGAACAGCATTGTATCCCGTGCATTGCTTTATGGTTTTTACAGGCCCAGTTCCTCGTCGATCAGCACCACATGGAATTCCTTATGGATCCGCAGCGGCCATTCGATGATCACTGTCGCATTGCACATGCGTGCGGGTGTGCGGCAGTCATGACATTCGCCGGTCTTGGCGCAGGGCGTCGGCATACCGAGCCGTCGCGCGTTTTCGGGACAGGTGTCGCGCTTGATGCGCTCGATGGCGCTGTCAAAATCAGCGCATATCTTTTGCTTGCCGACGAGCAGGATCACGCACGGCGGACCGTATAACAGCCCCGCAACGCGATTGCCGGTGCCGTCGATCTCCACAATGCGTCCATCTTCCAGTACGGCGTTTGCGGAGCACATATATACATCGCAGCCGATCGCAAGATCGCGTTCCTCTTTCTTATGCTCTTTATCGACCGTCCAATGCCAATGCACAATATTGCCCTGTGCTTTCAGCGCATCATATAAACCGAGCTGCCTGACCGTTTTGCTGCCGCCGATGCCGACGGATCGTTCTCCGATGATCGAAAGCGCAATCGCTTTGGCTTCTTCGGCGTTCTTGGCTTCATGCACCGTAAAATTGCGTTTCCGCATGTTTTCCATTAGAATCGCATCCATTTTTTACGTCACCTCCCACAAAGGAATTGTATCTTATTCTTGCTTTTTTTGCAACGGTACGATATGATAATATCGCTGATTCGGAGGATTTTATGGAATACGACCTTTCATTGATTCGTAATTTTTCGATTATTGCTCATATCGACCACGGCAAGTC
>CAMHJE010000237.1:0-2722 GCA_946185305.1 uncultured Clostridia bacterium | reverse complement strand
TGCGCGCACGCCTCCTGCATGTAAAACAGTCCCGCGGCATGGAACGGCGCCGCGTTCGGGTTGAAATCGGCGGGGACCGCCGCGCCGTCGGGGTTTTCCGACAGCGGCGCAAGCGGCAGGTTCAGCAGCGCGGAAAGCGTTTTCAAGTCCGTCTTCTGCGCATTGACGTGCAGCGCCCGCTTCGGCGGTGCCTGCAATGCGTCGAAAAACGCCGGATAGTCCGCGCCGAGCTGTGCCTGCATGCGCGTCAGAAACGCTTCGGGGTAAACGCGCGCGCTCATACCGGCACCTCCGCGTCCGCGCCGAGCAGGACGATGTATCGCTCTTTGACCGGAAGATGCGTCATGTGTTCGAGCACCTTCGCGTACAGCGCGACCTGCCGCACATGCTTTTGCGCATAAACGGCGGGGTCGCCCTCGACCCGGTCGGTCTTATAATCGAGCAGCACCCAGGCGCCGTCCTCGACAAAGCAGGCGTCGATCACGCCCTGCAGAAGGATCGGCTCGTCGCTGTCCGCATCGACGAGCTCGCGCGCGGGGAACGGGCAGACGAAGCTCCATTCGCGCTCGACGCGCGAAGCGGCGCACATGCGCACAAAGAGCGGCGACGCCGCAAAGTGCCCGATCGCTTTGCGATGGAACGGAGAAAGCGCATGCTCGCCGTTCAGGTATGCGGTCCGCGCCGCCGCATCGTGCAGCGGCATGCGCTCGAGCACGCGGTGTACCGCGCTGCCGGCAAGCAGCACGTCGTAGCCGGTTTCGAACGCGGGTTCGTCAAAGGCCGGCGTCTGCGCCTGTTCGAGCGAGGTGACGGACGTCTTTTCGGGGATCGCGTTGCGCACCGGAACTGGGTAGCGCCATGCAAAGCGCCGGTCCAGCGCCTCGCGCTCCGCGTCGGTCGGCTTCGGGATCCCGTCCGCGGCTTCGGGCGCGGACGGTTCGGAAAACTCGCTCTTTTTGTGCAGTACGGGCGTGATGTGCCCGTTCAGGGAAAGCATCAGAAGCCGCAGGGAATCCGAGCATTTTCGGATCGAAAGCGGCGTCGGTTCCGGAAGTGAGGCAAGCGCTTCGGCATGGGACAGCGAGCCCAGAAGATACAGTTCCTGTTTGGCGCGCGTCATGCCGACATACAGCACGCGCAGTTCTTCCGCCCATGACGCGTCGGAGATCGCGCGGATCACGTTCGTGCGCGCCGCGGTCTCGTGCCGCACGCCGAAGCGGTCCGCATAGCGCAGCCCCACGCCGAGGCGCGCGTCCGTCACGAGCGGCTTGCTCTCGTCCTGACGGTTAAAGCGCGTGCCGAGCGCGCCGAAAAATACGAACGGAAACTCGAGGCCCTTCGACGCGTGGACCGTCATGATGCGCACGACGTTCGCGGTCACGGTCGCCGCCGCGCCGAGGCGTTGCGTTTCCTTTGCGTTGTCCATGAAGCGAAGGAAGCCGTGGATGCCGGAGAGCCCGGCCGCATCGAAGCTGCGCGCCTGCGCGATGAGCGCATCGAGGTTCGCTGCGCGCTGATCGCCGCCGGTCAGCACGCTCATCTGTTCGCGAAGATGCGTTTCGTCAAGGATCGTTTCAAGCAGATCGCCGAGCGGAAGCCGCCGCGAGAGCGCCTGCCAGCGCTCGACGGTCGAAAGGAACGCGTCGACTGCCTTATCGTCCGAGCGAAGTGCAAGAAGACAGTCCAGAAGCGCCGCGCGCCTGTCGTGCATGCGCACGCGGATCAGATCGTCGTCGCTCCAGCCGAACAGCGGCGAGCGCAGCACCGCGACGAGCGGAATGTCCTGCCTGCGGTTGTCGAGCACGGAGAGCAGGCACATAACGAGCTTGACTTCGATCGCGTCGAAATAGCCGCCTTCCATCTGCGCGTAGCACGGCACACCCATCTGCGACAGCGTCTGCGTCCACACGCGGGCGTATTTTTTGCTGCGCAGCAGCACCGCAAAGTCGTCGTAGCGGCAGGGACGCGTTTTGCCTCCGTCGTACACCGGCTCGCGCATGCGCGAAAGGATCGTCTGCGCCGCGAAGCGCGCTTCCGCCTCCGCGTCCTCCAAACCCTCGCCGTCGTCGGGATCCGCTTCGCGCGAAAAGAGATGCAGTTCCGCCTTGCCGTCAGGCGCGTCCGCTGCGCCCTGCAGAAGGCGTGCGCGCGCGTCATAATCAATCTCGGCGATCGACTCCTGCATGATCGTTTCGAACACCGTGTTGACCGCGTCGATCACGGCCTTTCCGGAGCGGAAATTGTATCCGAGGTCGATGCGCGTGCCGGCGTCGCCGTGAAAATCACGGCATTTTTCAAGAAACAGCTCCGGCTCCGCCATGCGGAAGCGATAGATCGACTGCTTCACGTCGCCCACAAAGAAGAACGCGTCCTTCGGCGCGATGCGGTTCAGGATCGTTTCCTGCACGCGGTTGCTGTCCTGATATTCGTCTACGATGACGGCAGAGAAGCGCGCGCGGTACTCCGCGGCGATCTCGTCGTCCTTTAAGATCTCGATCGTCATGTGTTCGAGATCGGAGAAATCCAATGCGTTTTCGGCTCGCTTCGCCGCGGCGAATGCGTCGAGATAGCGGCGCATCAGCGCGTAAAACGCCGAAAGCACCGGCGCCGCCTCGGCTTCGCGGCGCAGCCATTCGTCGAACGGCACGGCGCACCGTTCGGCCTGCTCCTTCGCAAGCTTTTCCGCCGTCTCATGATCCGGTGTATTGGAGCGGGTGGCTAT
>CAMHJE010000236.1:0-2739 GCA_946185305.1 uncultured Clostridia bacterium | reverse complement strand
AATGCGGCAAGCGCGGCGGTCTGGGCGGGCGTGCAGTTGGTGTACAGCTCGCCGTCAAACGCGGCAAGGACATCCGGGATCTTGACGATCAGGTTCTGCTTCTGCATGTGCTCGAAGAACGCGATCAAGATGCGCTTCTGACGATTGACACGGTTCGCGTCGCCCACATCGGCAGCGGAAAGGCCGTTACCCGCCTTGCGGACACGGCAGTAATCGAGCACCGCCTGACCGTCCATGTGCTGATAGCCCTTGACATAGGAACGGCCCTGAATCTTATAGGTCAGGTCGAGGTCGTAATCGAGGCCGCCGAACGCATCGACAAGCGACTTTAAGGAAGTCATCGTGACGGCATAATAGTAATCGACCGGAATCCCGCCGAGCATCCATTCCGCGGCTTCGCAGACCTTTTCAAGTCCTGCAGGATTCTCGGAGCCGTCGGCATTATAGAGGCCGCCGCCGCAGTTCAGCGAGGCGTTCAATTTATAGATGCCGTCGATATCCGGAATCTTCGCATAGGTATCGCGCGGGAGCGAGATCAGATCGGCGCGGTTCTCATCGAAGTTGACGGACAGCACCATCATCACGTCCGAATGCCATTCCTTTTTGCCGTTCCACGTGAGACGCTCCTCGGAAAAGTCCACGCCGATCAAAAGGATATTGACGATATCCTGCATCATCGAGGTATCGGCCTGCTCCTTTAAGCGGTCAAGCTGCGATGGCTCGGCGGTCGGCGCCGGGGTCGCCACGTCGATCGGCGGCAGCGACGGCTGCTCGGTTTCGTTCTCGTTATCGCCGATGACGCCGGTGGGCACGGGCGTGATATCGACGATCACGATGGCGTTGCTGTCGGTCGGCGCGGGCGTGGCGGTCGTTTCGACGCGCTTTGCCGTGCAGGTGCCGGCGTTCCGGAAATCGTCGCCGGTGCCGCCGAACAGAAAGTTAGTGACGGGCGTGAGCAGCAGCGCGAACACGATGCCGAGCAGCACGATGCCCGCGGCGGCAAGCCCGATGATCATTACACGTTTGTTTCTCAAATTCGTAATCCTCCTTTGAGCCTATGTTTCCACTTTCTTTGTAAGTTTATTTTACTCGGTTGTACAAACAAATTCTACCGAAAAGTCGATTTGTAACAAAGGATTTACAAATATAACACATCTAAATGCGTCAAAATTGTCAAATCTTTCTTCGAATTGCAATTTTTACTTTTCAAAACAAAAATGTGTGTTATACTGTGTAGTATCTATGAATATGCCCCATTGGGCTGATTCACAGGAGGACCACATGATTGTAGTGATTCCGGCCTATGAGCCGGATTGCAAGATGCTCGGCGTGATCCGCGATTTCCACGAAAAGGCGCCTTCCTTTCCGCTTGTGATCGTGGACGACGGCAGCAGCGAGCCCTGTCAAAAGCTGTTTGCCGAGGCCGAAGCCGATCCCTGCGTGACGGTGCTGCATCACGAAAAGAACCGCGGCAAAGGCGCTGCGCTGAAAACCGCGTTTGCATATATTGCGGAGCATTATCCGAAAGATGAGGGTATCCTGACCGTTGATGCGGACGGGCAGCATCTGATCCACGATGCGCTGCGCGTTGTGGAGGCATGGAAAAAGAACCCCGATATGCTTGTGACCGGCGGCCGCCAGTTCAAGGGCGCGGTGCCGCTTCGCAGCCGTCTCGGCAACGGCATTACGCGCGGCGTCTTTCATCTGACGACCGGCAAGCGTCTGTATGATACGCAGACCGGCCTGCGCGCGTTTTCGGTGGGTCGTGTGCCCGAAATGCTCGCGCTGCACGGCGACCGGTATGAATATGAGATCCATCAGCTGCTGTACTGCTGCACGGCGTCCACCGGCGTTTACGAGGTGCCGATCGAAACGGTCTACTTAGAGAACAACCAGTCCTCGCACTTTGACACACTGCGCGATTCCGCGAAGATCTATAAGGTCATTTTCAAGTTTTTGAAGCCGACGTTCCTTCGCTTTATCACCTCCTCGCTGATGAGCTTTGTGATCGACTTCCTTGTGTTCTGTCTTGCGTTTTACGGCACGATCGTTTTGTTTGCCGGATGGGACACGGCGGCGTCGATGTTCTCCTTCTCCCGCGAGGTCGGGAATTGGGACAGCTCGCTCACCGCGCTGCACCCGTACATTTTCTACGGGGACGGTTCGCTGCTGCGGGATATCTCCCTCGTCATCGCCCGCATCTGCTCGTCGCTGTTCAATTTCACGCTGAACAAGTCGTTTGTGTTCCAGATGCGTTCCTCGAAGCACGGGCATCTTTGGAAGTATGCGATTGTCGTTGTGATGGTGCTGTGTCTGAACGCGGTGTTCATCGAGCTTTTGACGATGGCCGGTCTGCCCGCATGGGCCTGCTACATTTTGGCGCAGCTGATCTGCTACCCGCTGTCGTTTGCATTGCAGCGCGTGTTCGTATTCAAAAAAGGAAAGGACTCTGTGAATGGCTAAAAATTCCCGGTTTCGCGGCTTGCGCGTCGTAGCGAGCATCCTTGCCAACGCAACGGCGATTCTGTCCGCCAACTACATTGTGTTCTACATTCTGGATCACTATAACCCCGGTCTGCATTTTGTGATCCATTCGGACTTCCCGCTCGGCGCCTACCTGCATTGGTTCGTTGCCGTGACCGCGGTGCTGTCCGGTCTGCTGTATTTACTGCTGTTCAGCATCGGCGCGTATGACCGGTACAGCTTTTCCAGCAAGCGTCTTGCGATCATTCTGATCGT
>CAMHJE010000235.1:0-2743 GCA_946185305.1 uncultured Clostridia bacterium | reverse complement strand
CATGCCTCCATGATAACGTCACTATTTTACTTGCTTTTCTTGTAAATGTCAACGGATAAAAACATCAAACCTTCGCCTTTTTCGCATAAACTGTATCATGAAGCGATTTCTTTTGCCGATACTGTCCCTTTTCCTGTTCAGGTGCGCGCTTCCCGCGACGCCCTGCACGCCGTATGTCCTCGACGCGCAGCCGCCCGCATACTTTGTGATCCTCGATTACGGGCACGGCGGCGCGGACAGCGGCGCGATAGGCGTCGATACGGGCGTTTTGGAATCCGATCTGAACCTTGCGGTCGGCGAACGCACGGCGCGCGCGCTCGAGGATCGCGGCTGCTTTGTGCTGCGCACGCGAACGAGCGGAGATGCGATCGGAAAAACAAAGCGCGACGACATGGCGGCGCGCGGCGCGATCCTCTGCACGGAGGGCGCGGACGTAACGGTTTCGATCCATATGAACAAGTTTCCGGATCGAAGCGTCAAGGGACCGATGTGCTATTATCAGGCGGGTGCCGACGAGGGACAGCGCCTTGCGCAGTGCGTGATCGACGCGCTCTGCGAAGCGCTTGCGCTGAAGCCGCGGCTTGCCAATCCGGGCAACAATTACGTCACGCGCATTCCCGACGTTCCGTCCGTTCTGGTGGAATGCGGTTTTCTGAGCAACCCGGAGGACGAGAAGAATCTGACGGACGAGGCGTATCAGCAGCGGCTGGCGGACGCGATCGCGGACGGCGTGCTTGCATATGTGTCGGCAGAGACGGATACAAAAAACGATCCGTAAGGCAGCTGCTTTGCGGATCGCGGATTGTTCGGGATCAATCACCTGCCAGAACGGCGTCCGGCTTCATGCGTTTTGCGGCAAATTCGCGCAGCGCGCGCACCCAGATCTCTTCCGCCTGCTCGCTCAGATGGTCGCTGTTGTCGCTTGAGAAAGATTCGGGCAGGTATCCGTTTTCGTCCATCAACCGATCGGAAAAGTCCAGAAACGCTGCATCGTGTTCCTGTGCGATCCGCCCGAGGATCTCGTTGAAGCTGTTCCAGCGGTCGATCCGGACGCGCTCCTTGCGGCAGTACGCCTCCGTCACGGGCAGAACGCCCTGCATGATCACCTCGGTATCGGGACATTGCTCGTGAATGAGATCGATCAGGCGCGCATAGTACCCTTCGACTGCATCCCAGCTGCGGAAGCCGATGTCGTTTCCGCCGAGCAGAATAAACGCCTTTTTCGCTTCATAAAGGTTGATGCCCTCGGTGACGGAAACCGCCTTTCCGCGCACCGTGAACGTGATGCCGTCCGGATATGCGCGGTTCTGACTCGCGTTCATGACGCTCATGGCAACGGCGCCCATGAAATGCGCGTCGCCCAAAAATCCTGCTTCGGTTCTGCGGCGTCCGCTCGTATAGTTTCCGAACGTCCGCGTGATCGAATCGCCGATGAATACGGCGTCGTCAAAAAAGGAATCGAACTCGCCCGCATCGAGCCGCGCGGCGTCGATCACCTCCGGCGTCGGCTCAGGCGTCTCGGTCGGCTCGGGCGTCGGCGAAGGAGAAGGGGACGGCGTGTCGGTCGGTGCAGACGTCGGCGAGGGGGAAGGGGTCGCCTCGATCCCGACGGACGGAGCGGCAGCCTCTATAGCCGGTCTGCCGCACGCAAAACACAGCGCAAGCAACGCTGTCACAAAAAGACCCCGATATCGAATCATATCCCGCTCCAACCTGTAAAATGTTGTTAAACCGCCCAGAGCACGACACCCGCCGAAAATGCGAGGACGAAGATCATCAGCATGCTGACAGGCCACTTGCCGGTTTTATTGAATCCGTAAAAATCTTCCATGCGGCGGTCCTCCGGCAGAAGCACCACGCGCCAAAGATAAAAGATGCCGTACAGCACGACGGGAATGAGCGCCGTAAACACCCAGCCGAAGCCGAAGTCCGTATGCTCGAAAACGCACAGCGAGACGATTGCGATCAGCGGACAGAAGAGATGCCAGAAAAGATCGGGTCCTGACAGCAGATACTTCCACTCCCCGGAGACCGGACCGAGGTACAGAAATACGGTCAGCAGCGTGACCGACACAGCAACGGTGCCGACAAATTTCAGAAGAACGACCCATTTCGGCAGCGAACCGCCCGTCCAGGCGATCAGCACGATGGCGGCGCAGATCGCACAAAGCTCGTTGGAAAGCACGGTGAAGTAGCGGAACAGATCCGAAAAGCCGCGCCTTTTGAGACCGATCACGGTGCAGACGATGTTGATGAGGATCAGACCTGCATTGAGAATGACGGACGGGATCATACAATACTCCTTGTCAGAATCCGAACAGGTTGAGACCGGTTTCGGGATCGGTACGGCGTTCGACCGTGCCGGGCAGCGTGCGCAAAAACAGCTCGCAGGTCGCGCCGATGCGCAGTTCGATCGCATGTCCGGCATGCACGGAGAGGTCCTGCCCGCATGCCGTGACGTGCAGATGCAGATACGGTCTGCCGTCCTTTTCGGTCACATTGCCGGTGAGGTTCGAGATCTCCATGAATTCGTTGTATTCGCGCCGGATATAAGAGCCGCTCGCAAGGTCATACACGCCGATCACCGCATGATCGACCGCGCCGATCGCAGAGATCGAGCCGAGCAGAATCTTTTCCTTCTCGCACAGCGAGAGCAGACACGGATGTACGGACTCGCCGCGATCCAGGCGCACGACATAGGTGTCGTCAAATTTCCGGTAGTCCATGAGACCTCCTCACATCA
>CAMHJE010000234.1:0-2744 GCA_946185305.1 uncultured Clostridia bacterium | reverse complement strand
GACAGGTCGGGTATGAACCGACTACTCTGGCCAACTGAGTTACACCGCCATAGCAAAATTATTATAGCGGATGAAATCCGCGGTGTCAAGCTTTTTTTCAAGCGCCGGCTGCGGCAATTTGCGGGAAAGCCGGCCGCTGTCACAGGATCCGTTTCGGCACAAAGTCGAGATAGTCGGCGGAAACGAGGTGATAGCGAACGCCGTCGGACTCGCCCGAAAACCCGAAGCGGTGCGATGCGC
The DNA here is from genome assembly GCA_946185305.1 of uncultured Clostridia bacterium. Lineage (GTDB taxonomy): Bacteria > Bacillota > Clostridia > Christensenellales > CAG-138 > UBA3792. The sequence goes on along the minus strand of CAMHJE010000234.1, from coordinate 2,504 downwards.
CGTGCAGGTGTCCGTAGACGACGTCCGAAGCGCCGTGCTCGCAAAACCGTTTTGCAAAGGCGCTTGCCGTGCCCGTTTCGGAGAACGGCGGATAGTGCAGCATACCGATCAGCGGCGCGCCCTGCGGTACGCGCGAAAGCGACAGATCGAGGCGGATCAGCTCGCGCTCATAGAGTTTGCGATCGGTACTTTCCTTGAAATGCGCGGATTCGGGGATGGTCCAGCCGCGTGTTCCGGCGATATACAGCTCGCCGAAGCGGAACACGTCGTTCTGCAGGGCGAACATGCCGTTTTGCAGCGCGGCGCGGACCTTGGTGACGCTCTGCCACCAGTAGTCGTGATTGCCGCGCAGCAGCAGCTTGGTGCCGTTCAGTCCGCCGATGAACGCGAGATCGGCAAGCGCGTCCTTTAGATACATCGCCCAGCTGATGTCGCCGGGCACGAGCACGAGATCCTCGGGCGAGACGACGTCCTGCCACGCCTCTTTGAGGCGATCCGCATGGTTTTGCCAGCGCGCGCCGAACACGTCCATCGCCTTATTCGGGACGGACAAGCTTAAATGCAGGTCGCCGATGGCGTAAACGTGAGGCATGCGCGTCTCGCTTTCTTTTGATTATTCCTCGTCTTCCGCGTCCTCGAGATCCTCTTCGAGCGGATCTTCCGCTTCGTCGGCGCGGATCTTATCCGCAAGCACCTCAAGGTTCGCCTGACGCTTTTGTTCTTTCAGACAGTCTTCACACAGATCGTGACCGGGCACGGCGGGCTTTTCGCCGCACTCGCTGCACATGACGGTTTCCTGCTCCGCGTCATACGCGTGACGCTTGCTGCGGGCGGCCGCACAGACACGGCAGATCGTTTCCGTTCCGCGCAGATAGTTCAACTCACAGATCGGGCATTTTTTCAGCATGGATATCTTTGATTACCTCGCGAGTAGATTTCACAGCATAGTATGCAAAGAAGCATGCCATCTGTCAAGCCCTTTTTTCAGATTCCGGAGATTCTTTTTGGGGAGGCACCGCATCCGCGGCGATCTGCCCGATCCGTGTGAGCAATTCCGCCTTGCCTTCACCCGTTTCCGAGGAAAACGGGATCGCGAACGGCGGCGCGCCGAGCTGTTTGGCGCGGGCGTTTGCTTCCGAGCGGAGCTTCGACCTTGCGATCTTGTCCGCCTTGGTCGCGACCAGCGTATACGGAATGCCGTAATAGATCAGATAGCGGAACATCTGCAGATCGTCGCGCGTCGGCTCGTGCCGGATATCGATCAGCATCAGAAGATGCCGGACGCGTCCGCTCTGCAGGTAGCGTTCCAGGATCTCGCCCCAGCTTTTCTGTTCCTCCTTCGACGCCTTCGCAAAGCCGTATCCCGGCAGGTCGACCAGATAGAAGCTGCGGTTCAACAGAAAGAAGTTGATCAGCCGCGTCTTGCCCGGCTGCGATGAGGTCTTGGCCAGTTTTTTGTTGTTCGTCAGACAGTTGATCAGACTGGATTTTCCAACGTTCGATTTTCCGACGATGGCGATTTCGCACCCGAGCGGCTGCGGGTATCTCCCGTCGAGCCCGCCGCTCGTGACAAATTCCGCCTGTTTGATGATGAATTGCTCTTCCATACCGTTCAGTATATCGTGAAAATTCACATTTCGCAATATGTTCGTTTACACTTTCTTCATCGATTCCCAACCGCGACATGGTACAATTATGGTACAAGTATAGGAAGCCGGATCAGCGGCGAAAGGATCAAAATGGGACTGTTTCATTCATCGGACATCGGTCTGGACCTCGGAACGAGCAATGTGCTCGCCTATGTGCGCGGAAAGGGCATCGTTTTGCGTGAGCCGAACGTTGCTGCGATCGAGCGCGGCACGGGCAAGATGGTTGCGGTCGGGCAGGAAGCGAAGGACATGGTCGGCAGAGCGCCGGACAACCTGATGATCGTTCGTCCGATGCAGGACGGCGTGGTGGCAAACTTTGACGCGACGGAGCGCATGCTGACGCTGTTCTTCAACCGGATCGTGGGCAGCCGCATCTTTTTCAAGCCGCGTGCGGTCGTGGCGGTGCCGTCGATGGCGACCGAGGTGGAGAAGCGCGCGGTCATCGAAACGACCGAAGGCGCGGGCGCGCGCTATACGTTCCTGCTCGAAGAACCGGTTGCGGCGGCAATCGGCGCCGGACTGGATATTCTGGAACCGAAGGCGAACCTTGTCATGGACATCGGCGCGGGCACCTGCGACATCGTGGTGACCTCGATGGGCAAGGCGGTGCAGCACGACTCGCTGCGCGTCGGAGGCGACAAATTTGACGCGGCGATCGTGCGCTATCTGAAGCGCCAGCACGGCGTGGTGATCGGGCTGCGCGCGGCGGAGGAACTGAAGATCGCGTACGCGTCGGCGTTCCCGAGAAAGGACGAGCTGAAGATGGATGTGCGCGGCAGATCCCTTGGGGGAGGGCTGCCGATCGCGCTGGAGCTCGGAAGCAACGAGTTGACCTATGCGCTTGCGGAGCCGCTT
>CAMHJE010000233.1:0-2766 GCA_946185305.1 uncultured Clostridia bacterium | reverse complement strand
GAATGCATTGCTGCCCCATTCGTTGAACAGCACGCCGGTGACAAGATCGTATTCGGTCGCGGTGGAGATCATGCCGATGCGGTTGTAAGAGGTCATGAGCCCGTTCGCTTCGCCGTAGGTCATGGCGCCTTCAAACGCGCGGAGATAGATCTCGCGCAACGCCTGTTCGTTCGTCCAGGTGCCGATGCCGATGCGGTTCTGCTCCTGGTCGTTGATCACGAAGTGCTTGACGGTCACGACAAGTCCCTTACCCTTACATTCGCGGACGAACGGAATCAGCAGCTCGGAGGTCAGCACGGGATCCGCGCCGATGTATTCGTTGACACGACCGAGGTGCGGATTGCGGTGCGTGTTTGCGCCGGGGCCGTAGATGCAGGGCATGTCGATGTAGAGCGCTTCATCGCCCCACATTTCGCCCTCGCGCGCGGCAAGCTCCTTGTTGAACGTAGCGCCGAGCACCGGCTCGGAGGGGAAGGTAACACCGGTAAAGTCTGCCGTCAGCGCAATCGTTTCGCCGGTCATCGGATCGGACAGCGTATCGCCGTCCTGCACGGGCGTCTTTTCGCCGGTCGCCGGATCAATTTGCTTGAACTTGTACGCACCGCGCATACCGATCGGACCGTCGTTGGACGCGCTTTCGGGGAACGTCAGCGACGGAGCGGCTTTGATCGAATAGTTGCCGTTGGCGACCATGTGGCTGAGCTCATAGATCGTCAGCCGGTCGAGCATCTTTTCCCATGCCGGATCGTCGTAATCGAGACCGCGAAGCGATACGACGTTTTCCGCACCGAGCGTGGAGAGCGCGTCGGCGGTTTCGTTCTGCGTTGCAAGGTCCACATACGTGACTTCGCTTGCATCGCCGCGCGCGCGTGTGTCGTTGCCGTTGCCGGTATCGTAACGTTTTGTATCGTTCAGCACGGAGAGCATATCCTCCGTAGCGGTCAGCTCTGCAGGCTTCGGGTACGTCCCCTGCCAGTCCGCGCGCGTCATATAGGTGACCGCGCCGGGGATCCATGTGTTGATGTCCGCTTCCGCGAATGCGCGCGTGACCGCTTCGCCGGTGTAGAGGCTCTTGGAATAGGTCTCGGTATCGAGCTTGTCCTGCTTCCACATATAGGTCAGCGCCGCGTTGCCGCTGCCCCTGCCCTTGGCGGCAAGAATGTTGTCGACAGCTTCATGCGCGCCGTTGCCGACCGCAAAGTAGTAGTCGCCCGCATCCATGATGTAGGTCTTGGCGTTGACATAATCGAACGAAGCAAGCCATTGGAGATGCACGGTCACGTCGAGCGTTTCGCTCGCGCCAGGTTCGAGCACGCCGGTCTTTGCAAAGCCCACGAGCTGCACGGACGCCTTTTCGACAAGGTTCTGCCGATCATAATCGGTGTAGGGCGACTGGGCGTAGACCTCGACGACCTCCTTGCCCGCGGCGGAGCCGGTGTTGGTAACCTTGACGGACACAGTGGCGGTGTGCGCGGCGTCGTCAAAGGAAACATTCGTGATCTCCTTATCAAACGAGGTGTAGCTTAAGCCGAAGCCGAACGGCCATACGACCTCGTCTTCATAGTTCCACGAGCCGGAATTGCCCTGTCCCAAGACGGAATCTTCGTAGCGCGTCTCGTAATAGCGGTAATCGACATAGATGCCCTCGGCATAGACGACATAGTTTTTCGCCTGCGATGCCTTGATCTTCGAGCCGTTCGTATAAGCGAAGTTGCCGAAGTTCTGCGAGGACGGGATGTTGTCGATGCTCGTCACGTAGGTATCGACGAGCTTGCCGGACGGACTGACCTTGCCGGTGATCACGTCTGCGACGCCGAACGCGCCGTGGAAGCCCGCGTTGCCGAGTTTCAGAACCGCGTGGATATCCGGATCGTTTGCGATCTCCCCCGCTTCGATCAGATGGTCGCCGGAAAGCAGCACGACGACCTTGCCGCCGCTCGCTTTGGCGGCTTCGATGGTCGCACGGTCGGTATCGCTCAGCGCCAGAGAGCCTTGCGGCGCATCGTTGCCCTCACCGTTCACCCGGCCGAGGATCGCCAGCGCCACGTCGCAGCCGGTGTCCTTCACGGTGAGGCCGTCCGCTTCGAGCGCCTTGGAAACGCGCGTGGAGGCGGCGAACATCGAGGTCGTCATCGCGGCGCCGCCGTTGCTCGTCGTATAGACAAAGCTGTCCTCGCCGAACACGCCGATGGAACCGGTGGTCAGCGGCAGCACGCCGTCGTTTTTCAAAAGCACGGTGCCTTCGTCGGCAATGTCGCGCAGAAGCTGCGTTTTGGCGTTGTACATCTCCTGCAGGTTCGCATAATCGGAGGTGTAATATACCGCCGCGCTGTCGCCGCCGACGACCCGGCTCGTGACGATGCCGAGAAAATCGTTGATCCTCGGTGCGAACTGCAGAGCAAGATTCTGCCCGATCAGTGCGACAACGAGGAAGAAGATCGTGATCAGCGAAAGCGCTTTCCAAAGATTCTTTCTCATTCTGTTCCTTCCTTTCCGTTTTGTAAGTCCATCGTAAATTGAATAAGAAGAAGCCGCAATGACGATTTGATTTTCGGTCGGTTTTTCGGGATAATCCGTCAAAGCGGGTTGTAAAGAACCCGCAAAAATGGTACAATGCTTCCTGTAAAAGGAGAGGAAACGAGCATGCTGAAAATTGCGATCTGTGAAGACGATCCCAAGGCCCTGTCGCTGTGCCGTTCGCATATCGAGCGCTTTGAACGGGAAAGCGGCGAAGCGTGCGCGGTCAGCGCGTTTTCGGACGCCGTG
>CAMHJE010000232.1:0-2793 GCA_946185305.1 uncultured Clostridia bacterium | reverse complement strand
AAAGCGTGGTAGCGCAGGAATTGATCGCTCATGGGCACAAACTGTTCTACTATGATAATCGAACGAAGGGAGAGGTGGATTATCTGATCGACGATTATGACAGCCTTTCTGCGGTCCCGATCGAAGTGAAATCCGGCAAGGATTACACGATCCACAGCGCGCTCAGCACCTTTGTCAACAATGCAGACTATCATGTGAAGAAAGCGTATGTGCTGTCAAACGAACGGCAGATCAGCGTAAACGACAAGATCACATATTTGCCGATCTATTACGCAATGTTTTTCTGAAAATGGGCGTTTTTAAATCTTGTGCCTAAAAGCGCAAGCTTTTAAAAACAACGGTTTATTTTCATCCGAACAGCATAAGGAATGGATGCAATGAAAGAGTAACGCTTTATTTGCGCATCATTGTGCATCTTGCTTAAATTAGTCAACTACTTGAGTAAAATAGATAAACCGTCAATGAAATTAGACAAGACGGATGACGCTCTGAGGGCTCATCTGTCTTTGACTTCTCATAGTTTTACGGGAACATTGCAGAACGCATAGAGGGTAAGTCCAAGAATTTGGACTTAGGGTCTAAATGAAAAACATAGTTCTTGCTTTTTTGAAAAAGTGCAGTTACAATCATGTTGTCGGGAGGAGTTGTAAAAGAATTCTTCCGACGAAAAACTGAATACCGAAAAACGATTTCTAATCGTGCAAGCAGAGCAGGATCCGTAAGGACTGAAAATCTTCCAAGCGCCGTACGAAACCGAGTTAGGACAATGTGTTGTCCTGGTTCGATTTTGTGCGGCGCTTTTTCTTTTCTTCGCAACAGCGGAATCAAAAATATATTTTTCAATAGATGTCGTTTTTTGGAGTTCCAGCCCCCCTGTACATATATAGAAGGATAAATGAAGCACCTTGAAAACTGCATACCGTTCTACCGCCATAAATACGGCAAACAACCGGGCAACATAGCAAGGACGCGGGCACAGCCCGCTGCGACAACGTGGTGCGTAGCGGCACAGGAACCACGGGCGGTCATGAGAACGGGAACACCCCGCGGGACAAGATGTCCCCAAGAAAATATATGAAAAAAGTTCCGGCAATTCGCGGAAAAATTCAGCAATGTACAGTGAGAGGCAATGTGATTGGAAAAATCACCAATAAGATGCCCACCAAGAAAATATATGAAAAAAGTTCCGGCAATTCGCAAAAAAATTACCCAATGTACAGTGAGAGGGTGTTGCAAGTGACAGCATCGCAGGACGCGAGACACAGAAAAAATATATTTTCAAAAACGTTAAACAATTTCAAAAAAAATTACCCAATGTACAGTGAAAAGCGACGTAACCGTATCTCAATGAAGTGGCAGCACAACACGATGCTGCAAGCACCTTGAAAACTGAATATCGTTCTACCGTCGTAAATACAGCAATCAACCGGGTTAAACAACAAGGTCGCGGGCACAGCCCGCTGCGACAACGTGGTGCGTAGCAGCACAGGAACAAAGGCGGTCATGAGAATGGAATACAAGTCGCTGGACAACGTGTCCCGCGATGGGCAGAAAAATATATTTCAAAAACTTCCGGCGATTTGCAAAAAAATTACCCAATGTACAGTGAAGGGCATCGCGGGACGCGTAGCCCCGCACAGGACAAATAAACCGTAATAGAAAGTTCACGAATCAAAAACGAGAGAATTCTCCCCAAAGAAAGTAGAGAGACAGTTAGCAGAAGCACATTGAAAACTGAATATCGAAGACCACAAATGAAAGATTAATAAACAATTACCGATTTCCAGGAAAGAAATGTGCGCTTTTTCACAATGGGTATGAGAGGGGTACACGTTGAAAAGAAGCGAAAAAGTATTCCTTTGATCGTTAAAGATTTCACCCAAAAGACCTTTGCATGCAACTGGCAAGAGAGACCGCCGGTGCAGATATACCGTTTCCCCTGATCAAGGAAACGAGACCGTCGCCGCTTCGGGACGCCGAGGTGAGAAGCAACCATTACACGGACCACGAAAGGAAATCGAATCACATGAAACCTACATACACAAATACACAAGAGTTACCTTACACATTAAGTGTAGAAGAAATGGCGGCGTTCCTCGGAATCTCCCGGGTCGGCGCTTACAACCTGAGCCACAGCAAGGGATTCCCTTCTAAACGGATCGGAAAACGAATCCTGATCCCGCGGGATGCGTTCCTTGCCTGGCTGAAAGACCTGCCGGAGGTGAGCGAAGCATGAGTAAGCAGCAGAAAAGCAATACAGCTGTCGAGACGGTGGAGATTAAGGAGGCGGCTTCGACGAATGAACAGAAAGCACTCGCAACGACTGAAACGAAAGTGACAGAAGAACCCGTCACAACGATTCCAACGGAAAAGAAGCAACTTACCGTAACGGAACCCAAGCCGAGCAAGGGCAAGCCCGCCAAGGAAACCGTAACAGCGATTCCGTTGGAAAGGATTCAGCCGTTCGAGAATCATCCGTTTCGCGTTGAAGCGGATACGGCAATGGCAGAGCTCAAAGCAAGCGTTGCATTGAACGGCGTGCTCGAACCGGTACTGCTGCGTCCGAAGGGAGACGGATACGAAATGATCTCCGGTCACCGCAGAATGGCGGTCTGTAAGGAACTCGGCATCGAGACAATCCCGGCGATCGTTCGTAATCTCGACGACGATCAGGCAACGCTTGCCATGGTGGATGCGAATCGGCAGAGGGAAAAACTGCTGCCGAGCGAGAAAGCCAATGCGTATAAGATGCGCGACGATGCCTTGAAGCATCTGCGCGCGGGACAAGTTGTC
>CAMHJE010000231.1:0-2796 GCA_946185305.1 uncultured Clostridia bacterium | reverse complement strand
CCTGCCTGTCCTCGATCTGGGCGACGGATGAGGAGATCGAGAAATACTACCGCATCCACGGGCGTCCGGAATGTTACAAAAAGTTGGAGCCGCAAGAGGGTGCGTATTACGACGCGATGATTACGATCGAGCTCGACAAGGCGGAATCCATGATCGCGCTGCCGTTCCATCCCTCCAATGCGTACACGATCCATGAATTCAACGAACATGCGGAAGAGTTGTTGAAAAAGGTTGAGGAAGAAGCGGCGAAGAAATTCCCGAAGGCGCATCTTGATCTTTGCAGCAAGGTCGGCAAAAACGGCGTGCAGGCCGATCAGGGCGTGATTGCGGGCTGCTCCGGCGGCTTGTTTGACAACATCGTGGAAGTCGCCGACATTCTAAAGGGCGGCAGCACGGGCAACGGCTATTTCTCCCTGTCCGTGTACCCGACGAGCATTCCGACGAGCCTTGCGCTGACCCGCACCGGCAAGACCGAAGCCCTGCTTGAAGCGGGCGCGGTGATCAAGCCTTCGTTCTGCGGCCCGTGCTTCGGCGCCGGCGACGTGCCCGCCAACAACGGCCTGTCCCTGCGGCATACGACGCGCAACTTCCCGAACCGCGAAGGCTCCAAGCCGGGCGAGGGGCAGATCAGCGTCGTCGCCTTGATGGATGCGCGTTCGATCGCGGCGACTGCCCTTAGCGGCGGCGTCATCACCGCGGCGACCGATATCGACTATGAAACGGAGCATTTGGACTACCGCTTCGATCAAACCGTCTATGAAAAACGCTGCTATGACGGTTACGGCCATCCGCAGCCGGAGGTGGAGCTGATTCTCGGTCCGAACATCACCGACTGGCCGAAGATGTACCCGCTGGCGGAGAATATGCTCCTGGAGCTGGCCGCCGTGATCCGTGACCCGGTTACGACGACCGACGAACTGATCCCGTCCGGCGAAACCTCGTCCTACCGCAGCAATCCGCTGCGTCTTGCGGAGTTCGCGCTCTCGCGCCGGGTGCCGGAATACGTCGGCCGCGCCAAGGCCGTTGCCGCCGACGAAGCCGCGCGTCGGGCAGGGGAGAAGCCCGAAAAGCTCGTCAAGGTGCTGTCCAAGGTCGGCGACGCCGAACAGCTTTTACAGAACACCCAGTTCGGCTCCTGCGTCTTTGCCAACAAGCCCGGCGACGGTTCCGCGCGCGAACAGGCCGCGTCGTGCCAAAAGACGCTCGGCGGCTTTGCGAATATCTGCTACGAGTACGCGACCAAGCGCTATCGCTCCAACTGCATCAACTGGGGCATCCTGCCCTTTACGCTTGCGGACGGTGCGCCTTTCCCGTATGAGGACGGCGATTTCGTGTTCGTCCCCGGCATTCGCGCCGCCATCGAGAATGACCGAGAGGAAATTCCCGCCGTTGCCGTAAAGAAGGACGGTACGACCGAGCCGCTGACGCTGTATATCAAGGGCCTGACCGGGAACGAAAAGACGATCCTGCTTGAAGGCTGCCTGATGAACTATTACGCCGCGCAAAACCGTTGAACCGCAGAAAGGAACGCATGATGGAAAAAATTCGCATGACTACGCCGCTTGTCGAGATGGACGGCGACGAAATGACCCGGATCATTTGGAAGATGATCAAGGACGAGCTGCTGCTTCCGTTCGTGGACCTCAAGACCGAATACTACGACCTCGGTCTGCCGAAGCGCGACGAGACCGGCGATGAGATCACCAAGGAAGCCGGCAACGCGATCAAGCGTTTAGGCGTCGGCGTCAAGTGCGCCACGATCACGCCGAACGCGCAGCGCATGGAGGAATACCATCTGCATAAGATGTGGAAGTCCCCGAACGGCACGATCCGTTCGATTCTCGACGGCACCGTGTTCCGCGCGCCGATCCTGATCGACGATATCAAGCCGGTCGTGAAGAATTGGCAGAAGCCGATCACGATTGCGCGTCACGCCTACGGCGATCTGTATAAGGGCACGGAATACCGCGTCCCCGAAAAGGGAAAGGCGGAGCTTGTGTTCACCGGCGAGAACGGCGCAGCCTTCCGCGAGACGGTCTACGATTTTGAATGCCCCGGTATTCTGCAGGGCATTTACAACAAGGATTCCTCGATCTTCTCGTTCGCGCGTTCCTGCTTCCAGTACGCCATCGACACCAAGCAGGACCTTTGGTTCTCCGCCAAGGACACGATCTCCAAGAAGTATGACATGCGTTTCCGCGACGTGTTCCAAAAAGTGTATGAGGAGGAATACAAGCCGCAGATGGACGCGCTCGGTCTAACGTATTTCTATACGCTGATCGACGACGCCGTGGCCCGCGTGATCCGTTCCAAGGGCGGCTTTATCTGGGCGCTCAAGAATTACGACGGCGACGTAATGAGCGACATGGTCTCCACTGCGTTCGGTTCGCTTGCCATGATGACCTCCGTGCTTTGCAGCCCGGACGGCAAGTTTGAGTACGAAGCCGCGCACGGCACGGTCACGCGCCACTATTACCGTTATTTGAAGGGCGAGGAAACCTCCACCAACCCGATGGCAACGATCTTCGCGTGGAGCGGCGCCCTGAAAAAGCGCGGCGAGATGGACGGCCTCGGAGACCTCACTGCCTTCGGCGAGCAGCTCGAAAAGGCCTGCATCGACACGCTGAATGACGGCATTATGACCAAGGACCTTGTCGGCCTTGTCGAAGGCAAGACCGTCACCGCCGTCAATACGATCGACTTTATCCACGCGGTAAGAAGGAGACTGGAAGCCGTGTACGCGTAAGGCGGTAACAAAATGACAACATAATCCAAATTATCCTTGCATACCCTGTC
>CAMHJE010000230.1:0-2833 GCA_946185305.1 uncultured Clostridia bacterium | reverse complement strand
CGCTCAGACATGCGGGACTTGACGCCGAGCGCGCCATGTTCGAGGCGACGGACGGCGTGAATACGCATAAAGGCATGGTGTATTCGATGGGGCTGCTGCTTTACGGCATGGGAGAAGCGATCGACGGCGGCGCGGACGCGATCGGCTGCGCGGCGCGGCTTGCGGCAACCGATGCGGATGCGCGCCTTGCGCGCGCCGAAGCGGCGCAGGATACCAACGGCGGCAGAGTCCTGGCAAACTTCGGTGCGGCCGGCGCGGTCGGAGAGGCGGCGAACGGCTTTTTGCATGCCGTGTTCTGCGCGGACCGGCTGGCGTTCTATCGCAGCGCAGGCGCACAGAATCCCGGTGCGCTCGCACTGTGCGACACGATGGCGATCCTGGAAGATACGAACGTGCTGCACCGCGGCGGCAGGGAAGGACTGCGCTTTCTGCAGGACGAAGCAGCGCGCATCGGCGCGCTCGACCTGCGCGACCGTGAGGCAGCGCTTTTACAGCTCGACGCGGTCTGCATCCGCCGCAACCTTTCGCCGGGCGGCAGCGCGGACATGCTCGCGCTCGCATATCTGCTCGACGCGTGGCGGACGCTTTCAAAGGATCTCTTCGGGGAGGTGCGCGCATGACGCTGCAACAGCTTCGATACTTTTGCGTGACCGCCGAGGTTCTGCACTATACGCGCGCGGCGGAGCTTCTCTATATCTCGCAGCCGAGTCTGTCCTATGCGCTTTCGAAGCTCGAAAAGGAGCTGAACATGCCGCTGTTTGAAAAGCGCGGCAAGCAGGTCGCGCTGACCGCCTACGGCACGGAGTTTCTGCCGTATGCCAAGCGCGCGCTTTCGGAGCTTTCAAAGGGGCAGGAGCGGCTCAAGGAACTTCGCGCACCGGCTGCCGGGATCATCAACATCGGCTACATTTACAGCACGAGCTTTTCGGTTTTGCCGTCGTTTGTCGATCAGTTTTATGCGCATCACGACAGCCGTCACGTCGCGTTCCGCTTTCATCAGGGCATGGCGGGCGTGCTGATCGAGCAGCTGCTGAACGGTTCTCTGGACCTTTTGATCGCCGGAAAGCCGGACATCGATTCGATCGATTACGTAACGATCGCAAGCCAGCAGCTGTACCTGGCGGTTCCGGCGTCGCACCGGCTTGCCTCGCGCGAGAACGTCGCGCTTTCCGACATTGCGGGCGAGCAGTTCATTTCGATCACGCACGATGCGATCATCTATCGGGAGCTCGCCGACCGGTTCAAGCGTGCATCGTTCACGCCGAACATCGTCTTTGAGGCGGACGAATACAGCTCGATCGCAGCGTCCGTCACAGTCGGGGCAGGCGTTGCCATCATGCCGAAGCTCCCGGTGCTCGACAATTTCAATCTCAAGCTGGTCCCGTTTTCCGACGACTCGATGACGCGGGACGTGTGCATGCTGCGATACCGGATGCACACGATGTCCGAAGCGGTGCAAAGCGTCTGGTCGTTCGCCCGGCAGGCGTCCGAGCTTTTCAGCCGGCAAAAGGAACGGTAACGAAAATCCCTGCAACACATGTTGCAGGGATTTTTATGTCCGCAGGAAACGCTTTGATCAGTGCTTTTTGCGCGCGATCAGAAAGATGACGACGGCGAGCACCGCCGCCGCGCCGATCGCGATCGGAACGATCGGAATCCTGCCGCCCTGCGCACTGTCCGGCTGCGGCGTTGTCTCGGGCAGCGTCGTTCCGACCGGTTCCGGCGTCGAAAAAGCCGTCGGCGCTTCGGTCGGTTCCGGCGTCGGAGAAGCCGTCGGTTCTTCAGTCGGCTCCGGCGTCGGAGAAGGCGTCGGAGGAACATAATTGCTTAAGTCTTCGGGCGGAATGTTCTCGAGAAAATCATCGTGGTTCACATCGTCGCCGACCGTGCTGAACGCCAGACCGTACTGCGACGGCTGATACTTGTCGTTTTTGATGCCGTTGATCATGCCGAGCTCCTCCTTGTCCCAGAGGATCATGCCCTGCACGGCAAGCTCGCGCGCGGTCTGTCCGTCGAAGAACGCAAGCGGCGTGTCGACGTCGATCGTGAGCGTGTTTTCGGGATACAGGTGATAGTACAGCTTTTTGACCTGCCATGCGCCGTACTGCGCCGCGGAATCCGGATACTGCGCCGGATCCGCCGCCGCCGCGACCGCGTCGCGCGTGATCTCGGCGGTCAGCTTGGTGCGTCCGTCTCCGTAATCGCCGTTCACGATGTCGTGCGTGACCACGACCTCCGGCTTTACGCGGCGGATCTCTGCGGTCAGAAGCTCGATCGGGTCGCGCGGATCGTCGTCGAACCACAGCTTGTGATTCGTGGAATAGGAGCCGACGTGCTTATCCTTGAATTCGAAAAACGTCTTGAAATGGCGCAGCCCGGAAAGATAGGAACCGGGACTGCTCTTGCGCTGGCGACCGATCGTGTCGCAGGCGATGTCCGCGACGGAGACGGTGTATCCGCGATCGGTGTACGTCGGCAGAACGGCGGTAAAGACCAGGATGTCATCGTAGCCGCGCGCCTCGACCAGCAGGATATCCGTCTTGTCGAGCGGTTCCTCCCAGGCGATCGCTTTCGGCTGGACCTGCTTTTCACTATAGGCGAACAGCTCCGCCATCTTGCCCTCGCCCTCCAGAACGGTCATGCGGATCTCGGTCACGCCCGCTTCGGGAAAAACGGTCAGAAACCGGATCACGTTTCCGTATTCGCGCGAGGATACGACGCTGCCCGCGGCGTCGACGCATTCAACGAGCGCGCGCGTCGGGATGTCCAGCCATTCCCAGTACAGCGCGGCGACGGGACGCTTTTCCGTCCATTTCACGGTAAAGCCGTCGCC
>CAMHJE010000229.1:0-2858 GCA_946185305.1 uncultured Clostridia bacterium | reverse complement strand
AAAACGGCGCTGTCCGCCGAGCTGATCGCGGCGCAGAACGAAAGCTTGCATCAGCTCCTGAAGGAACAGGATGAGGAAAGGAGAAACGTCGAGCAACGGCGGGCGGAAGCATTGAACCAATCCTTTGCCGGTATGCTGCGCTATCTTGAAAAGGTCTTGGATGACGACAGCTATGCCTTGATCCGAAAGCAGATGGAATGGACGAAAACCACACTCGGCAGCGAACCGCACACCACAATCTTTACCAAGCAGGAGCTTGCCATTGCGCGGCTGATTGCAGAGGGATTTTTGAGCAAGGAGATCGCAGACAGGCTGCACGTTTCCAAAAAGACGGTGGACTATCATCGCGGTACGCTGCGAAAGAAGCTGAAGCTGTCTGGCAACGAAGATTTGCGGCAGGCCATTCAAGTCTACTTTGCCAAAACAGGGAATTCACCCCTTCCATAGGTTCCGATCCCAACCGTGCTTCGTATTTCTTTAGAAGCGGTTGGGATTGTCTTATAAAGGGTTATACCGGTATACTGTGTTTATCAAGACATGAGGTGAAAAAGATGGAATTCTTTGAAGTTGTGGAAAAGCGTGCAAGCTATCGCAGCGCGTTTGCGGAGCAGGAAATCCCAAATGAGGATATCCGCAAAATCGTGACCGCGGGGCTTTGCGCACCGTCCGGGTATAATTTTCAAACAACGTCGTTTGTGATCGTGCGGGATGCGGAGATCCGCCGTCAGCTTGCCGAACTGCTGCCCACGCCAGCCGTCAGGACCGCGCCGGTGATTCTGGTTGCGGTTTCCGAAAAAAAGATCAATGAAGCTAAGGGCGCAGCACACTTTGCTTTTGACACGCAGGATTATGCGGCAGCGGTCGAAAACATTATGCTCGCGATCGTTGCCATGGGCTATGCCGGCGTCTGGATGGACGGCATGACGCGTATGGACAAAAAAGATGCCGAGATTGCTTCACTCTTGCATTTGCCAAAGGGTAAGACTGTCCGCAGCATCATTCCGTTCGGCGTTCCGACCAAGGATGTGCCGCAAAAGGAAAAGAAGCCGTTCGAAGAACGGGTCGTGTGGGATCGGTACTGATCCGCAGATTTTGAACCGCCTTAAAGGGAGATTACCTATGAAATCCAAGAAAAAACGCGGATGTCTGGTCGTTTTGACCGCCCTCGCATCCATCATCCTGTTTTGCGTTATTGCCGGCGTGATCGGTTACAGCCGTTCCCGCGCCAAAGGCAGCGGTTCGTATGTCTATACCGACGAGGTGCGCACGATTGCGGATACGGGCGATCAGGGACTCGGCACCGTGCAGGTCTCGACGCTTCCGCTTGACGCGTCGATGGGCGTTCGCCGCGCCGTCTATTCGTTCTCCGGCCGCGTGCTGATTGGCTACAATGATGGAGCCAACAGTGTGATCTGCTCTGTAAACGATGACGGCACCGATCTAAAGGAGCTCTATCGCGGCGTAATCCGTTCCTCTTACCGGCTGTTGCCGTATGCGGACAACACGCGCATTCTGCTGGGGGATTATGTGCTCGAATGCCCCAAGGGCACGACGCTCGACACCTGCCAGACCGATGCGGCGATCCTTGTCCCGATTCACTTCCCGGCTTCATTCTCCGAGGACGCGGCCGTGACCGACAAGTGGACGGAGACCATCATCTCGCAGGACTGCGAACATATCGCATGGACGATTCGTCGCAGCGACTGCGGCGCTGTCAATGCGATGGGGCGGCTCGTCCGCACCGAAAGCGCGTATGAGATCGTGGACGCGGTCTATATCAGCCAGATGAACCCGCTTTCCGACGATCCCGAACATCCCGGCTGCTCGCTCTATACCCCGGTCATCGGCGGTGAGGTCAAGCAGTTCGTGCGCGGCGGCGCGGCGATCTCACTCGTCGGCTCCGATCCGTGCGGCATGGCGGACTCTGTCGTGCAGGACGTAGCTTCCGGCAAGGTCACACAGCTTACCTTTGCGCCGGGCTACGATGAAACGACGATCCTTTCCCCGGATGAGCAGCTCGGCATCGTGATGACGACGCGTTTTTCCGATACGACCGACATGGCGGCGCTCGGACTGGTGCCGCGGCCGATCGGACAGCCGCTGCACAATATCCTTGGTCAGGTGTATATGTATGGCGTAACGGGCGTCCGTGGCGGGCGCGCGGGCAACATCGGTCCGGCGCTGGTCAATCTCTCCCGCAGTATGAGCGAGCGCGACTATCGCGGCATCGACCTCAGCGATCCAAGCGGCGAGTGGGTCTATCTTTCCCCGATGTCGTGGAAGAACGACAGCACCCGCGCCATGTGGATCGAACGTCAGCGTGAGGGGCACGGCTATCGTGTGCAGATTGCAACGCTTGTGGATTACATCCCGGGCAAGGCAGTGGAAACCGTGCAGACGCCCGCCGTTGGCAGCTATGCCACCGAGCCGGCGAAGTCGTTCGATTTCGATACGACCGTGCGCGGAAAGGTCTCCGGCTCTGTGCACATGACCAAAAAGAGCGGCTTTTTGGGCAGCGCGACGGTCAGTGTGACGTACGACAATTACAGCGACGACGGCGTATACTTCTACACCGGAACGGAAACCTCGTCCGGCTCGATCATGAGCAAGACGACCTATACCGCCGATCTTGTGGTAAAGGATGCGAGCGGACGCATCTGCGGCACGATGCAGACGGATATGCGTCTCGGCGCGGCGTACTCGATCCCGAACCTGATCGAGGGTAACAATTCTCCGCATCTCGACACTGCTCATTCCTTCGGCACAGCGACGTGGGAAACCCGCGCAGCGGATATGACCAAACTGGTTCCGTAAGAAACATACCGATAGAGGAGGGATAAGCATGATCATTCTGCATG
>CAMHJE010000228.1:0-2861 GCA_946185305.1 uncultured Clostridia bacterium | reverse complement strand
ATTCATCAAGATACCTCCTTTTCCATAATCATTATAACAGAAAACGACGGATGCTGCCCTGATGAATCTTGAAATTTTTATGAATATTTTTTAGTTATTCCCATAAACGCCAATCTGTGGTATACTGTCTTTACGTATGGCAGTATTAAAAGTAGACAATCTGAAAAAATCCTTCGGCGTGCGAACCTTGTTTTCGGACGTTTCCTTTGAGATTCAGCCTGGAGAGCATGTGGGACTGATCGGCGTAAACGGAACCGGAAAGACCACGCTGCTGCACATGCTGTTGGGACAGGAGGAAGCGGATACCGGAAATGTGCATTTCGGCAGCGGCGTACGCGTATCGTATGTGGAGCAGCAGCCGCAGTTATCCGGCAATGTCAGTTTGTATGACTTTACACTGCAGGCGTTTTCCGAGGTGATTGCAGCCGAGGAAAAGCTGAACGATCTGACTTTGCGGATCGAGAACAATCCCGATGAACGGGATAGATTGATTCGTCTTCAGGACTCGCTGCTCATGACGTTTGACCGCCTCGGCGGATCTACCTTCCGTGCCCGCACACGCTCGGCGCTGCTTGGACTCGGTTTTTCGGAAAAGGACCTGAACCGCTCCGTATTGGAGTTCTCGGGCGGACAGATTTCCAAGGCCATGCTGGCGAGGGCGATTCTGCGAAACGCCGACCTTTTGCTCCTGGACGAACCGACAAACAATTTAGATATCGTAGCGGTTCGGTGGCTTGAGGACTATATAAAAGCGTTTCGCGGCGCTGTATTGGTTATTTCTCATGACCGCGCTTTTTTGGATGGAACCGTCACTCGCATCTTGGAATTGACCCATGCCTCCATTCGCTCCGGGTCGGGAAATTATACCCGGTATATGGAACAGAAGCTTTCGGCAAGGGAATTGTCGGAAAAGATTTATTTGCGGCAGCAAAAGGAAATCAAACGGATCGAGGGCATCATCGCACAACAGAAGCGTTGGAATCAGGAACGCAATTATATTACGATTGCCTCTAAGGAGAAGCAAATCGAAAGGATCCGTGCAGAAATGGTTCCGCCGGAGAAAGATGAAAAAAGCGTCGTCTTCCGGTTCCCGGATCCTAAGCCGACCGGCAATGAAGTGATCGTTATAAAGGATCTTGCCAAAGACTATCAAGGCATTCCGGTATTTGATTCCTTAAATGTCTTGATTCAAAAGGGTGAGTGCGTTTGTCTGATCGGTGAAAACGGCTGCGGAAAATCCACACTGCTGAAAATTCTGACCGGACAGGAATCGCCTTCCGGCGGTATGTATAAGCTCGGCGCAGGCGTTCAGTTGGGATACTATGCACAGCATACGCGGGATCTGCATGAGGAGAAAACGATTCTGCAGGAAATGTATGACTCGTTTCCGATGCTGCTGCCAAACGAACTGCGCGGCTATCTCGGCATGTTTCTGTTCCGCGGCGACGATATCGACAAGGTAATCGGCACGCTGTCCGGCGGCGAACGCGCAAGAATTCAGCTTTTGAAGCTCGTACTATCCGGCGCCAATGTTCTGCTTTTGGATGAGCCGACAAACCATTTGGATATTGCATCGGCAGAGGTGCTGGAGAAAGCCATAGAGCGGTTTACGGGAACGGTATTGATCGTATCACATGATCGGTATTTGGTCAAAAAGCTTGCCGATCGGATCCTGCTGCTGACAGAACACGGCTTTATCGAGCAGACAGATGAGAATGAAGATTTGTTTGACAAAATCCGTCCCGCGGCTAAGCAGCAAAACGAGGAGCGTAAAGACCTTTCGGGCAATACTTACGTAAAGCGAAAAGAAGCGAAAGCGGCGCTTGCCGCTGCGAAACAGAGCCTTAAACGCATCGAACGCGAGATAGAGGAAAACGACAATGTGCGAAATCGCCTTGAAGCGGAAATGGACAAGGCTGTATCGGACGGAGCCTTCAAGCAAATCGAGGAGCTCTGCGCAAGACTCGGCGAGATACAGCAGCGGGAAACCGAGCTGTACGAACAGCTTGAAGCGGCGGAAGACGAAGTGATACGCTTGCAGTCGGAGGAAGGGATATGATTTGGGAATATTTTCCGATCGGCATAAGCTTCCCGGTATCGGATGACACCGTTGAAACGAAAAAGCATTGTTGGAGCATTGCTCTTTCCGCGCTGCGTGCGGGAGGCAACTGGAATGGAACGGAGCTACTGGAATGCTTGCAGCAAGGCAAACCCGGCAGCGCCGATAGGGAATACCTTTGCATTCTGTATCAGAAAGAGGTGACGCAAAACCGTGCGAACTGCGCTGTTTGGAAGGACCTGAGCCGTTTGCATTGCGAATTGAGTCTGCATTACCCGCTGTATCAGACAAATGCGATAGACAGCTTTTTGGAACACAACGTTCTTGCCGAAATCGACGCAGAGGGCGTTTTACATCGTTCTGAAAAGGGTAAGACGTTTCTCCCGGAAAAGTTACCGGATCCCATGCGGGCAAGCGCAAAGAAGAATTTGCTGCTTATCATGGACGCTTACCAGACATCGCTTGGGTATTCCGCTGCCCTGCGGGCTGCCGGAAGAGCCTTTGCAGAGCAGGACTGGACGGTTCGATACTGCCCGGTATCGGACGGCGGGATCGGAACGGCGTATGCGCTGACATACGCCCTTCGCGGACGGTTTGAATGGCTTCCCATCAGATGTGTTGATTCCGGCAGAAAACAGGTTTTGCTCGGTATACTGCCGGGATCGGTTGCTGTTTTTGATGCCGCTGCTTTGCAAGTGGAAAAAACGTTCTCATCGGAATGTCTCGGAGCAGCCATCCGATCGGTTCTCGATTACGGGTATCGAAGGATGATTCTGCCGCTTGCCGATTGGAAGGACGATGA
>CAMHJE010000227.1:0-2892 GCA_946185305.1 uncultured Clostridia bacterium | reverse complement strand
TGACGCAGAGCGTGCTGAACAAGTACTACACCGACGTGCTGGAGATCAGCGTGCTCAGCGTTATGATCATGACGATCGTGGCACGTATCTGGGACGCGATCAACGACCCGATCTGGGGCCGCATCATCGACGGCGTCAAGCCGCGCAAGGACGGACGCTATCGCCATTGGATCAAGGTGTTTGCGATCCCGGTTGCCTTGGCCGCGATTCTGATGTTTGCCAACGTTACGGGCTTTTCCGCGGGCGGCCGCCTTGCATGGATCTACATTACCTATATTCTGTTCGGCATGCTGTATACCTGCATCAATATCCCGTATGGCTCGTTGGCACAGGTCATCACTTCGAGCGATAAGGAACGCTCGTCCCTGTCCGTGTTTCGTTCCATCGGCTCCACGTTCGGCGCCATGCCCGCCATGGTGCTGGCCTCCATGTGCTATGTCAAGCTCGCGGACGGCAAGAGCCAAATGGATTATACGCGCGTGTTCGTCGGCGTTGTGATCATTGCCGTGCTGTCGGTCGTCGCCTATTTCCTTTGCTACCTTTGGAGCAAGGAGCGAGTCGAATCCAAGCCCGAACCGAAGCAGAAGGGCAACACAATGAAGGTCGTAAAGACGCTCTTAAAGAGCCGTCCGTTTATGGCCGTCAGCTTGGCGTCCATGCTGTTTCTGGCCGCGCAGATGTTCGGACAGGGCTATAACGCCTATCTGTTCCATCACTATTTCCAGATGCCGGGGCTCACGATGCTGCCGACCGTGTTCCAGTATCTGCCGGTCGCCATCGTCATGTTCTTTGCCACAAAGCTCGGCAACCGCTTCGGCCGCCGCGAGGTCTGCTCCTACGGCATCCTCGTTGCCGCCGTGTTCTATATCCTGCTGTTCATTCTCGCCCTGTTCGGCATTACGAATGTGTGGCTGTACCTTGTCGCCTGTCTGATGAGCGGTATCGGCACCGCGTTCATCTTCCTGCTGATCTGGGTCATGGCGACCGACGCGATCGACTATAACAAGATCGAGTACGGCCTCAACGATGAAGCAACCTCTTATGCGTTCTATTCGTTCATGCGCAAGCTCGGCCAGACCGTCGCAACGATCCTCATCAACGTCCCGCTGCTCCGGATCGGCTACAACGGCTCCGAGCTGAAGACAGAGGGCCTCTCTGCCGACGCGCTGCAAAGCATGTACAATTCGTCGGTCATGATCCCGGCGGTGCTGTTCCTGCTTGTGTTCATCATTCTGCGGTTCGTCTATCCGCTCGGCAAGAAGCAGATCGAAGCCATGCAGGAGAAGAAGGATAAGCTGTACAGCAAGTGATCCCCCAAAAGTGAAAACAGCCCCCGTTGCCGCTTGGCTTCGGGGGCATATCGTGTGGGTCAATACCGGCAAACCGCCATGCCGAGCATTTCGGCAAGCCGTTCGAGCGTATCGGCGTGACGGCCCTGCATGACGACAAAGTGCGGTTCAAACCCGGCCTGCACGCTTTGCTCGATGATCGGGCGGCAGGGGTCGTCGCTTTTTACGACGATGGATGTGCCGATAAACTGCTTCGGCTTATCGAGCGCCGCGCCTTCAAACAGGAAGAAGCGATACGTGCCGTCCGGCTCGCGCCCGATGCGAAAGACTGTTGCTTCGGGGAACGCTTCGCAGCCGAAGTCCATCGCCGGGCCGATCTTGCGGTTCGGATGTACGCCGACCGTTGCACCCGTGTCCTTGCGCGCAAGGCTGCATGCCGCCGCGCCGCAATGCCAGTAGGTGATCGTGTTTTCGCCCTCGTCGAGCGATACCGGATCGCCGAAGAACACCGGTGCATGGGAAAGCTGCATGCCGATCCACATGGAGAGCGCACCGCCCATGTCGGCTTCACACGCCGCTGCTACGCCGTCGTCGTTCAACAGCGACAGCACCGTGCAGACCGGCGTTCCGAACGCGGTGAAAAAGTCCGGCCAGCAGCGCGACGCAAGCGCGCCGATGTGATGCTCGCGCACGTATTCCGTATAGGCCTTATACAGCCGCGCATGGTCGAGCCGGTTCTTTTCGGGCGTGCGGCAAAGCCCCGCGGTCGCCGCGTCGGTCTTGGCGTCGTATTCGCGGATCTCTTCGTCGGTATACGCCTTGGCGCGGTCGATCAGCTCCCGCGCCTCGATGCTTTCCAATCGCACACCGAACGCGTTCAGCAGCTCGCCGTCCAGCGCGCGCCCAAAGCCAAAGCCCTGCGGCGTGTGGCCGATAGCCGCCATGGTGAGCGAGCGCATCGCTTTTTTCAGCTCGGCCGCGCGGATCGCATCGGTCAGCTGCTTCTGCACCGTTTCCTCCTCCGGCATACCGAAGATATAGGGGAAGCGGCCGCGCCCAAAAGCCCGCAGCGTGTTCGCCGCGGAATATGCGCCGGTCAGCGAGTTCAGCCGCAGCCGTCCGCCGTCGATCACGGGCTCACGCAGCGTCCACAGCGCCACCGGGCAGGAAACGGCGTGCAAAACCTCGCTCATATACGCGGCGTTGGCAAACGTCACGTTTTGGAACACAACAAGGTCGGGCTGCTTGTCCGCAAGAAAATCCCTTACGGCGTCCGCGCCGAGCAGAATATCCTCCGGGCAGATGAAGCGGCTGTCGAGCTTATATAGCAGCGCCTTGGACGCGTCAAAGCGGTCATGCGCGCTTTCCATGTGAAACGTGGGCACGCCCACGGGAACGAATACAGGCAGAAACGATGCCATCGGGTTACCTCCGCATACGGTTTTTTCTGCCCCTATCATACGGCAAACCGAGCCGTTATGTCAACGAAAAAACGAGCAATTCCTTGCTTCACATTGACAAAGCGGCGAATCGGTCATAAGATAAGACTATCCAGATCGGGAGGGAAACGGATTGGAACAAAATTTGAAAGAGATCTGCAAAC
>CAMHJE010000226.1:0-2938 GCA_946185305.1 uncultured Clostridia bacterium | reverse complement strand
ATCGATGTCCGCATCGCTCGGGTTATAGATCTCCACCCAGTCGACCGTGCCGTACTGCGGATGCTCGAGCGCAGCGTGGTTTGAGCTCATCACCTCGGAGAACACGGGCAGCTCGTTCTGCCGCGGCAGGATCCATATGAGCACCAAAATGCCGACCGTCACCAGCACGAGCGCGATGACGATGATCCATATGCGCCCCTGCGGACCGATCTTTTCCTTGCTGAAGTCGTTCTCGAACGACAATTCTTCCGAAATCTGTTCCATATTTGCAGTATAACAGCAAAAAACTGTTTCCACAAGCACAAATCTATGCTATAATACAAAATCGGAAAGGCGGTAACGAGCATGCAGAAATACCTTTTGTCGCTGGATCAGGGCACGACGAGCTCGCGCGCGATCCTGTTTGATCTCAAAGGCGAGATCGTCACGTCCGCGCAGTATGAATTTGCGCAGCATTACCCGATGCCCGGCTATGTCGAGCATGACGCGAACGAGATCCTGAACACCGAACTGGACGCCGTGCGTGCCGTTTTGAAAAAGGCGGACGTCAAGCCGGGCGAGGTTGCCTGCATCGGCGTGACCAACCAGCGCGAAACGACGATCGTCTGGGAAAAGGCGACCGGCAAGCCCGTGCACCCCGCCATTGTCTGGCAGTGCCGGCGGACCGCGCCGCTGTGCGAACAGCTGATCCGCGAGGGCATGAAGGATTATATCCAGCAGTCGACCGGTCTTCTGATCGACGCGTACTTCTCCGCGACCAAGCTGCGCTACATCCTCGACGCCGTTCCGAACGGACAGATGCTTGCCGAAAACGGCGATCTGCTGTTCGGCACCGTCGACACATGGCTCATCTGGAACCTGACCGGCGCGCATGTGACCGATTACAGCAACGCGTCGCGCACCATGCTCTACAACATCCACACGCTTTCTTACGATCCGGTCATCATGCACCGGCTGAACATCCCCGCCTGCATCCTGCCCGAAGTCAAGCCCTCCGCGGCGGTCTACGGCTTTGTGAAGGAAGGCATCGAGGGGCTCGAAGCGCTGGCGGGCGTGCCTGTTTCCGGCGACGCGGGCGACCAGCAGGCGGCGCTGTTCGGACAGGCGTGCTTTGAGCCGGGTCAGGCGAAATGCACCTACGGCACCGGCGGCTTTCTGATGATGCAGACGGGCGACAAGCCGGTCGCAAGCAAGAACCGCCTGCTCACCACGATCGCGTGGGGCGTCGGCGGACGCGTGTGCTATGCGCTCGAAGGCAGCATCTTCAACGCAGGCAGTTCGATCAAATGGCTCAGAGACGAGGTCGGTCTGATCTCCTCCGCGCACGAGATCGACACGCTTGCCGAATCCGTGCCCGACGCGGGCGGCGCCTACTTTGTCTCGGCGTTTACGGGACTCGGCGCACCGCATTGGGACATGTACGCGCGCGGCGCGCTAGTCGGCTTGACCCGCGCCACGAACCGTGCGCATATCGCGCGTGCGGTGCTCGAAGGCATCGTCTATCAGGTCGGCGATCTTGCCCGCACGATGGAATTTGACAGCGGCAGAAAGATCGGCGAGCTGAAGGTCGACGGCGGCGCATCCGTCTCCGACGTGATGATGCAGTTCCAGGCGGACATGCTCGACGTGCCGGTCAATCGTCCGAAATGTGTGGAATCGACCGCGCTCGGCGCGGCTTACCTTGCCGCGATCGGCGCCGGCATCTATCAGGACGAGCAGGAAGTCATGCACTATTGGGAGAGCGAAAAGATCTTCCACCCCTCGATGAGCGAGGTGGAACGCGCCAACCGTCAGCGCGGCTGGACCAAGGCGGTCGAAAAAGCAAAGAACTGGGAAGATTGATCCGAAGGGAGATATAATACAATGGCAATCAAAGAAACAAGACCTTATGTTGACTGGGAAACGATCGGAAACTTTATCGTCGACGCGTTCGTCGCGTACGGTGTGCCGCGTGAGGACGCGGAGATCTGCGCGGACGTTCTGATGGAGAGCGACCGCCGCGGCATCGAGAGCCACGGCGTCAACCGCTTCAAGCCGATCTATCTCGACCGTATCAAGGCGGGCATCCTGAACCCCGTGACCGAATACGAAGTGCTGCGCGAGACGCCGACGACCGCTGTGGTCGACGGACACGACGGCATGGGCATGGTCATCTCGAAGCGCGCGATGCAGACCGCGATCGACAAGGCGAAGAACTTCGGCATGGGCATGGTCGCCGTGCGCAACTCCTCGCACTACGGCATCGCGGGCTACTGGGCCACGATGGCGACGAAGCAGGGGCTGATCGGCATCACGGGCACGAACGCGCGTCCGTCGATCGCGCCGACCTTCGGCGTGGAGAACATGCTCGGCACGAACCCGCTGACGATCGCGCTGCCGACCGATGAGGAATTCCCGTTCTGCATCGACTGCGCAACCTCGATCACCCAGCGCGGCAAGATCGAATACTACGCAAGAAACGACAAGCCCACCCCGGCGGGCATGGTCATCGGCAGAGACGGCTCTGCGCTGACCGACTCGAAGCAGATCCTGATCGACCTCACCAAGGGCGAAGCGGCGCTTGCACCGCTCGGCGGCATCGGCGACGAGCTTGCCGGCTACAAGGGCTATGGCTACGCGACGGTCGTGGAGATCCTCTCCGCGGCGCTGCAGGCGGGCAGCTACATGAAGGCGCTGACCGGCGTCGATGAGAACGGCAACAAGCGTCCGTATCACCTCGGTCACTTCTTCATCGCGATCGACCCCGAAGCGTTCATGGGTCTCGACACATTCAGGAAGACCACCGGCGACATCCTCCGCGCGCTGCGCAATTCCGAAAAGGCGCCCGGCGAGGAGCGCATCTACACCGCAGGCGAGAAGGAATGGCTCGTCTGGCAGGATCGCAAGGACAAGGGCGTTCCCGTCAACGAAGCGGTGCAGAAGGAAATGATCGCCGTCC
>CAMHJE010000225.1:0-2939 GCA_946185305.1 uncultured Clostridia bacterium | reverse complement strand
GGTAATTGAAATGTGTATTGCCTTTGACACGCTGTTCGAAGATGTCCATCACAACTGTTGCTTTGTCGGCTTTGATGAAACCCGCTCGCCCCGCTACGCCATGCTGCGCAGTTCCGATCCAAACCGTTCCTTTCTCCAAGAGGTGGCCGGGAGCGATAAGCGTTATTCGTTTTCGCTCCCTCCCACCGAATCCACCAAACTGTACATCACGGAGAGCGCGATCGACGCGCTCTCTTTGTATGTACTGAGGGGATACGCCCCGGACAATTATCTTTCGATTGCCGGCGCGAACACCCCGCGCGGGAATACGCTCCCGCTTGCGTTGGAGCATTATCTATCGATGCACCAACAGATCGAATCCGTCTGCCTGTGCCTTGACAATGACCGTGCAGGAATACAGGCAGCAAAGGCAATCCAAGCCCGATTGCCGGAACAGTACAGAACCGAGCTGCTTCCACCGAAGGAGGAAAAAGATTATAACGAGCAACTCATGCGAAGGAAGGGCTTACACAATCATGTGGTCACACGAAAATCAAAAGAAAAGGAGGAATACACCCTATGACCATATCCCCTACCAGAGTTCCTAACGGAAGGAGCTGTTGCCGCAGATGAGAAACCACAAGTATCGCGTGAGAGCACAGGAGGTTATCACGCATACCTTCACGATCAATGCACCCGAAAAGGATGATGCGGAGGAGATTGCCTACAACGTGCTGCACGGAAGAGCAACCAATGAAGAGCTGGATGCTGTCCTCGATGAGACGGTCGAAATGAACGATCATTTCACTTCTCGGGAGGTTAAGAACTCCAGAATCCGAAGTTACGAAAAGGAGGAAAACGACTGATGCAGGAATACCTTATCACGCTGAAAGAAACCACCACGAAGACGATGCTGATCACTGCGCCGAGCAAAAACGAAGCTGTTGAAACCGCTCTGCTGTTCCATCTCGGAGCATCCGACGCGGAAGGCAACGCACGGATCAAGTCACTCACGACCCACGTGGTAGGTTCTGTTCTCGGCGAGGAAGCGAATCTCTCTGAGGGTTCTATACACAGCTATGCTGTGGATTAACGAGCATTGAATTTGGTCACACCAAATTCGTGACGTAAGGGAGTTCCCTTAAACCCCAGCGGAGGCAAAGCAGATGAGAAAACGCCCCAACCGTATATGGTGCCATCTTAGCGATGCGGAACTAATTGACTTCAACCACAAGGTCAAAATGTCCGGTATGTCTCGACAGAAATACCTTCGATCTCTGATCAGCGGATATACGCCAAAGGAGCTTCCATCCTTTGAATATCTTGCGATGGCGAAACAACTAAATGCGCTTGGCAATAACATACATCAAATAGCTGCCCGCGCAAATGCGACGGGCTTTTTCATGGCTAAAGAGTATGAGCAGTACATGAATGATGTTTACGATGCGATTGCAAGAATCGAACGAGCTGTTTTTGACCCGGAGAAACACTGATGGCAACGACAAGAATATGGGCAGTCAAGAGCCGTGTGGATCATGTGCTCGACTATGCTACCAATGAGCAAAAGACAGATCGCCGCTGGAGTGAAAGTGACTTGCAAGCAATGAAAGATGTCATGGACTATGCCATGAACGACGCAAAAACGGAAAAGCAGTTTTACGTCACGGCATTGCAATGCAATCTGCGAGATGCTCGAACGGAGATGGCATTACTCAAGCGAAGGTATAACAAAGAGGATGGCATCCTCGCATTCCATGGGTATCAGAGTTTTAAGCCGGGCGAAGTTACACCGGATCTTGCACATGAGATTGGCATCAAACTTGCTGAAGAATTGTGGCCCGATCACCAAGTGATTGTCGCAACGCATTTGGATAAGGCGCACCTACATAATCATTTTGTAGTGAATTCCGTGTCCATGACCGGGCGCAAGTTCTATGCGACCAAAGCAAGCTACCGGCAGATGCGAGCTGCATCCGACCGACTGTGCAAAGAGTATGGGCTATCGGTCATAACAGAGCATCAAGAATACTACCCGAAGCACTATGCCGAATGGGATGCTGAGCAGAACGGACAACCGACATGGCGAAGCAGTATCAAGGTGGATATGGATGAGGCGATCAAGTATTCCATGACCTTCCAGCAGTTTATCAGCGAAATGAAAAAGAAAGGATATGTGCTTGAAAGGCGCGGCAGCTTCCTTCGTATCAAAGCGCCCGGTATGCAGCGCTTCGTCCGCTTGCGTTCTCTCGGTGCCGGGTATTCGGAGGAAGCGATCCAACGTCGTATCCTGCGGCATCGGTATCCCGAAGTACCTCCGAGAAAAAAAGTCCCGCATCCAAGAAAGGTCTTATTCCACGGCGATTTCCGCTTGCAGAAGATTACATGGAAAGGACTACGCGCACTGTATTATTTCTATATTCGTAAACTTCGCCAGTCGCAAAGAAAGCCAATCGAATCCGTGCCGGATTGTCTGCGCGTCGATCTTCGTCATCTTGATGCGATCTCTGAGCAGTCCAAGTTCCTCGTTCGTTACAATCTCGACACCGGTGAACAGGTCGAAGCCTTGAAAGCGCGGCTGATGCGCCAGCTATCCGATTTGCAGCAGGAACAGAAAAACCTTACCAACGAAAAGCGTCGGAAAAGTACAACGCCGGAACGGATGCAGGAACTTCAGGCACAGGCAGACCAGCTCAATGCCGCGTTGTGGCAGACCCGCAAAGACTTGAAGCTTTGCGATGATGTCCTTGAGCGATCTTTGATCATCAAGGAAAAGAACCGAGTGTTGCAAGAGCAAAAAGAACAGTCCGCGCAGAAGCAATCACAACGGAGCGGAAAAAAGCAAAAATCTTTGTAATTATTTTTTCGCCGATGGACATTTCTTCCGCCTACGGTGTTAATGTAGGTAGATCCTATAGAACTGTCCGGAGGAACCCGTATGAGCAAGATGACAAAAGAAGAAT
>CAMHJE010000224.1:0-2976 GCA_946185305.1 uncultured Clostridia bacterium | reverse complement strand
TTTTGGGTCGGTAACCACGAAGCTGCAAGGGAGATCGGACATCAGCCCCGGAAGGGCTACGCTTCGGGTCTTGCCGGCACCGCTGCCGCCGAGAACAAAGATGTTCAGGTTCCTCCTGTGCTTATGGGTGTTCATGCCGATCTGAACATGTTTGGTCAGTGGGAAATTGTGCTTTTGCTCGATCTGTTCGTTCAGCTGCTTTGGCGATCCCCACCTGGCGGAGCCGTGCTCTTCGCCCTGCCGCAGGTTCGGTCGGGTACCGAAATACACGATTCCGCCGAACGCATACACAGTAAGGCACAGCAGCAGTGTCTTCGGGGTATCCGCGCACCATTCGATCTGCCACGGCGATTGGATGCGCTCGGTCAGCCGGGTGAGCACGTCGATCAGGTTTCCGCCGAGGCACGGGGCGAGCAGCAGGGCAAACCATACGGTCGGCAGAAGGAGGATCCCGTATAACAGGTAATCCTCCTTTTTGGAATTGCGGCGGGTTGCCATGTCTTAAAAGCCGGACCGCACCTTATACGGCTGCAGCTTCTGAAAGTGGTACAAAAGGGCAGCGACCTTGCCGCGGTACGCCGCATCCTCCGGCAGTATATGTTTCATACGGGACAGGGCATCGATCACGATGTCCTTCTGTTCCTTGGTTAATGCACAGTTATAGTACTTCAAATCGGTACCTCCTTATCGCTCCTTGGTGTTCCTCGTTTTCTTTCTTCTTTTGACCGGATCGGACTTGCCGTGCTGCTCCTGTTTTTCAAGAAGAATCCGGTTCGCCTCAAGCTGTGCGAGCACGGACGGCTTACTGGGTTTCTCCGTCGGGCCTGGGGCGGAGCGCCTGACTTCGGGCTGTTCCCTGGAGCCGCTTGAGTTTTGCTTCGACGGAGTATCTTTTTTTGACGGTTCTTCCGCTTCGGGCAGCACATGGTTATACCCGATCCGCTCTAAGATATGGTTCACCAGCGGTACCGATCGGGACGCGATCACCACATCCACTTTGCCGTCGTCGGCTTTCGTATTGACAAATGGTGCAAACAGCACCTGCTTCTTTGCCGAATCGCGAAAGTCCTTATACTGTTCCTTGGTCAGCGTCAAAACCTGAAGCTCCTCGCCGGAGCGCAGGAGCTTCATCATGGAGGTCTTGCCGTAGACCTTTTTATGATTCTTCGACCATGCAACAAGGATCGCTGCAAGGTTCTTTGCCGCGGAACCGGTCAGCCGGATGGCGACCTCGGTTCCGTTCAGCACCATGCGGACAACTTCGTCCGCCGCTTCACCGTTCATATCGTTCCTCCTTTACAGGTAATAGTCTCGTTCCCAATCTTCCAGCTCGATCTGTTCGCTCATCTGCCGTTCGATCTTCGGAGAATCCGTTTGTATCTGTTCACAGAGCCGAAGCTCCTTTTTGCACGCCCGGATCTCGGCATTGATCGAAGCGATCTTTTCGTACACTTCGTTTCGCTCCGCTTTCAACGCCTCTGCATCCATTCCCGACAGTTTCTTCTGTGCATCCAGATACTTTTTGTAATCCGCCTCAAAACCGGCAGCGCCCTGCGTATACAGATCGGGAACATCCGCCAGATGTTCGATTGTAGACAGCGCGGCATACAGTTCGCCCCGCCGCTTTTTCTTGCTGTTCCAGATGATCCGGCTCTTGGTCAGCGTGTCCACCGTTTCGTTCAGTTCTGTGATCTTTGCCTGCAGCTGCCCCATTGTGTCGATCTTGTTCCGATCTAAAAAAGCGGCCTGGGCTTTGTACTGCTCAAACCGCTTGATCTCTTTGTAATTGACCCTTGGGTACTGTGTTCGCTTGCCCTGCCCGATAATCCCGAGTACATACATCCAGGAAACATACAGTGCACGGAAGCCCTTCTGCTTTCCATATGGGACAAATGCGTTCTGCACCTTGGGCATAATGACCTCGAAGGTCGGATCGGTCATGGCCTTGTCGATGAACTTCTCTATATCGTCCTCCGTCCATGATCTGCCGTTGCGCTTGATCCGGTAGGGGTGGGAATATCCGTCCGGCACGAAGGAGGGATACGAACCGTGGTGCCGTACCGTGTAGCCGTGATCTTCCATGAGGGCATAGAAGCCGCCGAGATCTATAGCTTGGGACAGACACTCGTCCACATCCTGATCGAACAGTTCGCGGAGGGTCATAAGGCCGGCGTCGTGCAGTTTCCATTCGGCGTAGGACAACGCCTTGCCGGAGGTTTCCATAACGATGGACAGACCGTATTCTTTGCACAGCCGATCGGAAATCTTGCGGATCTGCTGATAGTACGATTGTGCCGTGCTGTGGTACTTCTTACCGGTCTTGAAGCTGACGGAATTCAGTGCTATATGGTTATGGACGTGGTGCTTGTCGATATGCGTGCCCATAACGACTTCGTAATCGGACAGGTGCTCCTTGATAAACCTGATACCGAGCTCATGGGCGAGCTCCGGCGTAATCTCTCCGGGATCAAAGCTTTGAATAATATGAAACGCCTGTATGCCGTCCGTCTTGCCGTACCGTTCTTTCGTGTCCTGCATCTGCCGAGGAGCATCCTTTGGGTCGCAATATTGGCAGTAAGTCAAAACGACATCATCCGTTTTGTCCGGGTTCTGGATATAGCGGATCAGCTTATCAAGGCGCATGCTCTTAGACAGGATTTTCGTTACCGCCATGTTTTCTCCCATTCGCGCATAAGACGCAGCACCTGTTGGTAGGTGCGTTTGGCTTCACGTAGGTCGCTCTCTGTTGCCGCACCGGTTGTATTGACCTTTCGTACCAGCTGATTGAAGTTGACGCCGATCCTGTCGATCGCGTCGGTCAGCACAAGGAAGTCGGCGTTTGGACGCTCGCGGATGGGACAGTTCAACACCATTTTTCGGATCAAACCGGCACGCGTTAATCCCGTCCGTTTGCACAACTCATCGAATTGGGCTCCTTCCTCTTGGCTCAGCATGATATGAATATCGACAGTTCTT
>CAMHJE010000223.1:0-3001 GCA_946185305.1 uncultured Clostridia bacterium | reverse complement strand
CCGAGACGGATGCGCGCCTTCATGTACGCGCCGCCGTCCGAAACTTTGACCCATTCCTTATAGCCCTTGCCGCAGTAGCCGCCGCCCCCGAGCTCGACCCTGCCGCCCATCATGGAAACGGATTTCAGAAGATCGGGCACGTAGCCGGTCAGCACGATCGGGGAGAATACGCGTCCGGTCAGCTTTCCGTCTTTGATCTCGCGCGCGATGTTGACCATGCACTGGATGCCCCAGTTTTTCGGGTCCTCCATGCCGCTGGTCGGCTCTTCGAGCAAAAAGCCGTACCGGATCGAGGCGATCATTTCTTCTTTGGATGAATCGCCGCCTTCGAAATACGTGTTGGTCATGCGCGTATACGCTTTGCGCTCATAGCTTTCGCGGCGTCCGTTGCCGGAAGGCGCGACGCCGAGCCGCGACGCGGACAGCGCGTCGCACATGCCGGTTTTCAGAATACCCTTTTCGATGATGACCGTATCGCCGGTCAGCGTGCCTTCGTCGTCGAACGCCCATGTCGCGCATTCATCGACCGCCGAGCCGTCGTGCATCGTCACCAAAGGACTTGCAACGTATTCGCCGATGAACTGCCGCGCCTGCGCGCGGTCCTTCACGAACATATCCATCTCCACGCCGTGTCCGAACGCTTCGTGCACGATCATGCCGGTGACCTCCGGATCGCACACGCACTCGTACTCGCCGGGGATCATCGGTTCGGAGTTCAGCAGGTCGTTGAGGTTGCGGATCACATGATCGATGTCGCCCTCGACCTCGTTCAGAAGCTCCGCGCCGCCGAGCAGCGAGTAGCCTTTATAGCTGTTTTTGATCTCCTCGCCGCGCGAACCGAGCGCGCCGACGGACGCGTTGGTCCACATATGGCTTTCGTCGAGATCGCGGTGTTCGGACAGGAAGATCTTGCGATCTGCGGAATAGACCGCCGTGCAGACGATATCCAGCACGTTTTCGGCCTTCATGCCCTTATCGCGGATGCGTCCGAGCTGTTCGAGGATCGCTTCGTCGCCGAGTTCCGCCGGATCGATCTCATACTTCGCTTCCTTTTTGAGCACGGCGGGCGAATCGTCCGGGATCGCCGTCGGCATCGGCGCGATCCCTTCGGGCAGCGCGGCGCGCGCGGCGTCGAGGCGCGTCTGCATTTGCTGCACGATTTCGGGGATCATCTCCTCCGAGAACGCATTGATCGAGTATTCCGCACAGCCTGTTTTGTCGAATACGCGGATCACAAAGCCGTAGCCGCCGTCGCCCTCAGATGAGATCGTGATGCCGCTTCTGGCGATGCGCCATGAACGCATCCGCTCGTCGGTTGCGAGGACGGAGGCGTAATCGAACCGCTCGCGCAGCGCGGTGATCAGTTTTCGCAATGCGGGCTTTACCGCATCCAGTCTGTCAAACATACCTTTCTCCTTCAGTCGATCTTATAGAGCTGGCGGTTGTCGAGCGCCCAAAGCCGTTCGGAAAAACCGTCGGTCGCAACGCCGTCCAAAGCGGCGTCCATTTCATACATCTTGCTGTCCAGCAGGTCGCAGACGGAGAGCACCTCGGCCTCGGGGAACATCGGAAGACGGGGGCTGCCGAACTCCGGCTTGCCGTGATGCGACAGGATCATGTGCTCCAAAAGCATTGCGGTCTTCGGCGAGATCATCGTGATTTCCGCCGCCGAGGCGATCATCGCCATACCGACGTTGATGTGTCCCAAAAGCTGTCCCTCGTTCGTGTATGCGCCCGCGATGCCGAGCGTGTTCGCGTCGAGCTCTTTGAGCTTTCCGATGTCGTGCAGGATCGCGCCGGCAAAGAGCAAATCCTTATGCAGGCTCGGATACAGCTCCGCAATGCGCTGGGCAAGGTGCAGGACCGAAACCGTGTGGTGCAGCAGTCCGCCGCGCGTCGCGTGATGCAGCTTGACGCCCGCGGGGAACAGCAAAAGCTGTTCGCGGTTTTCGCGCAGAAGGTACTGCACGATCCGCTTGAGATCCTCGTTCTGAAACGCCGCGGCGACGTCGTACAGCTCATCGTACATGTCCTGCGGATCGAACGGCGCGCAGGGGATGATGGCGCTCATATCGACGCGGTCGTCGGGCGTGACCTTGCGGATCCGATCGATCTTGAACTGCTCGGTATCCTTCCATACCTGCACGGTCCCGCGCACCTTGACGACGTCGTTCGCGTCGTATTCGCCGTATGTCAGGCGCGAATAGTTCCACAGCTTTGCCACGCATTCGCCGTCGGAATCCGCAAGCACCATATCAAGATACTCGCTGCCCTTCACGTCCGTGCGCACGGCGGCGCTTTTGACGAGGCAGAACCCCTCGGTCGTGCCGTACGCGTCTTTGATCAATCGCATTTTTCCCATGGTAAATCCCTCCTGATGCATTCAGTATAGCAGAACACGGCGGAAATTTCCACCATGCATTGTGAAATTTCGAAACATATGGTATACTGTTTTGTCGAAACGGACGGAGAAACCAAACATGCACAACGAATCATTTGACAGCATCATCATCGGCGCAGGGCACGCCGGCATCGAAGCCGCGCTGGCCTGTTCGCGCATGGGTCTTAACACGCTTCTTCTGACGCTCAACCTCGACAGCATCGGCATGATGCCCTGCAACCCCGCGATCGGCGGCACCGGCAAGGGCCATCTGGTGCGCGAGCTCGACGCGATGGGCGGCGAAATGGGGCTTGCCGCCGACGACACGCTGATCCAGATGCGCATGCTCAACACGTCGAAGGGTCCCGCGGTGCATTCTCTGCGCGCGCAAATGGACAAGCGCCGCTATCACGAGCGCATGAAGCGCACGCTCGAACGGCAGCAGAACCTCACGATCCTGCAGAACGAGGTCACCGGGATCCTGACCGAAAACGGGCGCGTTTCGGGTGTTCGGACCGACGAGGGCTTTACTTACGGCTGCCGTGCGGTCGTGCTGTGCAGCGGCGTTTACCTCAAAAGCCGGATCCTGATCGGCGAGTGGTCCAGACTTTGCGGACCGTC
>CAMHJE010000222.1:0-3018 GCA_946185305.1 uncultured Clostridia bacterium | reverse complement strand
CCGTTAAAGCGGGCGGAGACCAGCAGGTTCCCCTGCGGCACGCCGGGCAGTTCGATCACGGCGTCGCCGACCGGTACTTTGGTGTCAATGTAATAGTCCGTGGTTTGATACAGGTTCTTTTTGGACGGATGGCGCGCGGGATGATCGGCCGGAATGCTGTCGGCATGGCCGGTAGAAGTAACCGCAATTGTCGTTGCGCCGCGCTCTTTGGCGGTCAGCGCCGCATCGAGGCACGCGGAATTGATGCCGTAAGCGTTGGCGATGATCAGAAGATCGCCCTCACCGATGCGGTTGTCCTCGATGACGACTTTGCCGTAGCCCGGGGTGCGCTCGATCGCCATCGAACGCAGCGCGCCGCTGGACAGCATTGTGCCTTCGTCCAAGATCGCGCTGATGTGCATCAGTCCGCCTGCACGGAAGAAGATTTCCATCGCGTTCATGTTGGAATGGCCGCCGGGTCCCCAGATGTAGACCAGTTTGTCCTTGGCGATGTGATCGGCAATCACTTCGGCGACTTGGTTAATGCGCTCCCGCTCCTCGGTTTTGATGCGGGAAAGGTAGTCCACAGCGATGTCAAAATACTCCTGCATGATGTCTTTTCGTTCCATAGGATACCTCCATGTGATTTTAGTTGGATGCGGTGTGTTCCGCGTGCACGGAGCAGCCGCGATAGAAGACTTCTTTCAGATTCAGATCGTCGTCGAACAGCACTACGTCAGCGTCCCATCCTTCTTTCAGATGCCCTTTGTGATCATCAATCCGCATGATCTTGGCCGGATTGGCGGTCAGCATCCGCACGCATTCGGCCAGCGGCAACCCCGCTTTCCGATGCGATGCGCGCAAAAGCTCGATGCCCGATGCAATGCTGCCATGGAAGGCGCTGCGGTCGAGGAACTTCACGACGCCGTCCTCCACAATGCCCTTCATGTTCCGATCGCGCGAACCGACGTCCACATACTCGCCTTCCTTTGCGGTGCCCGCTACGCGCACACTGTCGGATACCAAATGCATACGCTTTGGCCCGATATGGCGGTACAGGTATTGCATCAGCTGCGGCGGAATATGGCAGCCGTCGCCGATGACTTCAATCCAAAGATCATCAAAATCATAACCGGCTTCGATGGCGCCCATCGTGCGGAATCCGTTGATGCGCACAACCGAGTTCATGTCGGAATAGAAATGCGTCAGGTGCCGGAATCCGTGCGCCATCGCCGTTTTGATCTCGTCATATGTCGCGTCGCTGTGCGCCACGGAACAAACGATTCCGTGTGCCGTGCAGTAATCGCCGAACGCGAGCGCCCCGGGCAGTTCCGGCGCAATTGACCAACGCTTGATCCACCCGTCGGCATACGCCACGAGCGGAACATATTCCGCAGGGTCGGGGTTGCGGATATATCGCAGGTACATACCGCCGTTGCGCGCTTCGGAAATATACTGCCCCTCAATGTGAATGCCCGGAACATTCTGCCGCGCCGCCCGCTGTGCGGAAACCGTGCGGCAGGCGTCGATGACGCGGCGGATGGATTCATCCGAATCGGTAGAGGTCGTTGGGTAAAACGTTGTGACGCCGTGCTGCAGATGGTATTCGCAGACCGTGTCCATTGCCTCCGGCGTGCAGTCCATCACATCAGCGCCGTTTGCGCCGTGTGCATGCTGCTCGATCAGTCCCGGTGCGGCATACAGCCCGTTGCATTCGCGCACTTCGGCGTTTTCCGCCGCGGCGTCGGGCGGGAGAATGGCTTGCAGGACGCCATCGTCCATCAGCAGGGAAGCGGGGGAGACGTCGCCGCCTTCGATCATGCGGACGTTTCGGAGCAGAATCATCCGATCACTTCCTTTCCCGCGTAGAGCACGCCGGTCACGTCGATATTGTCATCAAACAGCATCAGATCGGCGTCGAAGCCGGGACGGATGTGACCCTTCCGGTCGTCGATCCCGAGAATCTTTGCCGGGTTTTCCGTCATCATGCGAATCGCCTCGGGCAGCGGAATGCCGACCTTTTTCGCTGCGACGCGCACCAGATCGTTGCCGAGCGCAATGCTGCCGTAGAACGCAGAGCGGTCGGGGAACTTGGCCACACCGTCCTCGATGATGCCGCGTACGCCGCTTTCCAGACTGCCCACAATGACGTTTTCTGTTTCGTTCGTACCCGCGGGGCGGATCGAATCGGAGCAAAGCTGCAGTCGTTCCGGTCCGATCAGTTTATAAATCATACGGAACAGATCCGGCGGCAGATGGCAGCCATCCGTGATGACTTCGACCCAGAGATCGTCCATCGCATACGCGCATTCCAGTACGCCGAGAACTCGGAAGCCGCTTTCGCGCGTGATCGTGGACATATCGGAATACAGATGCGTGATGTGCCGGAAGCCGTGTTCCTTGGCCGCCCACACTTCGCGGATCGTCGCATCGGTATGACCGATCGACGGCAGAATGCCGTGCTTGGTGCAATAGTCGCCGAACTGCGCGATGCAGGGCAGTTCCGGCGCTGCCGTCCACCGCGCGATACAGCCCGGTGCATAGGAAATCAGTTCTTCATACAGTGCCGGATCGGGCGCAGAAATATAGCGCAGATCCATGCCGCCTGCGCGCTGTACGGGAAAAAACGGTCCCTCAAAGTGCATACCGTACAGGCATTGCCGATCCTTGCGCGCTTCCTTGGCGGTGCGGAATGCATCGAGTGTACGCAGATATTCCGCTTTGCTGGCGGCAACGGTCGTCGGGAGCAGCGTTGTGACGCCGTGCTGCAGCTGCATTTCCGCCGCGCCGTGATACGCTTCCTGCGTACCGTCCATATAATCGTGCCCGCCGGAGCCGTGCGAATGCAGTTCGATCAGTCCCGCGGAAACATAGTTTCCCCTGCCGTCAATGACGGTTTCCGCGTCCGACTCGGTTTGCACCGGCAGGATCGCGCGGATTTTTCCGCCTTCGATCAGCAGCGAGCCGTCCTGCACGCCGCCCTCGACGATGCGCACATTTTTGAGCAGCGTTTTCATGCGTTGACCCTTCTGCCCATAT
>CAMHJE010000221.1:0-3035 GCA_946185305.1 uncultured Clostridia bacterium | reverse complement strand
ATAAGAACGTCACCGAAGAAGACCTTTTGCGTGCCGTGACCGATGCGTTCGAGGCCGGATGGTGCGGCGTCAAGCTGTACTTTATGATCGGCTTGCCGACCGAAACGGATGAGGATATCGAGGGAATCGCCGATCTTGCGCGAAAGGTCAGCCGCTGCTACTATTCCCTGCCGAAGGAGAAGCGCGGCGCCGGATTCCGTCTCACTGTCAGCGCATCCACGTTTGTGCCGAAGCCCTGGACGGCGTTCCAATGGTGTCCACAGTGTACGCTCGATGAGATCCGCCGCAAGCAGCAGGTTCTTCGCAATGCCATGAAGGGTGTTCGCGGCGCCGAGCTGCATTGCCATCCTTCTGTGCTGAGCGTTCTGGAAGCCGTTTTCTCCCGCGGTGACCGCCGGCTTTGCCGCGTACTGATTGACGCATACAGGAACGGCTGCCGGTTTGATTCGTGGGCCGAACATTTCAAACCGGAGGCATGGGAAAAGGCGTTTGCAGATAACGGCTTGACGGTAGAGGAATACGCGCATCGGGAGCGTCAGGTCGGAGAACCGCTGCCATGGTCGGTCGTAGATGCAGTTGTGACGGAAGCCTACCTGCGTCGTGAATGGAAACGTGCGCAGGAAGCGAAAACAACAAAAGACTGCCGTGAAGGCTGTAACGGATGTTTTGGAGATCAATGTGAGAATTATTGCAGCATTTCAAAAAGATAAGGGGATTTCCTATACCTCTCATCTTGACGTGCAGCGAACGCTGCAGCGGGCTTTCAGACGCGCAAATTTGCCCCTTGCTTATACAAAAGGGTACAATCCGCATCCGAAGCTGTCGTTTGCCACGGCGCTCGCTACGGGCTTTTCGAGCGACGCCGAATGGATCGAGGTCGAGCTGGAAACAGAGATCGAGCCGCAAGCCTTTATGGAACGCGTAAACACCGTTCTGCCGGGCGGTCTGCGCTTTCATACCGCTTTTACGGCGGATGAGTCCATCGACACGCTTTCCAAGCTGCTGTGCAGCGCGCGCTATATAATTACGCTGCATTGGGAAACACCTGTTTCCCGCGCGGCGTTGGAATCGGCGGTGCGAGATCTGATGAACGCAAAAGAAATTGTAGTACAAAAGAAAACAAAGAGCGGCATTAAGCCTACGGATATCCGTCCGGATATCATAGAGGCTTTTGTGACAGACGAGGCGGAAGGCCCCGGTCGAATCGAATTGTTGGGAAGCCTGACGGTTGCCGGCGGGTTGCGCGTTGAAACCTTTTTGAACGCGCTGTATGAGCGTATCGGCGCAACAGGCTTTGCAACAGTGCATCGAACGGCGCTGTATTTTACCGGTTCCGATCGTCTGCCATGCCTCTCTTAACAGAAAGGTTTGGTGTATGAATAAAGAAATTTTAGTGGATGCCAACGCATTCAACACGCGGGTCGCCGTCGTGGAGGACGGAACGCCCGTGGAACTGTATGTCGAGCAGGAGGGCAGCGAACGCCTTGTCGGCAATATTTATCTCGGAAAGGTACAAAATGTCCTTCCGGGTATGCAGGCCGCCTTTGTCGATATCGGACTGGAGCGCAACGCCTTTTTATACGCAGGGGATGTGTTCACCCCCGGCGATGCGTATGACGAATTGGAAGAAAAGATTCCGGAAACCCGAAAGATCGGCGATATGTTAAAGCCCGGTCAATCCGTTCTTGTACAGGTTGCAAAGGATCCTATCGGCACCAAGGGCGCGCGTGTCACGACGCATTTGACCCTTGCCGGCCGGTCTCTTGTCTTGATGCCGACCGTGGAGTATGTCGGCGTGTCCCGGCGCATTGAAAAGGAAGAGGAACGGACACGGCTTCGCAAGATCATCAAAGAGCTCAAGCCCAAGGATGTCGGTATTATCGTGCGTACCGCATCCGCCGGTCGAACCAAAGAAGCTTTTCAAGAAGAAATCGAAAGCCTGCAGAAGCTTTATCAGGATATCCTCGATAAGTCCAAAAAGGTTAAAGCGCCGAAGCTGCTGCACGAAGAGCAGAGCCTCCTTTTCCGTACCGTCCGCGATCTTTTGATGAAGGACGTAGACCGTGTTTTCGTCAATGATACGGCTGCTTATGACAAGATTCGCGATATCGCCGACGTGATAGCGCCAAAGCTCAAGCCGCGGATTTTGTTCAAGGACAGCGAAGCGCTCTTTGAACGGTATGAAACGGAAAGCAAGATTGATAAGGCGCTGGCGCGGAAGGTCTGGCTCAAAAGCGGCGGTTACCTGATCATTGACCGCGCCGAAGCCTTGACCGTCATTGATGTCAATACCGGCCGATACGTCGGCAAAGACAATCTCGAAAAAACAATCACGGCCACCAACTGTGAAGCGGCGACGGAAATTGCCTTGCAGCTGCGTCTGCGCGATATCGGCGGCATCGTGATTATCGACTTTATCGACATGGAAAAGGAAGCGCATAGACAGCTTGTACTGCAAACGCTGAAAAATGCGATGCGCGCCGATCATACACGGTCACATGTGTTCGGCTTTACACATCTCGGCCTTGTCGAGCTGACGCGGAAAAAGACGGGACGCAGCATCGGCGACACCCTGAAGGTTACGTGTCCCTGCTGTGAGGGCGAAGCAAAGGTGCTGTCGCCATATACGGTGTTCAACCGTCTCCGCAAGCAAACGCTTCAGATCTTGAAAGGCAGCAAGATACGCAGAATGTACATCGAAGTGCATCCGACCGTTAAGACGGCAATGGAAAATTTGCAAAAACGCAATGGCGTTCTGTTCCCGGAGGTGGATGATGCGGCTTTCTTTGTACGAGCAAATGAATGTCTGCATCCGGAAAAATTCGTCGTCCGCCCGCTTCCCGATAAGAAGACTGCGGAATTCAAAAAAGTTTGCACAATTATGCGTTGAACCAATTGCAAGGAAAGGGTAACGGGGCAATCTTATGGATACTGCGCAATCGGAATCTGCCGTCAGCACGCTTAAAGATATTCTTGCCGTAGAAAAGAAGCGGCTTCACTATGCGCGGATCGGGTTCATCTTCTCGATTGCGGCG
>CAMHJE010000220.1:0-3055 GCA_946185305.1 uncultured Clostridia bacterium | reverse complement strand
TCCGGATCGGGATTCGTCTCCCAGGACGCGCAGGAGTCGAAGGACACCGCCATGTCGGCATAGCAGTTCAGCCGCAGAAGGAGCTCGGCGTATTTGCGGCGCAGGGGGACGATCCGCTCCGGCTGCAGGAAGTAGCGTTCCACGGCGAAGTACTGCCCTGCGGCGTCTGCGGGCACCTGCTCGGGCAGAATATCCACGATCCAATACGGGCCCTCCAGCAGAGCGCCCATCAAGTCGTCGAATCTGCGCGGGTCCGCCGTTTCGGATGCGGCCTGCGGCAGCTCCTCGATGCTGCGGATATCCGATTTGAACAGGACCACGTCGTCCAACTGGATCCCCTCTTCCTCGCGGTCAAACTCGTGGAGGCCGTAGCCGGAGGGAAAGACCTCCGCGATCCCCGTGAACACGGAGCCGTCCTCCGTCGTGACCCGTATCTCTTTGTCCTGATAACGATACAGCATGGTCGAATCGTCCTCTCTCAAATCAGCACGCCGCCTAAGTGGTCGATCTCGTGCTGGATGATCTGCGCCGTAAAGCCGGTGTAGGTTTTCAGGCGCATTTCGAAGCACTCGTTTTGGTACTGCACCTTGATTGAGCGATACCGCTTGACCTTTCGCGTGCCGGCGAGGGACAGGCAGCCCTCCTCGGCCTCGTATGGCCCTGAGCATTTGACGATCTCCGGGTTGAACATGACGGTCGCGCTGCCGTTGTCGTCGAAGATGATGATCCGCTTGGCAACGCCGATCATGTTGGCCGCCATACCGACGCAGCCGTCCCGGTGCGCCGCGAGCGTGTCCCGCAGATCCTGCGCCACAGGCAGATCCAGCACCGTAGCCTGAGCGGATTTCTGCGCGAGGAAGATCGGGTCTTTCATAATGGGTTTAATCATAGTCCTTTTGATGATTCAGGGCTCGATACACCGTATCGGCAATGAGTTTCGCGCCTGCGGCGTTGGGGTGCAGGCCGTCCGGGCCGAACAGGTCCCGTCTGCCTTCGGTCTGCGCGTAGAGATCGACCGTTTCAAGGTTCTGTTCTTCCGCGACGGCTCTGACCAGCGCCGCGATCTCCGGGATGCGGTCGAGCTTCGCGTCGTTCGTGATATAGAAGAAACGGTTGATCGGCGCAAATGCGAAGGGCGGCGTGCAGAGCAGGATGCGCGGCTTTTTCGGCAGCGCGCGGTATTCGTTGATCAGTTCCCGGTACTGCTGCCGGAACGCCTCGTCGGAGATCCAGTTAGCGTCCTTGGAATCGTTCGTGCCAAGCAGGATGACCACCGCATCCGGCAGAAAAGCTTTGCTCTGCTGAAAGGCTTTTTCCTCGCGATAGGGCTTGTTGCCGGTGCTCTGCAGCGTTCTGTCATTGACGGCGAAGGCTGCGACCTGGGCCTCCGATCCGAGCAGTTTTTGAAGCACGGCAGGATATCGGCGAATGAAGAACATCGGCAGCGTGCAGCCGTAGGTCACGCTGTCCCCCACGAAGGCGATATGCTGTTTTCCGTCTTTGCGTCTGACGGGAAGCCGGACGGTCGTATAGCCGCACAGGATGGCTGCTGCGGCAAGGATCGCCGCTAAAATCAGAAGTATCATATTCTCTTTTTCTTTCACCCTTCACAGCTTCTGTTCATTAGCGTGGGCATACAGGATCCTTTTCGGGCGTCGGCGCATGAGCTGTTCCCAGTCGCTTTTCAGCGCGGGGTTCTCCTCGTATCCTGCCAAGTACGCAAGCGGCTCCAGGTCGCCTACAAGGCAGCTTCCGTCGTCAAGAGCCAGGGAAACGCTGTCCTCGCTGTGGCTCGGTGTGTGGAGGATCTCACCGTCGATGCCAAGCCCTTTCAGCACGTCCCTGCTCTCCGCGCAGGAGATCACCGTCGCCGCGCTTTCATCGACCGCACGATAAGACAGGTGCTTGTCTCTGGCAAAAATCTCGTCCGAGGCATGCACGAACAGGCGCTGCACGTCCACGACCAGAAGCTTCACGCCGAGCCGCTGCAGCTCACCGGCGAGGCCCATGTGATCCGGGTGGTAATGCGTGACCAGCAGGGTCGTGATCGCTTTCATTTCGATTCCTGCCGTTTTGATCGCCTTGAAAAACAGCGGCAGCGTTCCGGCCCAGTCCGTGTCAACCAGCAGGCCGCCGTCCGATCCGGGGATATAAAACGTGTTGGTGTTGCCGTATCGGAGCTTTATCATGGCGTGCCTCTCAAAGCTGATCGTATTTCGCGTTGCTGCCCCGGCTCTTCTCAACGGGGTACTTGGCCTCGTTCTGATCCATCTTCGCGTTGATGATCGCGTCGGCATCCAGTCCGAGCGCATCCAGCATGTTCTGGCAGTACACCATCACGTCGGCCAGTTCCTCCCCCACGTGGGAAAGGTCGTAATCCGTATCGCTCCACTGGAAGCACTCCAGCAGCTCATTGGCTTCAATAGAGATGGACTTTGCCAGGTTCGCGGGTGTATGGAACTGATCCCAATCCCGCTCCTTCGAGAACTTGCGAATCCGCGCTATCGTTTCCTGTTTCATGGTTTTGATCTCCCGCTCTACATTCTGACATGATTATACCCTGTTACATCCTATGCATCAATAGGGTATAACAGGGTATAACGTGCTTTTAGGAAAGGCGGATGGCCTTGGGATCAAGTACAAGGACTCGCTTGTTTAGCACCTCCGCGACGGCCGCGGCCGCGGTCTCCCGCTCGCAGAGCGGATCGTCGGGATCGTAGACTGCAATCACCGTGTCGGCTTCTTTCATGGCCTCGAGGTGGGCTTTGAACTCGCAGCCTACCGTCTTCTCAAAGCCCACATTCACGACTTCCGTGCACTCGGCCAAGGCATTGAAATAGCGATCGCGCAGCTCCGGCATCCACTTGGTCGCCTGCTCCTCATATGGGACATAGGAGACGATTTCAAGATTACCATCCGATTCTTTCAGGCCCTGGAGGATCTCCGCGGCATACAACCCTACGCCGCAGTCCATGCTGACGGTAAAGCGCGTGCAGCCCTCCCCTCTCAGCTTGGAGATCTGATTTATCAGGATCAGCTTCAGCGCCGCACAGCC
>CAMHJE010000219.1:0-3064 GCA_946185305.1 uncultured Clostridia bacterium | reverse complement strand
CTCGGACACATCTCCTCGCGCAAGTGGTAGTATACCAAAATTGCGGTGGGTTGTCAATCTTTTCTTTGCCCGGACGGTAAAAATGTGTGCGGCGACGTTTCAATACGTCTCCGGGCAGAAGCATCGGCGGCTCCTGGCAAAGCGGTCGATGGGCACCGACGGCTTTAGGCGCAGCGCCTGCACCGGGCGGACAAGCGTTCCCGAAAGGCCGCAGTCCACGGGCAGCAGGGCGGTTGCCGTCCGATCCGGCGAGCGCGACGCGGCGGCGCCGAGCAGCAGGCGGTACGTAGCGGGCGCGTCGGCAACGCAGGCGGTGACCTCGATCCCATCCGGATGCGGCAGGTAGCAAAGCCATCCGAACCCCGCCTCGGCGAGCAGGACACGGCCGCCGTCGGCAAAACACTCCTCGATCACGCGTTCCAGTTCGCGCAAATCGCGGCGCGGGCAGAACAGATGGCGCGACGCAAACATTTCGTAGGCCGGGAGCAGCAGCTCCGGCGACTGCGTTTCGACAACTGCGCCGTCGTCCCCTGCGTTCTCGGTGACCTCGACCGCATACGTGAGCGGCACAAAGCCGAACGGTTTATACAGATCGGGGATCGC
Source organism: uncultured Clostridia bacterium (assembly GCA_946185305.1). Lineage (GTDB taxonomy): Bacteria > Bacillota > Clostridia > Christensenellales > CAG-138 > UBA3792. The sequence continues at coordinate 2,461 of CAMHJE010000219.1, read as the reverse complement.
GGGCGACAAAAGGATGCAGTCATAGCCGCGCTGCTTGGCGTTGACGATCAGCCGCGTCATCGTCTCGGTCATCAAGCCCTGATGCCGATAGGCGGGCAGCGTGGACACGCCCGCGCACATCACGGCATTCAGCGTTGGCTTATGGATCGGGTACGGGCGGCCGAGCGCCATGGAAACAAGCGTATCGTCGTCGAACGCGCCGAACGACAGCCGCGGCGTGAACCGGCGGGAAAACCAGAAATTCGCAAACGCGTCGGTATCCCGGAACACGGCCTGCCACAGCGCCTTGGCCGCGAACACGTCGCCGTCGGTGAGCTGCCGGATGATCATAGCTGCCGCCTCCCGGTTGCGCGGGCATAGACGCTGAGCACGATCCCGACGCACGCGATCGACGCAAGCATATTCGAGCCGCCGTAGCTGATGAACGGCAGCGGAATGCCCGTGACCGGCATCGCGCCCATGCACATGCCGATGTTTTCAAAGACGTGCGCGGCAAGCATCGTCGTACAGCCGACAACCATGCAGCGGCCGAACGTATCGCGGGCGCGAAGCGCGGTTCGAAGCCAATGGAAGAAAAGCAAAAAGAACACGAGGATCAGCGCAACGGAGCCGACAAAGCCGAGCCCCTCGCCGATGCCCGCAAAGATAAAGTCGCTGTGCCAAACCGGGACATAGCCGGTCTGGATCAGCGTGCCCTTGACAAAATAGCCCTTGCCCCACAAGCCGCCGGAGCCGATGACCTGCTTGGCATGGAGCACGTTCAAACCCTCGCCGCGCAGGTCGCGCGTCGGATCGAGGAACACGCGGATACGGTTTTTCTGTACATCGGAAAAGAAGAACTGCCATGCAACGACCGCCGCCGCCACGCCGGCCCCGCCCGCCGCAACGATATACGCCCAATGCAGCCGGACGCAGAACAGGATCGCCGCCGCCACGACGAGCAGTACCATTGCGGTGCCGAAGTCGTTTTGCAGCACGACGAGGATAAACGGCACCAACACGTACAGTGCGCAGATCGCCACATCATCGAGACGTTTCAACGCGCCGTGCCGCTCATAGCGTTCGGAGGCGGTCTTGGACAGAATCACGATCAGCACGACCTTGGTGATCTCGCTCGGCTGAAAGGCACGCGTGCCGAGCTTGTACCAGCCGAATGCGCCGTAGGTGTTTTCGCCCGCGACGACGAGCAGCAGCAGGAGAACGAGACAAACCAAATAAGCCGTTTTTGCAAACGGCTTATACAGATCGTAATCGAAGATCGCCAGCGGCACCGCGACGAGCAGCGATATCAATATATTGCCGACCTGACGGGACGGGAACGCAAAGTGCATCCGGTCGATATAATCGGAAAGCTCCTTTTCACTCCCGTCGAACGGGTCGCAGAAAACGTTCAGAACCGTCACAAGACCGAACAAAACCAAGGCGGTAACGAGAATGATCGTCAATACATCCACCTGATACGGGGTTTTGGTTCGCGTCTTACGCGTCATCTGACGATGTATGCCTCCTTCTTCGGCGCGGCGATAAGCTCCGCGTTCCGGTAATTCATGCTTGTTTCTCTTTACAGAAGTGATTTTTCAAACGCGTAAAACGAGTCTCTCAGCTGCGGCAGGCCGTCATACATATCGCTGTACACCTCCAGCAGCACGTCCCCGTCGAAGCCCTTCTTTTGCAGAGCGCCGATCAGCCCCTTGAAATCGAATCCGCCGTAGGGCGGCAGAAGGTAGCGCACCCGTCCGTCCTCCATGCGGCAGTCGCAGCAATGCACCGCGTCAATGCGCTCGCCGATCGCCTCGGCAAACGCAAACGGATCGACGCCGCTGCGCACGGCCTGCTTCACATCGAGCGTGAAGTGCAGCCCGTCGGTTTTCATCGCATCGAGCAGCCGCAGGGCAAATTCCGGCTCGCGGCAAAAGCACCAGCTGACGTTTTCGAGCGTGAGCCGGATGCCGTAGGACAAGGCCATTTCACTAAGCTCGTCGAACACCGGCGCGATCCGATAATATTCGAGGTTCTTTGCCGCGCCGGAAAGATGCGCCGCGCCGTGCATACAGTAGCTGTGCGCGCCGAGCATCTTGCCCGCCTTTAGGACCTTTTCATAAATCTTTTTGGCGTCGCCACTTTGCCGCGGGTGCAGGGAAAACAGCTGCGTTTCAAACATCGAGCTCATCGGGTGGATGCTGCAGACCGTGACGCCGTTTGCCTTTGTCCGCTCCGCCAGCATCGACACAAACTCCGGCTCGTATTCGCAGAACGAGTTCAAAAAGTATTCCGCATTCCTGACGCCCCATTCATGATAGAGCGCCGGCAGATCCTCTATCATTTTCAGGTTATAAAAGCTCGCGGTGGACATTCCGATGCGCATACGATAAATTCTCTCTTTTTCATTCGCGGCACATACTGCCACGAATTGTATTGTATCATTCTTTTCATAGATTGGCAAATGATAACAAAATATTTT
>CAMHJE010000218.1:0-3078 GCA_946185305.1 uncultured Clostridia bacterium | reverse complement strand
TGCGTATAAGATGCGCGACGATGCCTTGAAGCATCTGCGCGCGGGACAAGTTGTCCCGCCTATCGGACGCACCACGGAGCAGATCGGAAAGGAGAACGACGAAAGCGACCGGAATGTGCGCCGCATGATCCGGCTGACGAAACTGATCCCACCGCTGCTGGACATGGTAGATCGCGGAAAGCTCGGGACCACGACGGCGGTAGAACTGTCCTATCTGTCGAAAAAGGAACAGGAAGCGGTACAGACGGCGATTGAATCCGAGCAGTCGATCCCGTCACAGACGCAGGCGAAGATGCTCCGACGGCTGCACGACGAGGACGAGTTCACCGAGGAAACGCCGCTGCAGGTGCTTTCCGGCAATAAAGGCAAGGCAGTTGAGAAGCTCACGATCCCCATGATCGAGATCGCACGATTCTTCAAAAACGACGCAACACCGGCACAGATGATCGAAGCAATCGTCAGGGCGCTGGAACTGCTGGAACTGAAGAAAAAGCGGGAACGGCAGATGGCGCGTTGACGGAAGAAGCCATGCGAAACGGAGCGCGGTTCCGTAAGTGCCGGGAAGCATGAACAACGGAACTACAGCTTCCGCTTCGGCATGGCGATCCAAGGGGTACATGGTGCGGGGAGGGAATCTCCCTTCCCGCACGCCTCCCGATCAGAATAGCACGATTTCTACTACAAGAAAAGTATGTGCCGGAACCACAAAAATGATATCACTTTCTTCATTGAATCCGATCCCGAAAAAAGAATGGATTTATCTTTATCAGGGGTGAAGAACCTCAAAAATGATATCACTTTTTGCGTCGGCTTCCTCCCCGAAGAAAAAGGACTTATTTGATCTGTCAGGGGAGAACCAGCATTGGATTGCGATATCACAATCCGTCCGTAAGGGAGACCCTTAAACCCCAACGTAGCATCCTACCAAACAAAACCATTTATTAGGAGGAAAACAATGTTAAAACGAAACAACCAGATTCTGTTCCGTGTCAACGACGAGGAACACGATCTTCTCAAAGAAAATGCCAAGAAATGTGGATTGTCAGTAGCACGGTATCTTCGGTTTCTGATCTAAGGATATGTACCGAAGGAACTGCCTCCGGCGGATTATTACGGTATGATCCGTCAGCTGCAGACGATCGGAAACAGTATGAATCAGATCGCGGCAAAGGCGAATAAGACCGGTTTCTATCTGAAAGAAGAATACGCAGAGAACGTGCAGGAGCTCAAAGCGGCAATCCTGGACATTCAGAAAGCGATCCTGTTACCGGAGAAAATGCATGGCGACGACGAAGATATGGGCGGTTAAGAACCGTCTCGGACACGTTCTCCAATATGCAGAGGACGCAGAGAAAACGGAGAATGCAGAGTGGAGTAACGTTGATTATCAGGCGATGCGCGATGTTATGGATTACGCTATGAACGACGCCAAGACGGAGAAACAGTACTACGTTTCCGGTTGGAACTGTATGCCGGATACGGCTCGAGAGGAAATGCAGATGACCAAACGCCAGTTCGGAAAGGAGGACGGCATCCTTGCCTTCCATGGCTACCAGAGCTTCAAACCCGGCGAGGTGACACCGGAGATCGCGCATGAAATCGGTATGAAACTGGCGCAAGAGCTATGGCCGGATCACCAGGTGATTGTGGCAACCCACCTTGATAAGGCACATATCCATTCGCACTTTGTCGTCAATTCTGTATCGCTTTACGGACGGAAGTTCAACGCTTGCAAGGCAAGTTACCGACAGATGCGGGAAGTATCGGATCGGCTATGCAGAGAGTACGGTCTGTCGGTGATTGCACAGCCGGAGAAGAACCCGAGAAAGCATATTGCGGAATGGCAGGCGGAGCGTGCGGGCGAGCAGACATGGCGTTCGATCATTCGGGAGGATATGGATTACGCCATCCGGTACAGCATGACCATGGAGCAGTTCTACGCTGCGATGAAAAAGAAGGGTTACATCTTCGAACAGCGCGGCAGCTTTCTGCGGGTCAAGGCAAACGGTATGCAGCGGTTTGTACGCCTACAATCGCTCGGAAAAGGATACACCGAAACGGCGATCCGGCAACGGATTCTACGGCACCGATACCCGGAGATTGAACCAAAATCACCAAAGCCGAAAAAGAAATATGCTCGCGTTCAGGGTGATTTCCGACTATCGAAGATCACTTGGAAAGGACTTCGGGCGCTGTATTTCTTCTATCTCCGTAAACTGCGGGAGGCAAAATGCCATCCGAAGCAATCCTATCCGTATGTGCTGAAAGAGGATCTGCGCCATCTGGATGCGCTTTCGGAGCAGTCCAAATACCTGTTCGGGTACAAACTCGACACCGGCGAACAGGTACAGGCATTGCAGAAAACGCTAACCGAGAAACTCTCTGAACTGCAATCCGAGCGCACGGAACTGAATAACGAACGGCGCAGAGTGGGCACGACGGAGGAGCGGAAACAGGCGATCGAGGAACGGCTCGAAGCGCTTTCCGATACCAACAAACAATTACGCCGGGACTTGAAACTGTGCTCGGATGTGCTGCTTCGGTCGGTGGAGATCGCAGAAAGGAAGCGCCTTTTGCAGGAACAAGAAAAGACACAGAAACCTGCCGAGAAAGGAAAGAACCGGAATGTGCGGAGACGGGAATATGGGCGGTGAGGATAATGGTTTGATCGATGCGTGTAAATCGGATTCCATCTGTGCACCGCCTGGTACGGTTTTCGATATGCATTCCGAACCGGAGAACAGCGATTGGATCGGGATCTATTTTACCATGGACGGCATGGTAGATGCTTATTTGAACCGCAGCGAGCTGCCGAAGCCGATTACAAAATTTCTCGCATCGCAAAGTTGCAAATCGACGCGAAATGAACTATTCGTTAAAGTGACAGAAAATCGAAAGGAGAATTGACGATGAACATTATTTACAGACAAGAGGGCGACTACCTGCTTCCGAACCTGACACTCGATCCGCAGCCGGAGGGCGAGATCGGCGTCTGGGGCTGGCGGCGAAAGATGTACCTGAAAGAGCGGCGCAAGGGCACCTACAACGCTCTGCTGATGAAGGGCACGCTGACGCAGC
>CAMHJE010000217.1:0-3079 GCA_946185305.1 uncultured Clostridia bacterium | reverse complement strand
TGCTTTCCGATCGGCGGATCGCTCGTAAAGGGCTGCTTGTCGGGTGATCGCGTCATGCGCGGCGGTTCGGCACTTCACACACCTTTTCATCCATACCCGGATCGCCGCGCCTTTTATGATTCATATTGCATCGCCGCGGGCACATCCGCGGCTTTCTTCTGCTTTCCGGAAATGACGGTTCGCATACATCCCCGTATGCCGCAGGCGAGAAAAACACGGCTTTCGGTGCCTGGCCGATCGTTCAGGTGCCCGCTTCAGGCAGCGTATCGGAGAAGATCCTTAAGCGACGATGCGAATTTCGAAGCGCGGACGGATCTCTGCGACCGCTGCGATTGCGGGCATGCCGGTTTTCTTCGCGCGGGGGTCCTTTTTCGGAAGATTCGGGAAAATATAGGTTGAAAAAGACGAATAAGTGTATTATGATGGACAGGTAATGAAAGCATTTTCCCTGTTTCAACATCATACACGGTCTGCACGGCTGTTGACCGAGGGCAAACCGTGGAAGGTCCTGGTCTCCTTTGCGACGCCGATCTTTTTGAGCCAGCTGTTTCAGCAGTTGTACAACACGGCGGACTCATGGATCGTCGGGAACTTTCTCGGCAAGGAAGCGCTGGCGGCGGTCAATTCCTCCGGCAGTCTCATTTATCTGCTGATCAGCTTCTTCGTCGGCGCATCGATGGGCGCCGGCGTGGTCATCTCGCGCTATTTCGGCGCGGGCGATCTCGAACGTGTCAGCAAGGCGGTGCATACGAACGTCGTGTTCTCGCTGATCTGCGGCGTTATCCTTTCGGTATTCGGCGTGATCATGACGCCGCATATTCTGCGGTGGATGGGCGTGCCGGACGACGTTCTGCCGCGCTCGACGGAATATCTGCGCTATTATTTTCTCGGTTCGGTGCCGGTCGTGATGTACAATTCCATGAAAGGCGTGATGAATGCGGTCGGCGACAGCCGGCGTCCGCTGTACTATCTGATCGTCTCGTCGGTGCTGAACGTCGTGCTCGACCTGCTGTTCGTCGGCGCGTTCGGCATGGGCGTCAGAGGCGCGGCGATCGCCACGGTGCTTTCGCAGACCGTCAGCGCGGTTCTGTGCCTGCTGCAGCTGACGCGCAAAGGAACGGTCTACCGTCTTGAATGGAAAAAAATGCGGATGGACGGCGAAAGCTTAAGGCAGATCATCAAATACGGTCTGCCGACCGGTGTACAAAACTCCGTGATCGGCTTTGCAAACGTGCTGGTGCAGACGAACATCAACAGCTTCGGTTCGGTTGCCATGGCGGCATGCGGCGCATATTCGCGCATCGAGGGATTTGTGTTCCTGCCGATCATGAGCTTCTCGATGGCACTGACGAGCTACATCGGACAAAACCTCGGCGCTTTGCAGTACGACCGCGCAAAACAGGGCGCGCGATTCGGCATCATCGCATCGGTGCTGATGGCGGAGGCAATCGGACTCGTCGTCTTCTTCTTCGGCGGGTTTTTCATCTCGACCTTCATCACGGACCAGGATCCCGCCGCGGTCGCCGAGATCATTGCGATCGGTTCGCGGCAGTTACGCATCGAAGCGCTGTTCTATTTTCTGTTGGCGTTCTCGCACGCGGTCGCGGGCATCTGCCGCGGCGCGGGCAAGGCGATCGTGCCGATGCTCGTCATGCTGCTCGTGTGGTGTGTGATCCGGATCATCTATATCACGGTCGCCATGCGCATTTCGCATCAGATCGAGCTGCTGTTCGCCGCATATCCTTTGACCTGGTTCATCAGCTCCGTCATCTATCTCATCTACTACAAAAAATCCGACTGGATCCACGGATTCGAACAATAACCATCACGCCCGACCGGCTCGAACGGCCGGGCCTTTTTGTATCGGAGGGAAACGGTGCGGGCTTGTATTTGTCCGTGCGGCATGCTATATTGTTATATATAATCCGAAAAAGGAGGATCGGGAATGGAAGGATTGGCAAAGCTGAACAGCCCGGTCATGTACCTGATCTGCGGCGGCATCGTAGTGCTCGTTGCGATCATCTGCATGGTCTTCGCCGTGCGCGCCTATCGCGCGGGCAAGGCGATCGGAATCGATGTTTCCAAAATGAAGCGCGTGATCATTGCAAGCGCAACGTTTGCCGTTCTGCCGAGCGTGGGGATCCTGCTCGGCGTGATCGCGCTCTCCGGCAGTCTCGGCACGCCGTGGCCGTGGCTCAGATTGTCGGTCATCGGCGCGCTGCACTATGAGACGCAGGTCGCGGAGGCGGCCGCGGAAGCGGTCGGAATGGAGAAGCTTTCCGCGACGGCGATGACGGCTTCCGGCTTTTCCACGATCGCGCTTCTGATGAGCTTTTGCATCATCTGGGGCATGCTTCTGATGATCTTCAACGGCAAAGCGTATTCGACCAGGCTCGTGCTGCCGAAGTCCGGGACGGTCGAAACGAACGGGAAGAAGAAAAAACGGAACCTCAAAGCGTTCGGCGATACCGCGATGACCGCAATGTTCATCGGACTTGTGAGCGCGTACATTGCGAGCTATATCGGGCAGATCGTCTCCGCAAACGGATTGTTTACCTTCACGGGAAGCTGGCTTCCGCTTGCGGTCGCGTGCGTCGCGGCAATCGCAATGGCGGGATTTTTGCTTATCAAACAGAAGGCAAAGGCGGATTGGATCGACAGCTTTTCGATCGCCGGCAGCATGCTGATCGCAATGGCCGCCGCGATCTTCCTCGGCAGGCTCGCGTAGGAGGTGCGATATGGAACAGAATCACAAGCAATATGAAGCATACCTCCGTGCAACGCATACGCTCGGCCGCTGGCTGACGGTCCTCGTGCTCGTGCTGCTGCTTGCCGCGCCGTTCGCGATCGGGCTGTATCTCGGCGCGATGCCGAACCTCGGCGCCGCCGTCAAGGCGTTTTTAGGCGTCGGACTCGTGTACCTCGTCAGCGGGATCGTCGAATATCTGATCTATGTGCCGATGCTCGGCGCAGGCGGCAGCTATCTCGCATTCATGACCGGAAACCTGATCAACATGAAGATCCCCTGCGCGATCAACGCGCGCGACATCGTCGGCGTCAAGTCCGGCACACCGGAAAA
>CAMHJE010000216.1:0-3116 GCA_946185305.1 uncultured Clostridia bacterium | reverse complement strand
ATACCGTCGTCGGCGTCTACCGCAGCTTCGACCCCTCGGTCGGCGGCACGGGCTTTCGCGCATTCACGAAGGGACAAGGAACGGGCGAGAATACCGTGTTCTTCACGGTGAAGCATCCGTATCTGTTCAAGCACACCATGGACACGCAGACCTTTTCGGACAGCTGGGGTTCCAACCGTTCGCTGATGCGTCTGTACGGCTCGTTCGGCGACGATACGATCACGACCATGCTGTACGGTCTTGCGGGCGTCCTTGTGATCCTGGTCATGTTCGGCTCAATCTCGCTGATATACAACGCGTTTTCGATCTCGGTCGCCGAGCGCACGCGCCAGTTCGGCATCTTAAAATCGATCGGCGCGACGAAAAAGCAGATTCGCGCATCCGTGCGCTATGAAGCGCTGGTGCTTTCGGGCATCGGCATCCCGGTCGGGCTGATCGTCGGCTGTCTCGGCATCGGGGTCACGCTGTGGGCGTTGAAGGACACGTTTACGCGGCTCATGCCGGGCTCGGCGGTTACGATGCGCCTCGTGCTGCATCCGGTCGCGCTGCTGATCGCGGCGGTCATCGCGCTCATCACCGTGCTGATTTCCGCGACAGTTCCCGCACGGCGGGCGGCAAGACTGCAGCCGATCGAGGCGATCCGGCAGAGCACGGACGTAAAGATCAGGCCGCGGGAGGTCAGAACGTCGAAGCTGACCGAAAAGCTGTTCGGCTTCGAGGGCACGATGGGCGCGAAGAACTTCAAGCGCAACCGCAGGGGCTACCGCGCGACGGTCATTTCGCTGTTCATGAGCGTGGTGCTGTTCATCTCCGCCTCGTCGTTTTGCGCGTATCTCACCGACATGGTGAAAACAGTCGCCGAAAACAGCAGCGTCGACGTGTTTGCCAATGTGCCGGTTTATGCCGCAAAGGATGTGATGCGGCAGATGCGTACGCATGACGGCGTCACGCGCTCGGCGTACAGCTTTATGCTGGATTCCGGCGTCGACGGCTTCCATGCCGATCGCGCGCTGCTGACCGACGCCTACAATGCCGTACCGTTTCACGGATATACGTTCAACAACGTGCAGTTGGATGTGGTTCTTTCCGTTCTCTATCTGGAGGACGACGCGTTCCGCGCGCTGTGCAGGGCAAGCGGCGTCGATCCCGAGCCGTACTTTGCGGAAGACTGTCCCTACGGCGTGCTGATGAACACGGATATCACCGAGTCCGTGATCGACGGCAATCACATGAGATACTACCGCTACGATCTGTTCCGCGACGACGCGCTGCCCGCTTCGGTGGAGACGAAGGAGATCCAAAAGCGCGACGGCTTTGTCTGGGAATATGAATATGATCACGAGACGGATGAAACGAAGATCGCCTACTATCCGGAATCGTATTGGCATGAGGTTATGGAAGGCGCCGCGGAAACGCATTCGTACACGCTGGATCGTACGCGAGCGGACGCCGTACTCACATTCGACGAGGCGAGCGTGCCCGTGACCTACTCGTTCGACGCGTTTGTACAATCCGACGATTTCTGCATCCCGTCCGATCGCGCGTCGCTGATCTATCCGTTCTCCCGCTTGCCGCAAGAGGCGCTTCGGAGCGAATCGCAGGCGCAGCTGTACTTTCAAACGACCGATCACAAAGCGTTGACCGAGGCGCTTCTGAAGCTCTTTTCGGAATCGGAATTCCGTTACAACGCCTATGCGGGCGACATCGCGGAGGAGCGCGAGCAGAGCCGCATGATCGTCGGCGTCGTCAACGTGTTCGCCTACGGCTTCATCATCCTGATCTCGCTCATCGCGGCGGCGAACGTGTTCAACACAATCAGCACGAACATCATGCTGCGGCGCAGGGAGTTCGCAATGCTGAAATCGATCGGCATGACGGAGAAGGGCATGCGCAGAATGCTCAGCTACGAATGCGTCATCTACGGACTGCGCGCGCTGCTGTTCGGGCTTCCGGTGTCGGTCGGCGTGACGTTTTTGATTCACAAGATCGTCGCGCAGGAGCTGGAGCGCGGATTCTACATGCCGTGGCAAAGCATTCTGATCGCGGTCGGCTCGGTGTTTGCCGTCGTCTTTGCCACGATGCTCTACGCAAGAAGACGCATCAGCCGCGAAAACCCGATCGACGCGCTGAAAAACGAAAACCTGTAAATCGAAAACCGGAAAAGGGACTGCGGCGCAGTCCCTTTTTCGCTTGCAGGTCCTTGCAACGGCGGGCGGGATTTGCTATACTGAAGATACTACAAACTGGGGGCATATGGAATGCGGATTCTTTTGGTCAATGATGACGGCGTTGATGCGGTCGGCATCCGATATCTGATGCGCGCGCTGTCCGCGCGGCACGAAGTTTATGTCGCGGCGCCGGATCGGCAGAGAAGCGCGGTATCGAAGGCAATGACGCTTTCATCTCCGCTGCGCGCGGTCCCGGTCGCGGTCGATGCGCCGGTGAAAGCGGCGTTCGCGGTCGACGGCATGCCGGTCGACTGCGTGCGGCTCGGGATCGGCAACCTGGTGCCGGAGCCGGACCTTGTGATCTCGGGGATCAATCTCGGACCGAACCTCGGCACGGATACGCTGTATTCGGGCACCTGTGCGGGCGCGCAGGAGGCGGCGCTCTACGGAATCCGCGCAATCGCGATGTCGCTGGACCATCGTGAACCGACGCATTTCGAGACGGCCGTCGCGGTTACCGAACGCATGGTCGAAATCGCCGAAAAGCATCCGCTGCCGCTCGGCATGTTCTGGAATGTCAATGTACCGGACGTGCCGCTCGGGCAGATCAGAGGATACAGAACGGCCGGACTGGCACACATCCGGTACAATCGCGAATACGTGCGGCGCGAGGATCCGCTCGACCGCCCGTATTACTGGGCGCCGCGCGGCAAGCTTCCGTGCGATCCGGACGAGGACACCGACTATGCGTGGCTCAAAAAAGGCTACGTGACGGTGACGCCGATGGGCTATGATTCCGCACGGATCGACGCGGTCGATCTTTCCGGGGAATTCGGAGGTGAAGCATGAGAGTTGCGGTCATCGGCGGCGGCGCCGCGGGACAGCTCGCGGCGATCAAGGCGGCGGAGCACGGGCACGCCGTTACACTGCTCGAGCAGAACGAAAAGC
>CAMHJE010000215.1:0-3203 GCA_946185305.1 uncultured Clostridia bacterium | reverse complement strand
CTTCGCCGCAGACGAACGCGCCTGCGCCGAGACGGACTTCGATGTCGAAATCGAATCCGGTGCCGAAGATGTCCTTGCCGAGAAGGCCGTATTCACGCGCCTGGCCGATTGCGATTCTCAAACGCTGAACCGCGATCGGATACTCTGCACGGACGTAGATGAAGCCCTTGTTTGCGCCGATCGCATAGCCCGCGATCTCCATTGCTTCGAGGACCGCGTGCGGGTCGCCTTCCAGAACGGAACGATCCATGAACGCGCCGGGGTCGCCCTCGTCCGCGTTGCACACGACGTACTTCTGCGGGACCTTATTGCGTGCCGCGAAGTCCCACTTCATGCCGGTCGGGAAGCCTGCGCCGCCTCTGCCGCGAAGACCGGAGTCCTTCATGACCTGAATGACTTCTTCCGGCGTCATTTCGGTGAGGACTTTGCCGAGCGCTGCATAACCGTCCATCGCGATGTACTCGTCGATGACTTCCGGGTTGATGACGCCGCAGTTGCGAAGCGCAACACGCATCTGCGTCTTATAGAAGCCGGTCTCCTGCAGGGACGGAACTTCGACCTTTTCGTCGCCTTCGGTCTCACGATAGACAAGACGGTCGACCACACGGCCCTTCAGCAAGTGCTCTTCGACGATCTCCGGAACGTCTTCCAGCTTCACACGGCTGTAGAACGTGCCTTCCGGATACACGATCATGACAGGACCCAGCGCGCACAGACCGAAACAGCCGGTCCGAACGACTTTTACTTCTTCTGCAAGGCCTTTTTTTGCGATTTCTTCTTCCATGGAAGCAGCGATCTTCGCACTGCCGGAAGAGGTACAACCCGTACCGCCGCAAATCAAAACATGCGTACGAATCATTCTTGTTTTCCTCCGTTAACCTTCCACCGCACCGATGGTATATTTTGTGACGGGCTTGCCGCCGATCAGATGCTCTTTGATGATTTCGGGAACCATTTCGGGCTTGACCTTGACGTAGGTCACGCGCTCTTTATCCCCTTCGAAGACCTCAACGATCGGCTCATAGCGGCACATGCCGATGCAGCCGGTCTGTGTAACAGTCACCTTATCGCCGAGGTTCTGGTCTGCAACCTGTTCGACAAACGCATTCAGAACAGGACGCGCGCCCGCCGCGATACCGCACGTTGCCATACCGACGACCACGCGGATCTCGCCGCTGCCTTCCCGGAGCGAAACCTTGTTCTTCATTCTTTCACGAATTTGTGCAAGTTCTTCCAATGTTTTCATGTGTTTGATCCTTTCGTTCTTTATTTGCGAATATTTCAAGCCTCCTGAGCATACTGCTCGTTCAGCATATCCCGGATCCATGCGAGGACCTCATATTCGTCCAAAGGTACCTCTTCCCCCAATACCTGTCTTACCTCACGCGTGTCGAGGGCAACCACGCGATCGGGCATCGTGTGTCGGAACACGAAATCCGTTTTCTCGCTTGCGCGGATCAGCAGCACGATCGTGGAAACCACGTCGCCGAGCGGCGTGAAATCCAGATGGTTTTTGTAGAACAGCGCCGACGTTTCCGTGCCGCAATGTTCCGGATCGACCGATCGTTCGACCGACCGGATCGAAAACGTGCCGCCCGTCTGCTCCGCCGCGAGCTTCAGCAGAGGGATCCCCATGCCGACCTTGCGCGTGGTACGCGTCGTGGAGAACGGATCGGTCACGGTTTTCAGGAAGTCTTCCGACATCCCATAGCCGTTGTCCCGTATCGTCAGCTTCAGCGTCGTATCCGTTTCGTCGATCAGGATCTCGATGCGCGTCGCTTCGGCGCGGATCGAATTCTGCGCGATGTCCAGAATATTCAGCGACAGTTCCTTCATACCGTTCCCTCCCGCAGCTTGCAAAACAGCGCGTGCCGCACCGATTCGGGATCGACAGCATCGGTATCGAGCGTCAGACTTCCGCCCGCTTCTCCGATCTCCCACAGCCGATGCGCATCGGAGCAGGTCACGATCGACCGTCCGTCCGCCAGTTCGCGGTTCTCGCGATCGCGAAGCTCCGCAATCCTAAACACCGGCTCCGGCGGAAAGAATCCCAGCACGGCGAGCAGTCCGTTTGCATCGCGATCGATGTGCGCGGGCCAGCAGACGCCGTTGTACGCTTCGACCAGCTTTGCCGCGGCAGCCAGATCCAGATCCGTTGCCGCCGGCAGAAAGTACGGGTCCTCCCCGATCTTCTCGTCCTGTGCGTTCATGATCGGCTGTTCGCCGAAGATCTCCACGCGGTTCTTGATCTTCATGCGGTGCGTCTTGATCTCGTTTCCGAATGCCATGGCGTCTTCGAGTGTTTCGAAAATACACAGAAGATGCACATCCTCGGCGGTCGTCAGCTCCATTCCGGCGATCGGAACGATGCCGTATTCCCCGCATGCTTCGAAGAATGCCGGACAGTTGTCCGTCGTGTTATGGTCGGTCAGCGCCGCAAGGTCCAGCTCGCAAAGATGCGCCATTCCGGCGATATTGCACGGCGTCATGTCCATGTCTCCGCACGGAGACAGGCAGGAATGCATATGCAGATCGTACCGCAGCGTTCTCATCCGAGCAGTGCGCCGACCTCGGCACACACCTCAAACGTGGATTTTTCGGTCATCAGCAGGTTCAGACCATGCAGCTTTGCCGCAGCAATCACCGGCTCGTCCGGACGTACGCCTTCGGAAAAGACGATGCAGGCGCAATCGGTCAGCTGTCCGACCGCCGCCACGTTCACGTTTGACATGATCGTGACCCAGCAATCGCCGCTCTCGGCGCGTCCCATGACCCAGCTCAGAAGATCGCCCGCATATCCGCCGGTCACCTCGCGGTCGCCGTCGGACAGCAGCAGAGGTTCGTATCCCGTTTGTTCGATCAATTCGTGTACCGTCATGCCTCTTCTCCCTTTCCGTCCTCTTTCTGCAGGGTCTTGAGCTGCTCCTTCATGCGGATGATGCAGTCGTCGAGCGAAGCTTCGCCGCGAACGACATCCTCTGCATGCGCGCGGCACGTAGGCGCGCCGCACGATCCGCAGTCCATGCCCGGAAGCTGTTTCCAGATGCGCTCGATCTCGGACATCATCCGGAACGATTGCGCACGATCGGAATTCAGAAGCTCCGCAGAGCTGTACTCACCCGGTTCGACTGTCAGGATGTCGCGCGGGATCGGCTCATCTTCGCCGAGCGTGATGCGATTCTGGACGATCGGCATATACCGCT
>CAMHJE010000214.1:0-3206 GCA_946185305.1 uncultured Clostridia bacterium | reverse complement strand
GGACGAGCCCGCCGCGGAACAGACCCTTTGCAAGCGGAGCAGACGCTTTGTTTTCACCGAAGATCCCGGTGAGGAACGACGCGCCGCGAAACATGCCTTTTGCAAGCGGCGCGGTGAGCTTGTTTTCGCCGAACAGCGCGGCGACCGGACCGAGCAGACCGGGGAGCCACCGGAGCAGGAGAGGGCGATAGAGAAGCTCCTCAAGATCGAGCCAATCCGGCCAGCGGTTCACATAGACGCGCACGTCGCCTTCGCGCTTCATCAGCATGGTGCGCACGAAACCGAAGTACAGCGCGACGCCAATCGCGATCGAGATGAGCCCGCCCTTGAGGTTTTCCCACGAGAGATAGCGGACCGCATGTGCGGGCAGCCCGGTGCGGAAGAAATCGGTCCCGAGATCCGCGATCGCATCCATCGAAACGGATGCGGAGAGTCCCAGCGCGGGCAGCGCGAGCGCGCACAGCAGGAGCACGGCGGTGCTGATGCGGTTCATGTACGGCCGTTTCGCGTCGAACGCCGCCTGCTTTGTCGGATGCGCTTCAACAAAGAGCGCAACGAACAGTTTGGTCATGTATGCGACGGTAATGCCGCCGGACAGCAGAAACAGCCATTCGACGGCGCGGAGCCCGAACGCGCCGGTCAGTGAGATCCCTTCGACGATGCTTTCATGCAGCAGCGTTTTGCTGATATAGCCGTTGAACAGCGGAAACCCGCCGATGCCGAGCCCGCCGGACAGAAACGCGAGCATCAGAACCGGCTTGCGCCTGCCGAAGCCGCGCACGTCGTTGAGATTCAGCGCGTGCAGGTTCATGTACACGACGGCGGCGCAGAGGAACAGGACGAGCTTGAACAGCGAATGGTTCAGCATGTGCAGCAGCGCGCCGCGGGCGGCGAGCGCGTTTTCCTCGCCGAGGATGCCGAGCATGCCGATGCCGACGAGGATGAACCCGATCTGCGAGACCGACGAGCAGGCGAGCGTGCGCTTGAGGTCGATCGAGAATAGCGCGAGCAGCGCGCCGAGCAGCATCGTGACCGTGCCGAGCGCGAGGATCACCGCGCCCCACGCGGGATCGTTGCGGAACAGATTGCAGGTGATCGCGAGTACGCCGAAGATACCGGATTTGGTGAGCAATCCGGACAGCAGCGCGCTTGCAGGCGCAGGCGCGACCGGATGCGCTTTCGGCAGCCAGATGTGCAGCGGGAACATACCCGCCTTTGCGCCGAAGCCGAACAGCACGCAGCCGCCTGCGACGTACAGGATCGCCTTGTTATCGCACGCCCGCGCAGCGTCGTACAGCTCTGAAATTACCGTCGTGCCGAGCGTAAATTGGAGCAGGAACAGTCCCATCAGCGCGACAAGCCCGCCGATCACCGCGACGGCAAGGTACGTGTTCGCCGCTTTCGTCGCGGCGGGCGTCTCCTCCTGAATGACCCAGGTGTAGGATGTGAACGACATGATCTCGAAGAAGATCAGCGCCGTGAACAGATCGCGCGCGAGAAACACGCCCATCGTCGCGCCGAGCGTCATGAGGTTGAAGAAGTAGTAGCGGTTCTCGGTCGTGTAATGCGAGAAGTACTCGTTGCCGAGCAGCATCGTCATCGTCCACAGGAACGCGATCACGACGAGGTAGACCTTGCGGAATCCGTCGGTTTCAAAATGCATGCCGAGTCCCGCAATCCCGTCGACGCCCGTCTGCTGCGGCGGCAGAAACAGCATCGAAACGGCAAGCAGCAGTTCGATCACGGTCGTGCCCGCGGCAAGCGCGTTGCGCAGACGGCGGCTTTTGCGCCCGACGAGCCATACGGCGAACGCCGCCGCCATCGGGAAGAAGATCAAAGCGTACAGCATCACGGCGCCTCCTAAACAAGTCCGGATGCGATCGCATCCGTCACAGCGAGGATCGGTTTTGCGAACATGCCGCAAAGAAGCGTGCCTACGGCGAGCAGAACCATCGGCACAAGCATTTCCCACGACGCCTCGTGCACGGTTTCGAGCCCATCGAGGTTCGAATCGCGCGCGGGGAACCATGCGCGGCGCGCACAGGTCAGCATATAGATCGCGGTGAGCAGCGCCGAAAGCAGCAGCGCGCCTGCCCCGACGTATGCGATTCCGGACGACGCGGCGGCCGCGGTCAAAAGCTGCCACTTGCTGACAAAGCCGAAGAACGGCGGCAGTCCCGTCAGCGCGAACGCCGAAAACGTAAAGCAGACGAACGTCACGGGCATCCTGCGGCCGAGCCCGTCAAGCTCATAGATGCTCGTGCGGCCGGTTTGATGCAGCACCGCGCCTGCGCAGAAGAACGCAAGGATCTTGATGCAGGCATGCGCCGCCATATGCATCAGACCGGCGGAAAGTCCCGCGGGCGTCATCAGGACGGCGCCGAGCAGGATATAGGAAAGATTTGCGACCGTAGAGTACGCAAGCCGGCGCTTGAAATGCGATTCCTTGAGCGCGATCGACGAGCCGTATACGATCGTAAATGACGCGAGCAGGATCGCCGCGGTCTGCGCCCAGGAGCCGGACAGCAGATCGATACCGAAACAGCAGTAGGTCAGGCGGATCACCGCGAACGCGCCCGACTTGACGACGGCGACGGCATGCAGCAGCGCGGTCACGGGCGTCGGCGCAACGGACGCCCTGGGCAGCCATGCGTGCAGAGGGAAGAGCGCCGCCTTCACGCCGAAGCCGAGAAATCCGAACAGCCAGAACAGATACGTGACGTCGTTGCTGTAATAGAGATGTCCCGCAAGACTGCCGCCGGATTCGAACGGACCCGTCGCGCCGTTGGCGAGCAGAAACACCATCGAGGCGAACGCGAACGCCGCGCCGCCGATCGAGTACAGAAAATACATGCGCGTGGCGCGCACGGCGGCCTTGGTCATCGGCTGCAACACGAGCGGAACGGTTGAGAGCGTCAGGAGCTCATAGAAGCAGTACATCGTAAACAGGTTTCCCGCCATCGCCACGCCGAGCGTCGCGCCGTAGGATACCGTGAAGAACCCGAAAAACATCGGCAGATGCGCTTCGTGCCGCATATAGGCGCGTGCATACAGTACGGTCAGCGGCCACAGCGCGGAAACGATGCCGACGAAAAACCGCCCGAGTCCGTCCAGCCGCAGCGACAGCGTCAGCGCCGGCGCGAACCGCACAAGGTCGAGCGCACCGTCAACGCCGAAGATCAGCAGTACGCAGCAGCCTGCGCTTG
>CAMHJE010000213.1:0-3213 GCA_946185305.1 uncultured Clostridia bacterium | reverse complement strand
TGTATTTTACGCAGGGAAAACGAAATTCTCAATCCATATCGCACAAGCTTTATGCTCAGCCGCATATTCTTAGCGAAGTGATCAACGATTATGAAAAGGCAGCCGCCCGGGTTAGAGCGGCTGCCTTTTGCATGTACGATTTAGGATTATGCTTTCTTTGCCTTTTTCTTGGCAAGGATTGCCAGAACAAGGAACAGCACGGTCAGTACACCGAAGAACGCAGTTGCGGCATACAGTGTCAACTGCCACCACGGGGTAACCGGGATAACCGTCGCGTTGCCGACATTCATCGCATGGCTATGAGAGACGTTGTAAACGATATTCTTTGCAGCACGCTGAACAGCGGTGACGATCGCCGGATCGTTCTCAAGGCCGTCGAGCGTGTTCATGCCCATGCCGTAGCCATCCCACAAATCCTGACCGGCGAGCACGCCGTAGCGGTAGTCCATGTACTTGGCATACACAGAGCAGTCCGTAATCGCTGCGCCTTCCATGCCCCATTCGTCACGGAGGATACCGGTCATCAGGCCATGATGCGCGCCGGACCAGACTGCACCGAGACGGTTGAAGGAGCTCATGACGTTACCGCCAGCAACCTTTACCGCGCCTTCGAAGCCTTCGAGGTACAGCTCGCGGATCGCCTGCTCGTTCGACCAGGTCGCAATGCCGTAACGGCCTTCTTCCTGATCGTTCAATGCAAAGTGCTTGCAGAATACATACACACCCTTGGCACGGATCGCAGCGACCTCAATCGCAGCGACTTCGCCGGCTACCCAGCCGTCCTCGGAGTAATACTCGAAGTTACGGCCGGAATACGGCGTGCGGTGGATGTTGGCGCCCGGTCCATACAGGCCGGCATAGACCTTGTCAGCGCCTTCCGGCGTCGCATGGAGGAAGTCCTCGCCGATGCAGGAACCCATGTCCTCGATCAGCTCACGGTTGTACGTAGCAGCCATCACGTCCTCGGACGTATACGCCATCGCGGACGCGCCGCCCATCAAGGAAGCGGTGAAGCCCTGCGGGCCATTTTCATCGAGCGTGCCGGGGAGGTTGATCGTGGGGGCAGCTTCGGTGAAGTGGAAGCCGTTGTAAATCAGCGTCGTGGCTTCGCTGTACGGCAGAGCGGAAATCAGCTCAGCCCAACGCTCGTCGTTGTAATCCGCACGGGCAAGATCGGCTGCCTTCAGCGAAGAGGCAACGCCGACAGCCGGCATGGTTGCATTCGGATAGATCGCAGCTTTCATCTTTTCGACGATCGCTTTGTGACCTTCTTCGGTATCATCAAGACCATCGGCCCACATTTCCGGAGTGATCGCAAGCTGCTGCGTGGTCGGATAAGTACCGATCCAGTCCTGACGGGACAGATACGTCACGGTCTGGCCGCCGTTGCCGGTGTACTTATTGAGGTCGACATCGTCAAACAGGTTCGTGATCGCGTTGCCGGTCTTGGCGGAAACGGCATAGGTGGTCTTGTCGAACGTCGGGTTGTTCCACTTTTCGGCCAGAGCCGCATTGCCGTCCACATTCGCGCCCTTGGCGGCGAGGATATTGTTGATCGCGTCGTGCGCATTCTTGCCGACGGTGAAGTAATAGTCGCCATCCTCCAGAATGTAGGTCTTGGCGTTGTTTGCGTCGTAGGAGGTCAGATCTTCCTTGTCGATCGTGATTTCGAAGTGCTCGGTCGCACCTGCCGCGATCATCTTCTTGTCAAAGCCGCAGATTTCAACAGCCGCTTTTTCGACAAGATTGGTCTTGTCATACTCGGTGTAGGGGCTCTGGAAATAGATCTGCACCGTGTGCTTGCCATCCACGGAGCCGACGTTCTTGACATCGACGTTTACCGTAAAGTGATCGCCGTTCTCCGTCACCTTAAAGTTGGAATACGCAAAATCGGTGTAGGAAAGGCCGTAGCCGAACGGGAACGCGACGCAGTCGTCGTAGTTCCAGTCACCGGAGTTGCCCTGTCCGAGAACGCTGTCCTCATAACGGGTCTCGAAGTAACGATAACCGACATAAATGCCTTCCTGATACACGACATAGTCGCGGTTGCACTTCGCAATGCCGGGGTCGGTGTTGTTCTGCGCAGATTCGGTGTTGTAATCCGTGCCGTTTGTCCACTTATATGCGCCGAAGTTCTCCATGGCCGGCGCGGAATGGTTGTCCTTCATGAAGGTGTCCACGATACGGCCGGAGGGGTTGACTTTACCGGCAAGGATATCCGCAACACCCAGAGAACCGGTCATGCCGACATCGCCGATCCAAAGAACCGCGTCGATACCGTACTGATCGACAAAGTCAAGCTGCAGCGCGTTCGAGCTGTTCAGCAGCACGACGATCTTCTTGAAAACCCCGTCCTTCTTGAGCTGTTCGAGGTTTGTGAGCATGTCGATCTCTTCCTTGCAGAGGCGGAGATAATCGCCGTCTGTCATGTACTCTTTCAGTTCTTCGAGGCCGCTCGGAACATCCGCGCCTTCACCGCCGGAACGGGCAAGAACGACAAGAGCAACATCGCCATACTGGCTCCAGGTCTTTTTCAGTGCGTCGGTATACTTCTCCCACGGAACCTCGTTGATGCGATACTGGCCCTGATTGCCGCCTGTGGTCGCTGCGTTAACACGCTTATAGCCTGCGCTCGCGTAGAATTTCCATTGCTCGGGGTTAACGGCATCTTCACCGAACACCTCGATCAATGCGCCGCGCAGCGAGATCGCATCGTCCGCCGCCATGGAGCCGGAGCCGGTGCCGCCGTAGAGCAGGTTAAAGCTCGACTGAGAGAACGGCGTGAACTTTGTGCCTGCCGGCAGGGGCAGCGTATTATCGCGGTTGATCAGAAGTGCCGCGCCTTCGCCTTCGATCTGACGGCAAAGCTCGGCTTCGTGGTCCACGAGCGCCTGTTCGTCTTCCCAATCGCTCCAGAAGTAGATTTCCGCGCCTTCCTCGGCGACGACCTTCTGGGTCTGGGCCTTCAATGCGACGTTGATAACGCTGGCAAAGCCCTGGGTGATCGGGATTGCAACGATGCAGACTGCAAGGAGCACCGCCATGATCGCCGTCAGAACGACCCAAATTGTACCTTTCTTTTTCTTCATCGAAATAATCATCGTCAAATTTCTCTTCATCGTCAAAGTCGTTTTCCTGAAAATCCCCGATGATTTGACATTTTACTTTAAAACCGGTATCTGTTAGTATATGAGGCTCTAACACCAAATCAGT
>CAMHJE010000212.1:0-3215 GCA_946185305.1 uncultured Clostridia bacterium | reverse complement strand
GCTCGGCGGGCTCGACCCTGCCGAGCTGTCCGTGCTGTTCCTTGGGATCGAGCTGCTGTGCGTGGCGCTCGACCTTGTCTTCACGCTGCTGCGCCGCGCCTACCCGCGCCACATTCGCCGGTGGCTTTTCGTATAACCGCATAAAGCGCGGGCTTTTTCGCATACTAACCCCATGCGAAACAAGCTGCTGCCAAACTATATACCGATCCGACGGCGCCGCAGGCGTCGTCTTTTGTTGTGCGCGCTCGCGCTGATGCTGCTGCCGGTGTTCGGCTTTATCGGCTATATCGCCTCGCGCGAGGCGTGGCATATTCTCGACCCCGAAAAGCTGTCGCACTTTGACGAATCGCTGCTCGTGTACGACCGTGACGGCGCGGTGCTGTCGCAGCTGTATAAGACCGAGAACCGCGTTTCGATCTCGGTGCGCGACCTGCCCGCCCACGTTACGAACGCCTTTATCGCCGCCGAGGACGCGCGATTTTACACGCATGAGGGCGTCGATCTGATCCGGATTTGCGGCGCGGCGCTCGCGGACCTCAAGGCCGGCTCGTTCAAGGAGGGCGCTTCGACGATCACGCAGCAGCTGATCAAGCTGACGCATCTGAGCGCCGAAAAGACGCTGACGCGCAAGCTGGACGAAGCGATCCTCTCCTACCGGCTCGAACACATCTTCAACAAGGAACAAATCTTAGAGGCCTACCTGAACCGCGTCTATTTCGGCGCGGGCTATTACGGCGTGGAGGCGGCCGCCCGCGGATACTTCGGCGTCGGCGCCAAGGATCTGACGCTGGCGCAGAGCGCGCTTTTGGCGGGCGTATTGAAGTCCCCCGCCCGCTTTGCGCCGCACCTAAGGCCGGAGGCGTCCGTCGGACGGCGCGGTGTCATTCTCGATCTGATGGTGGAATACGGCATGATTTCATCCGCGCAGGCCGCCGCCGCAAAGGAGGAACCGCTTGTCCTGGCAGAGGACACGCTGCGCAACCGGCACAGCTATGCGATCGACTTGGCGCTGACCGACGCGTGCGAGCTCCTCGATATCGACATGAGCGCGCTGCTGACCGGCGGCTACCGCATCGAAACCGGCATTGATTCGCGCCTGCAGGGCATCTGCGAGGATGTCTTTGCGGACGACAGCCTGTTCCCCTATTACGGCGACAAGTCCGCCGAAGGGGCGATCGTGCTGCTCGAAGCGGACACCGGACATGTGGCCGCCATCGTCGGCGGCCGGGACGACCGCATGGCGCTCGCGTATAACCGCGCGACGCGCATCCGCAGGCAGCCGGGCAGCGCGATTAAGCCGGTCTTGGTCTATGCGCCCGCGCTCGAGGCCGGGTATACGGCGGTGTCGATGCTGCTTGACGACGCGGCGGCCTTTGCGGACTACACGCCGCGCAACGCCTCCGGCACGTATCGCGGATGGGTAACGATGCGCGAGGCCGTCACGCGGTCGCTGAACCTGCCCGCCGTTTCGTTGTGCGACACGCTCGGCATCGACCGGTGCAAGGCGTTTGCGGCGCGGCTCGGCATCCCGTTCGACGCACGGGACAACGCTCTGGCGCTCGCGCTCGGCGGGTTCACCTACGGCGTATCGCCGCTGCAGCTGTGCGGCGCGTACAGCGCCTTTGCCAACGGCGGCGTCTACCGAAAGCCGCATACCGTCCTGAAAATTCTCGATCGAAACGGGCAGACGGTCTATGAAGCTCACCCGGAGGCCGTGCGCGTGATGCGGGAGGGCAACGCGTTCGTTTTGACGGACATGCTCGAAAGCGTGGTGCAAAGCGGCACGGCCAAATCGCTTTCGGAGCTGCCGATGGCGCTTGCCGCCAAGACCGGCACGGTCGGAGACGAGAACGGGAACCGCGATATCTGGCTGGCGGCCTATAACCCGGAATACGCGGCAGTCGTGTGGATGGGCTTCGACCGAAGCGGCAACGGCGAACAGCTGCCCCCGGATATCGGCGGCGGGAGCTATCCGGCAGAGCTGCTAAAGCGCGTGTTCGGCGCAATCTATGACGGCGCCGAAGCGCCGGATTTTCGCGTTCCGTCCGACGTGGTGGCCGTGCCGCTCGATCAAACGACGCTGTCCGCCGCGCATGAAGCGGTTCTGGCAAGCAGCCTGACGCCGGACAATGCGACGACCGCCGAATACTTCGTTCGCGGCACCGAGCCCGTTTCGGTATCGGCCTACTGGCAGGTTCCCGCCGCGCCGGAGGACCTTGCCGCCGAGCGCGTCGGAGACATGGTGACGCTGACGTTTTCGACGCCGCAGGAGGGCATGCAGTACCGTGTCTACCGCGAGGATGCAAGCGGGTTTTCGATCCTGCTTGCGACGGTGAACGGCAGCGTATTCCCGCAGCAGCTGACCGACGCGGTGCCCTATTCCGACGGCATCTATGCCTACTATATCGTGCCGGTGCATCCGCGTCTGTATGAGAACGGCGCGCCGCTTTGCGGAAACCCGAGCCGCAAAATCTTTGTCGGGCGAAATGTCGAAAACAATACGAACGTTTTTCGACAAAATCAAGAAAACGGTTGACGGAATCGGTTTCATAGTATATAATTTAGACGAATCCTATGGTAAAAATATTGCAAAACGGAGAGAAGATAATATGGATTACAAAGCGATTGCCGCAACCGTGCCGCCCCGTAACGGCGCCGGTACGCAGGACTGGGTATACCGCGTAATTCGGGAGGGGATCATTTCCGGAACCTTGACAGGCGGTATGCAGCTCAAGCAGGACGAAATTTCCGAGGCGCTGAACGTCAGCCATATCCCCGTTCGTGAGGCGCTGCGTCAGTTGGAGGCACAAAAGCTCGTCACGATTCATCCGAACCGGGGCGCGACCGTTACGGCGCTCAGCCGGGAGACCTTGATCGACATGATGCAGGTTCGCGCCGCGATCTCGGTTGCGATGCTGAAGCTGTCGATTCCGCGCATGACCGATGAGGACTTTAAGGCGCTTGACCGCAACCTTGCCAACCAGCGGCTTTGCACCGACGCGCTCGGCTTTGAAAAGCTGAACAACACGTTCCACGAGCTGACCAACAAGCCCGCCTCCAACCCGGTCGCGGATTTTATGATCGAGATTATTCATGCGAACATCGACCGGTATCTGCGCTCCTCGTTCTACGACAGCGCCGAAAACCGCGCGACCTCGATCCGCGAGCACGAGGGCATCATCGCCGCCTGCAAGGAGCGCGATGTGGAAAAGGCC
>CAMHJE010000211.1:0-3263 GCA_946185305.1 uncultured Clostridia bacterium | reverse complement strand
ATTGAAACTGAGCGGTTTGACTACTTCGATTGTGTAAAGACTGCCAAGGACATGTATTGTACGCACGGGGAGCCAACCTGCCGAGAGGAGGAAGAGGTTATCCTCAAAATCTGTGAATACATGCGCCATCAATACTGGGAGAATCTTTATCGGAAGCAATCAAATGATTCTGCAACGGTAAAGGAACCGATGGATGCGAAGAGGAAGGAGCATTTTCGCAAGGAATTTGGTGAGCTTGATGCAGTCGCTGAAGAAGGGATATTTGCAGTTCCGCCGCCGGATGACTTATTCATGGGCGTAGATGCCTTGGCAGCGTTGAAACGTTCGCGAGAACTCGGCCGTCCCCTGACGGAAGACGAACGTGCGGAGTTTGAGCAGAGAGGCGATGAATGACAAAAGTTCGTATAATGTTACAATAACGAACCCCGATTTTCAGCCCTTCCGGGCTTATTCGGAAAAGGGCGGCAAAATACGAACTTTTTCCGTTGAAAAAACGAACTATGGAGGGATTTTGGAGTGAACAAGAAGACCGTAGCTTTGACGCAGGCACAGTACGTCCAGATTATCGAAACGATGAAAAATGGGTTCACCGGCTTCTATCCGAATGAGCGCATCGCAACCGCGTTAGTTTTGGAAGCGAACCTTGGCATTCGCATCAGTGACGTGCTCCGGCTGCGTCTTTCGGACATTGTGAACGATGGCGGCCGATATCGGCTTGCCATCACAGAAAAGAAGACCGGGAAAGAACGTGTTTTCACCGTTCCCGTTGTCATTTGGCAGTTTCTGGAGAATTACTGTCTGCGAAACGGCATTGGTCGGCATGACCCCATCTTCCCAATTACCGAAAGAGCGGTCCAAAAACAACTTGGCATCGTGTGTGACTATTTGGGTTACGAGGGCATCAGCACTCACAGCTTCCGAAAATGGTTTGCAACGGAGATTTATAAGAACAATGGATATGACATAGCCCTTGTGCAGCGACTGTTGCAGCATAGCAGCGCGGCGACAACGCAGCGCTACATCGGCATCGAGCCGCAGCGCATTGAGCAGGCGATTGAAGGTCATATATGTCTGCTGTAGCTGACGCGACAGAGGCTCATCAAACTAATACAGTTGAACGGTTCAATGGTGCTATATCCCCGCTCACATTCGATGTTCCTGTAAATTCCAATTCGAATGTTCCTGAGCTAATTTAATATCAAGTTATATTGCACCCGAGAACCAATGCTGTTCTCGGGTGCCTTTTTATGGATTCTGCCTTTTCCATATCAAAATAAATCATAAGCAAACGGGTTTTTGAAGATCGGATCCGTTGCTCACTTTTTTTACGTTTCCTGCCCAAAATCACACCGTTCCTGCCACTTTTATGGAAAAGCGGCGGGAATTTTTTTATAGTAAGCACGACAAAAGCAAGGAGGTTTCCGATGGAGAAGAAGAAAAAAGGCTCTGGCAAGGTTTTGATCGCAATCGGCGCAGTGCTTGTGGCGCTCGCAGTGGCGGTTGTTTCCGTCGGCATGTACTTTGAGGGCGTGCTGAATACCTATGTCGGCATGGGCGAGGCGAAGGTTGTCGCAAAGCCCGGCAGCGAAAACTGGGATTCCGAGTATTACAAGGCGGATAAGCCCACTGCGGATGAAGTGGATGTGATTGCCAAGGACGTGACCAAGCGGATTGCCGAAGAAGGCATTACGCTGATGAAGAACAACGGCGTCCTGCCGCTCGCGGGCAATGAAAGCGTTTCGCTGTTTGGCCGTCGCAGCGTAGACACCGTTTGGGGCGGCACAGGCTCCGGCGCGGGCGATGCGGGTCAATGCACCCCGATTGCGGAAGCGTTCACCGCGCAGGGTTTCAAGGTCAACGATACGCTGACCAAGCTGTACGCTGACAATCTTGACAAGGTTCCGACCGGCTACAATGCAATGGATAAGCTCCCGGCGCTGACCTTCTACATCGGTGAATTCCCGATGAGCTACTATACGGGTGCAGTCACCGGTTCCTATGCGAGTTACAAGGATGCGGCATTCGTGGTGATCGGCCGTTCCGGCGGCGAAGGTATGGACCTTTCCACCGATCTCAAGGGCGCGATCGCTTCCGAGGAACTGGCGGCAATGACGGCCGATCATCCGGAAACCGCCAATTACGCGGACGGGCAGCATTCTTTGGAGCTGACGTATGAAGAAAAGGAACTCTTAAAGCACGTGGAGGAGAACTTCGACAAGGTTATCGTCATCGTCAACAGCGCCAATGTTATGGAACTGGGCGAACTGGAAGCGGATGAGAACGTCGATGCGATCGTCTGGCTTGCTTACCCCGGCAGCCGCGGTAACGTCGCTTTGGCGGAGATCGTTGCGGGCGCGATCAACCCGTCCGGTCATACGGTCGATACCTGGCCGGCGGATCTCACAAAGGACCCGACCTTTGCCAATGCGGTTGTTTCAACTTACACGAACACGCCGTATGAAGCGCACATGATCGAGTATGAGGAAGGCATCTATGTCGGCTATCGTTATTATGAGACAGCGGCAGCGGAGGGCTTCATCGACTATGACAGCGCGGTTGTTTATCCTTTCGGCTATGGTCTCTCCTATACGACCTTCGAGCAGAAGATCAACGAGGCAAAGGAAGAGAACGGCGAGATCGTCGTGACCGTCGATGTGACGAACGCCGGTGCGGCGGCAGGCAAGGACGTTGTGCAGGTTTACTATCATGCACCGTACACCAAGGGGGGCATCGAAAAGGCGGAGGTCGTTCTGGCAAACTATGTTAAGACCGATTTGCTGCAGCCCGGCGAAACGAAGACCTACACGGTTTCCTTCAACGTCGAGGATATGGCGTCGTTCGATTACAAAGGCGAAGGCTGCTATGTGCTCGAAGCGGGCGACTATGTGATCTCCGTGCGAAAGAACGCGCATGAAGTCTACGGCGAGGGCTGCGAATGGACGTACAGCGTTCCCGAGACCGTCGTGTACAACGAGAGCAATCCGCGTGCAACCGAGGTCGAGGCGCAGACCGGCGAACTGGTCAACTATTCCGACGAATGGAAGCAGAATCATACCGTCGTTGCGGCGACGACACGCTTCGGTTGGATGAATGAACACTTTGAAGAAGGCAAGGCGACGATCCTGAGCCGTGCGGACTTTGCGGGCACGTTCCCGACGGCGCCGACGGCGGCGGACCTGATTGCATCCGATGCGCTTCTAAAGCAGATGGATGAATACAAGCCGGACTATTACGACAGCAGCGACGTTGCTCCGACGACAGGC
>CAMHJE010000210.1:0-3289 GCA_946185305.1 uncultured Clostridia bacterium | reverse complement strand
CAGCAGGGCGAACGCATCGCGGAGCGGTTCTTAAAACGGAACGGCTGCCGCATTCTTGCGCGCAATTATCGCGCCGGGCGGCATGAGATCGATCTGATCGCAGAGGAGAAATCCACCGGCACGATCGTGTTTGTCGAGGTCAAAGCGCGCACGGAGGGCGGATTCGGACGACCTGCGGACGCGGTGCATGCGGACAAGCAGCGCTTTTTGCGGCTTGCCGCGCAGAGCTGGCTGCTCGAACACGGAGGAACGGAGCAGAGCGCACGCTTCGACGTGATCGAGGTCCTGCTGCCGCAGGGCACGGTGAACCGCATCGAAAATGCGTTTTGAAGGTTGCCCGATACCCGGCGGTATGGTATACTGATTTTTACGAAATCCATCGGAGGTCATGGTTTTGCGCAGCATACGACGAATCGGAACTCTGTTATTGACGGTTCTGCTTTTGGCAGGACTTTTCGGCTGTTCAAAGGCCGGACAAAGCGCGGCGATCGCGTCGCAGATCTTTGACTTTACGGATGCGGACGGCGAACTGCCGCGCGGGTGGACGGTCGATTCGTATGAAGGACGGTACGAAACGACGCTCGAAAACGGCACATTCGGCATGTCTTCCGAGATCGCGGACGACTGCCGCCTGATCCGCACGATCGAGGTCGAGCCCGAAACGCGGTACGTTCTCACCGCAGAGGTCAGAACGCAGGATGTGGAAGGCGGACAGGGTGCGACGCTGTCGATCGATAACTACTCGCTCGACGGCAGCTATATCTATTCGGAAGGCA
Source organism: uncultured Clostridia bacterium (assembly GCA_946185305.1). Lineage (GTDB taxonomy): Bacteria > Bacillota > Clostridia > Christensenellales > CAG-138 > UBA3792. The sequence continues at coordinate 2,513 of CAMHJE010000210.1, read as the reverse complement.
TTTACGGTACGACGGACTGGACGACGCTGACGCTTGCATTCCGCACGGCGAAGGGGCAGGACCGCATCGCGGCGGCATTGCGGATGGGTGGATACTCCAATGTTTCGAGCGGAAGCGTGTGGTTCCGTTCCGTGTCGTTCGAGCAATCGGACCATGCGCCGGTCGCGTTCCAGAATCTGACGCCCTCCTCGCAGAAGGAGTCGAAAAGCGAGCGTTCGCAGGAGGATTACGAAAACGTCTTCACGGTGATCTTCTGGCTCGGTGCGATCGCGGCGATCGCCCTGCTGTTCGGTTTTCGGGATCGCGCGCGCACGCTTGCGAACGAAACGGAACCGGTCGCGTATCGCGGCGTCGTGTTCGCACTGCTTGTGCTGATCGGATGCATCATCCGCTTTGTTCTGTGCGCTGTATTCAAGGGACACAGCACCGATATCGCCTGCTGGCAGGGATGGGGCGCAAAGGTCGCGACGCAGGGCACGCATGCGTTCTATGTCGACAACTGGTGCGACTATCCGCCGGGATACATGCTCGTGTGCGCACTGCTCTGGCGCGTCGCTTCGCTGTTCCAAAACGGACCGGAGCCGGTGCGGTTGTTTGTGTATATGCTGCCTGCGTTCGCGTGCGATGTGATCTCGGGATGGCTGCTTTTGAAGGCGGCGAAGCGCTTCGGATGCGGCGACCGCCTTGCAATGCTGCTTGCGGGTCTGATCGTGCTGAATCCCGCCGCGGTGTTTTTATCCGGTGCATGGGGACAGATCGACTCGATCCTGACCGCGCTGCTGCTCGGCACGTTCCTGCTTTTGAACGACAGCCGTGAAAAGCCGTGGATGCGGCTGCTCGCGGGGCTTTTATATGCCGTTGCGATCCTGATGAAGTGGCAGGCGCTGATCTTCGGACCGGTGCTTGCGCTGATGTATGTGATGACCGGCGTCGATCAGTACGGCACGAAGCGATTCGGACAGCATGTGATCTGGTCCGCAGCGGCGGTGCTCGGCGCGCTCGCGGTGCTGCTGTTCGCATCGCTGCTCTTCCGCGGCGGCGATATGCCGCTTCTGTGGATGGCGGAGCGGTTTATGAGTGCGTCCGGCGGATACGATTATGCGTCGATCGAGGCGTATAACTACTTCACACTGTTCGGCGCGAACTGGACCAAAGCGGGCACCGAGGTGTTCGGCGGTCTCGGCGTCGGCGGGATCCTGGTGCGCTGCAATGCGCTGTTCTCGAAGGTTTCGCTGCTGATCCTGTTCCCAATGCTCGTGATGCGCGCGTGGCAGGAAATGCGCACGAGAAAGGAGAACGACGGCACACCGGCGCTGACGGAGCTGATCGTCGGCGCATGCGTTGCGGGATTCCTTGCGGTGCTGTATTTTCTGTTCCGCCAGGCCGGTGAAACGGGCGACGCACTCGGAAGATCGATCGGCGCACTCGCGGAGTTTCCGCTGTACGGCGTACTGTCCGCGGTGCTGACGGTATTCGCGGTTCGCCGCGAACAAAACGGACGTTCGCTGTCCGAATGGCTGCGCGCGGGCGGCCCGACGGTTGTCGGCGCGGCGTCGCTGTTTGCTGCGGCATGCACGTTTTCTGCAACGTTCCTGCTCGGCGCTTTGAGCAGACTGTTCGGTGCGGCGCTGTCCTATAAAACGCTCGGCGTGATCGGCATCATCGCTGCCGGCGCGCTGACTGCGGTCCTGTTCGTTCTGTACCGGAACCGCCACAGCAAAGCGAACTACTCCGTTTACACGAACCGCGGACTGATCTTTCTGCTTGCCGCCGCGTTCTGCATCTGGATATTTACGTTCGGGCATTATATGCATGAACGCTACGTATTCCCGGCGCTGTTTTTGCTCGTGTTTGCTTATGCGTACGATCGCGATCCGCACAAGCTTGCTGCGTTCTGCATGCTGACGGTTACGACGTTCATGAATGAAATGACCGCGATGTTTGTCGTTTCCGACGGCGCGATCGATCTGATCCGCGGCGGAACGATCCACAATCAAATGATCGCGCTGATCTCTCTTCTCGAGGTCGGTACGGCGATGTATTTCACGGCGACGGTGTTCTTAAAGGCGCTGTCGTTCGATCCGTCCGATCCCGTAGGGACCGGAGAAAAGCCGCGCGGCAAGCGCGCGAAGGCGGAGAGGAGGTGACCGGCATGGACTTCAAACGGTTTCGAAGGGAGATCGGCGTCGAGGACGGGCGCCGCATGACGAAGCGCGATATCGTCGTGCTGTTCGTGCTGTGCGCGGTCTATGCGCTCGTCGCCTTTTTGAACCTCGGATCGCTGCGTTCGCCGCAGACGGTCTGGACGCCGGAAAGCGACACGACCGTCATTGTCGATCTGGGAGAGACGACGGATGTGACCGAGCTGCGCTTTTACGGAGCGATCGGCACGGGCGAGATCGAACTCTATGACGATGCAGGGTTCGTCGGCGGATACTTCCGTCCCGGCGAAACGGAGCCGCTTGCAACGTTTTCACAGGAAAACGGAGACATGTTCAAGTGGGAAACGGTTT
>CAMHJE010000209.1:0-3362 GCA_946185305.1 uncultured Clostridia bacterium | reverse complement strand
ACGTTTTTGACAGAGGCTGTGCCTTTATAGCGATGCGGGCAAATGCACCGGTTGTGCCGCTGTATGTCTGCCCGGGCGCATGGACGCTCGGAAAGCGTATGCGCGTCGCGGTGGGCGATCCGATCCTGCCCGCGGAGGTCAAGGCTCGTTGCCCCGGCAGAAAACCGGTCGATGCGCTGAATGCAGCGATCACGGACGCGATGATCACCCTTCGGGATCAAGCGGAGGCGCTGTAATGCGGATTTTGGTCGGAGAACACAGCGGCTTTTGCTTCGGTGTGCGCAGAGCCGTCGAGATGGCGGAGAATGCAGCAGGACACGGCACGGTATACACATACGGCAATATCATCCATAACGAGGATGTAGTGGACGCCTTAAAGCAGAAGGGCGTTCTGCCGGTGGAATCGCTCGAAAGCCTTTGCGACGGCGATACGCTCATCATTCGCGCTCACGGCGCGCCGCCGTCTGTGTACGCCTACTGCCTGGCGCATGGAATCAGGATACTGGACGCAACCTGCCCGTTTGTCATGCGGATCCATAAGATCGTTGAAAAGGCGGCGCAGGCGGGGGAGCGCGTCTATATTGCCGGAAAACCCGATCATCCGGAAGTGATCGGTATACTGGGCTGCGCGGGAGAGAACGCGGCGGTGCTGAGCTGTGCCGAGGAAGCGGCGGCTGTTCCGGCTGGCGAAAGAGCGGTCCTTGTTTCCCAAACAACACAGAAGCAGGAAACATTTGAAAGCATCCAAACGGCGTTGAAAACGCGCATAAAAGACCTTCAGGTGTACAACACAATCTGCGATACGACAAGGCTTCGACAGGAGGAAGCAAAGGCACTTTCCAAGAAATGTACAAGAATGCTTGTTTTGGGTTCATCGTCCAGCGCAAACACAAAAGCATTGTACGATTTATGCACCGAGTATTGCAAAAATGCTGAAATCATCGGGAAAATCTGCAAAATTCCTCTTGAAAATTTTTCTCATGATGATATAATAGGACTTGTCGCGGGAGCATCGACTCCGAATGCGACAATTAGGGAGGTATATTCACGAATGAGCGAACTCGAGAAGACGATTGAAACCATCGAAGCGGAAGCTCCCGCTGAGGTTGTCGCCGAAACCACTGAACCCGTCGCGGAAGAGACCGTGGCAGAGACCGTTGCTGTCGAAGCAGAAGCTGCAGCTGAGCCTGTACAGGAAGCTGTTGAAGAAACTGGAGACAATTTTGAACAAGCCTTTGAAAAGACCGTTAAGCGTATTCGTCCCGGTCAGGTTATCACCGGTACGGTGTTGCAGGTCGTAGACGGCGAAGTGTTCGTCAACATTGGCTACAAGTCCGACGGTGTGGTTCCGAAGAACGAGTTTGCTGCCGATCCCGAAGTGAAGCCCGAAGACGTAGTTAAAGAGGGCGACACCATTGATGTCGAAGTGATCAAGGTCAACGACGGCGAAGGCAATGTTCTGCTTTCCCGCAAGAACGTCGAAGGCAAGAAGATCTGGGACGAGCTCCTTTCCGAGGAGTCTGTCGGCAAGGTCTTTGAAGCTACTGGCAAGGAAGTCGTCAAGGGCGGTCTTGTGACCGATATCATGGGCGTTCGCGCGTTCGTGCCCGCCTCTCACGTCTCCACCAAGTACGTTGAGAAGCTCGACGGTTACGTTGGCAAGACCTTCAAGGTCAAAGTTCTTGAAGTAGACAAGCAGCGCAAGCGCATGGTCGCTTCCGCAAAGCAGGTTCTCTTGGACGAAGCAGCTGCCGAAAAGGCCGCTAAGTGGGACGCTCTCGTCGTCGGCGAGAAGGTCCACGGTGTTGTTCGCCGCATCACCGATTTCGGTGCATTTGTTGACATCGGCGGCATCGACGGTCTCGTTCACGTGACCGATTGCGCTTGGGGCCGCGTCAAGCATCCGTCCGATGCACTGTCCATCGGTCAGGAAATCGAGGTTCTGATTCTGAACGTCGATAAGGAGAAGGAGCGCGTTTCCCTCGGTTACAAGCAGCTCCAGCCGAAGCCTTGGACCAAGGCGGCTGAGAAGTATCCGATCGGCTCCATCGTCGAGGGCAAGGTTGTCCGTATCGTTCCGTTCGGCGCGTTCGTCGCACTTGAGCCGACGATCGACGGTCTTATCCACATTTCTCAGGTCGCCGTCAAGCGCGTTGAGAAGGTTGAGGATGAACTGAAGGTCGGCGATATCGTTCGCTGCAAGGTTCTCGAAGTCAACGTCGAAGCCAAGCGTATTTCCCTGTCCCGCAAGGAAGCGATCCTTGAGGAGAACCCGGAAGTTGCCGAGCAGCTCGCCGCTGAGAAGGCCGAGCGTGAGCGTCTCTATCAGGAGCGCCGCGCACAGCGTGAGCAGCAGAACAAGGATCGTCAGGAGCGTCAGGAGCGCCGTTCGCAGGAGAACAGCGAGCGCCAGACCTCTCGTCCGGATCGTCGTCGTCGCAACAGCGAAGACGGTGATTACGAGCTCCCGCCGGTACAGCAGACCACCACTTCTCTGGCGGATCTGTTTGCCAACTTCAAGGCAGAGCGCGAGGACTAATCAAAAACGTTTACAAAGCGAGAGATTCCGTAAGGAGTCTCTCGCTTTTGTAATCTGCAAAAATCAACAAAGTTCTCGACGGATCGGCATGCATATGCTATACTATCCCTATCCGAAAAAAGGAAGTATTGTTCTGTGAAATCAGCGAAGAAAAGAAACATAAAAAAGCTGCTCCTTTCCGTTCTTGCGGTCGTGTGCAGCATGCTGTTGCTTTACGCGGTATTCTGTATGGTTTCGACGCCGCTGTTTTATCCACAGTTTTCCCAATCCGCCGAGAAGCTCCACACGATACCGAACCTATGGGGCGGGTTTATTCCGCAGGGCGTCACAAAGGCAGAGGACAGAGATGGTTATTTGGTTTGCGGCTACATGTCCGGCGATAACCCTTCCCGCATCTATCGGATCGATGCAGACGGCTCGGAAACCGAAATTCTGCTTGCCAAAGAGGACGGCTCCGCATACACGGGGCACGCGGGCGGATTGACTGCCAGCGGTAAATTTGTCTATATCAGCAATGCGTCCAAGATTTTCGTCTTATCCGATGAAGCTGTCAGAACGGCAAAAAACGGCGACACGATAGCCTTTATCGGCAGATTTGCGGTGCCCTGCCGTTCGTCGTTCTGCGCAAGCGACGGGAAGATGCTGTATGTCGGGGAGTATCATGCGGACGGTTACGAAACGGACGACTCTCACAGCATCCAAACAGCAGACGGGCAAGTATATCAAGCTGTTGTATTTGCATACCCCTTGGATGAGAATGCCGAATTCGGTGTAAACGCTTCCTTGGAGCCAACTATGGCGTTTGCAGTGCGGGATACGGCAC
>CAMHJE010000208.1:0-3380 GCA_946185305.1 uncultured Clostridia bacterium | reverse complement strand
TGAAGGAGCTGTTCCTCTCGCTCGGCGCGGATGAGGTGATCGACGGCGGGCAGAGCATGAACCCGAGCGCGGCGGACTTTCTGAACGCGTTCGAGCGCATCAACGCCGATACCGTCTATGTCTTTCCGAACAACGGCAACGTGCAGCTGACCGCCGAGCAGGCGCGCGATCTCTATCCCTCATCGGACGTGCGCGTGCTGCATTCCCATACGGTCGGCGAGGGCTACGCCGCGATGTCCATGATGGACGCCGGCGTCGAACCGGACGCGCTGTGCGCCGATCTGGAGGACGTGATCAAAAGCGTCGTCACCGGCTTCGTCTCGCGTGCAAGCCGCAGCGCCGAAAAGGACGGCGTGCATGTGCACGAAGGCGATTTCATCGGCTTCGTCGGCGACACGATCTATGTCAACGACTGCGACGCGAACGACACCGCGCTGCAGCTTGCAAAGGATATGCATGCCGAACAGTACGGCGTGCTGATGCTGCTGTCCGGTCACGACGCAGATCCGCGTGAGACGGACCGGCTGTTTGAAGCGCTTACCCAATCGTATCCCAGAACCGAGGTCATCCGCATCGACGGAGGACAGCCGGTTCACCATTATATTTTAGTAGGAGAGTGAAAAAATGCTGACACTGTTTACCGATACCGATACCGACATCACGCCGGAAGTTGCAAAAGAATACGGATACCGTCTGATCTCGATGCCCTACAGCGTCGATGCAAAGACCGTCTGGCCTTACGAGGACTACGATGCGTTCGATTCGCACGCATTCTATCAATCCCTGCGCGACGGCGTGCTGCCCACGACCGGCGGCATTTCCGCGGAACGCTATCTCAATTATTTCCGTCCCGAGTTCGAACAGGGCAACGACATCCTGTATGTGCATTTCTCCGCGGCGATGACCGTCACCTTCCGCGCGATGGACGAAGCGGTCGCGCAGCTTCTCAAAGAGTTTCCGGAGCGCAGATTCTATGCGATCGACACAAAGGGCATCACGATCGTGAGCTACAATCTCGTGCGCACGATCGGCGATCTGTATAAGCAGGGCAAGACCGCCGAAGAACTCGTCGAATGGGCAAAGACCGAAGTCGATCACTACGCGCAATATTTCTTTGCGGACGATCTCAAGTTCTTCAAGCGCAGCGGACGCGTCAGCGGTATTTCCGCAACGATGGGCACGCTGCTGGGCATCCGCCCGATCATCTGCATGAACGACGAGGGCAAGATGGTCAGCATCGGCAAGGAGCGCGGCAGAGCGAACGCGATGGACCGGCTCATCAGAACCGTCGAAGAGCTCGGCGATGATATCAAGCATCACCGCTTTATCGTCGGTCACACCGACGCGCCGGAGCTTGCGCAGGAGCTCTGCGACATGCTTCACGCGAAGTTCGGCGACGATCTCGAGATCGAGACCGTCGTGACGAACCCGACCGCCGGCAGCCATTGCGGTCCGAACGGCGTCGGCGTCAGCTTCCACGCGTCCCGTCGCTGCTGAGGTCGCTTCATGACAGAGATTATCGAGGTCAAAACCGCGAAACAGCAGAAGCAGTTTCTGGAGTTTCCGCTGGATCTGTATCGCGGCAATCCGAACTTTGTCCCGCCGCTGTACGGCGATGAAAAGAAGATCTTCCGCAAGGACTTTGTTTATCTTGATACCTGCGAGACCGGCTACTGGTTCGCCGTGCGCGACGGCAAGGTCGTCGGACGCATATCTGCGATCCTGCAGCGCGCGTCAAACGAAAAGCACAACGAAAAGCGCGTTCGCTTCGACCGTTTCGACGCGATCGACGATCAGGAGGTCGCTTCCGCGCTGTTCGGCGCGGTCGAACGGTTCGCGCGCGAGCGCGGCATGAACGCGATCTGCGGTCCCCTCGGCTTTTCCGATCTGGAACGCGAGGGTCTGCTCGTCGAGGGATTCGACCGGCTTTCCACGTTCGAAGAGCAATACAACGCCGCATATTACGGCGCGCTGATCGAGGGCTGCGGCTTTCAAAAGGAAGTCGACTGGGTGGAGTCCATGCTCTATGCTCCCGAGAAAGAGACCGCTGAAAAGCTGCACAGGCTCTCCGATCAGCTTTTAAAGAAATTCGATCTTCGCATCGGCGAAGCAAAGAATACGAATGATTTTCTGAACCGGTATCAGAACGGCTTCTTCGATCTTCTGGACGTGGCATACGAGGACATCTACGGCACTGTGCCGTTTACGCCCGGCATGAAACAGATGATGATCGACAACTTCCGTCTGATCATCGACCTGAAGCATGTCGTATGCCTGCTCGACCGCAACGACAAGGTCGTTTGTCTCGGGCTCTGCTTCCCCTCGATCGCAAAGGCGGTACAGCCGAGCCGCGGACATCTGACCCCGGCCGCGCTTGTCCGGCTTCTGAAAGCGATCCGGCATCCGAAGGTCATCGACCTCGGGCTGATCGCGGTCGCGCCGGAATACCAGAACACCGGTATCATTGCCATCATTGCCGCCGCACTCGCCGACATGCTCCTTGAGGACGGCGTCGAATATGCCGAGACGAACCTCAATCTCGAGGATAACCTGCAGATCCGAAACGTCTGGAAGCGTTTCAACGCCGTTCAGCACAAGCGCCGCCGGTCGTATTTGAAGGAATTGGATTGAATGCATACAAACAGCGGGCGCAAACGCGTCCGCTGTTCGTTTTTTCGATACTTTGATGCGGGAATAATTGTATTGACACTTGTCGACTTATGGGATAAAATAATATATAGATGATATGCCCTGCCGCGGCAAATCTGTATCGAAAAACGGAGGTTTTCTTATGAACGAAAAGTTCCCCTGCGGTCTGTTTCAGCCGCCCGGCGTAAAAGTTTTCGGCGTCACGGACAACGCGATCCTGTACGGGAAAGAAGAGATCCCTTTCTCCGAAATCAACAGCATTACGCTTGTGACCGCCCCGACTCCCCTGACGAACGGCGTCGCACAGATGCGTACAAAAACGTCAAACAAAATCTATACGCTCTGCTATAAATTCAGCGACCGAGAGCGGGCCGCCAATGCGATCAGCTATGCCAAGAGCAAGGTGGACGCCGCGCAGGGAACCGTCAAAAACTACAAGTATGCTCTTAATGCACATACCGGAACGACGCTCGAAGTCTATGAGGACTATCTGGTGCTTAATTATATGCGCACAGGCGGGCTCGGAACCATTACCGGAAACGTTCTGAGCGGCGGCGGAACAGGCGGCAAACGGATCAATTTCGCTGACCTGACCGCCGTTCAGTTCAAAGAACCGGCAGGCATTACGGTCGGGTTTATCCAGTTTGTTTATCCCGGCAGTCTTGAAAGGAGCGGAAGCGTCGTCGACGCGATCAACGATGAGAACTCCATTCCGGTCAGTCCGCAAAACC
>CAMHJE010000207.1:0-3388 GCA_946185305.1 uncultured Clostridia bacterium | reverse complement strand
AAAGGTTGAGTTAAGTACTCAGCTATATACAAGATTATTTGATAGCAGTAAGCTGTTCCTATTAACGATCCCTTTACCTGCAGGAAAAGTAGAATCAGAGATAGAGGATTTATTCACAGAAGCAACGAGAAATACAATCATTGACGGAAAACATTTTTCTGTCAATGATAAATATGATTCAGCAAAATTCTACGGGAAAAAGGTTTTCTCGGAATATATATATGATCATTACGAGACAATCGATTTTTCCGGCTTTATTCCATTGCTGGATGCTATTATTAATATCATTCAATCAAAATAACCAGGACGAATTGGATTTATGGTCTCCTAAATCCAATCCTCTCCCCGGTAAACTCCTCATACCTCCGCCCGATACTCTGTATCCGCTTTGAGACGGCGCTGTGCGTGGCAAGTCCGACGGCTTTGGCGACATCCTCCTGCTTCACTTCGTTCCATCGCAGCCAGAGGATCTTTTGATCCGTTTCGGACAGGGTATCCCAGAACGCTTTCGCCTCAACGCGATCCCAAACGGATTCCTCCATTTCGCCGTCAGGGTTAAAGCAGAAATCCGGCTTGATATAGTTCTTGAGTTGCAGCACCTCCGTGGAAATCTTTGTCGGATGAGCCGTGTCCGTATGATACCAACGCACATAAAAATTGGTCTTATCATGGCTCTGCCGTGAACCGAAATCCTCAAGGCAGCGATGCGAGCGGATATAGCGGTACATCGCGTCAAAGCCATTCTTCTGCATGACCCGCGGTACGATCGTTTCCATGCACATGCTGACATATGCATCCGGTGTGAATCCGAAATGCTCGTCCGGCGTCCGCAACGTCTGCCGATAGAAGTCACCTGTCTGGGGCAGCAGATTCAGCTCCTCCAGTTCGCGGATCCATAACGGTACAGCGTGGGCAATCACCCAGAACGGATCATAGCCGGAGTAATCCTCCATTTTGCCGTGAATACCCATATACGGCCAAGCGAGGAAGGCATACGCATCAATTACAACTTGCAGGAAATTGTCACTTTCCACGCGCCGTATGGTTTCGGGGTCGGTAAACAACGCTCGCGGCGTACGCTTGAGCGTAATCATCTCCTGATTGGTGCAGTTCAGCAGCACTTCGGGGATCATAAGGAACGCCGGAATGAATTCTGCATTCTTGTATTTCCGCAACGTCCCGTCCTGCTGCCGAACTTTGATTGCCTGCATTTTTCGCACCTCCTTACTTGCCGAAAAGGATACCTCCACTACTGTTATCCAGATCATACACGGTTTCTTGTCCAATAAAACGGATGATAACATGCATATCCGTTTTCGGCTCTTTTGTTTCCACAGAAATTACATTTTGATTACATCCCCGTATGCCGGAAGTGTGCGAAATATGGTACACTTTAGGCAATGACTCGAAGGAGAATGCTATGAAAAACAGGATTCTTGTGGTGGAAGACGACGCGGCGATCCGCGACGCGGTGCTTTTAAATCTGCAGTTTGCGGACTACGACGCCGTTGCGTTCGACGACGGCAGAAAGGCGGCGGACGCGCTCGAAGACGATCACGCGTATGACCTTGCGCTTTTGGACATCATGTTGCCCGGCATGGACGGGTTCGAGCTGTTCGGGCTGATGGAGCAGTACGGTATCCCGGTGATTTACATGACCGCAAAGACCGACTCCGCCTCCGAGATCAAAGGGCTTCGGGACGGCGCGGAGGACTATATCGTAAAACCCTTCGATCCGCTGACGCTGATGGTGCGCATCGAAAAAGTGCTGAAGCGCGTCGGCAAGTGGAACGCAGTCTATCGTGTCAAGGATATTGTCGTCAACACCGAAACGCATACGGTCACGAAGGGCGGCGAGTCGATCGAACTGCAGCCGCTGGAATTCGATGTGCTTGTTGCGCTGCTGCGGCACAAGAACATGACCGTCTCGCGCGAACGACTGTTGAACGAGGTGTGGGGATTCGACTATCTCGGCGAAACGCGCATGGTTGACGTCAAGATCTCCGCGCTCAGAAGAAAGCTCGATCTGGAGGATGCGATCCGCTCCATTCATAAGCTCGGGTATCGGCTGGAGGATCGGTAAATGAAACTGTATCAACGCATAACGCTGCTCGTCTCGATCGTCCTGACTGTTGTCATTCTTGCGGTGTCGCTGTCGCTGCTGCTGTTTGCAAAGAATACGATTCTGTCGCTGTCGGTTGAGCAGGTGCAGCGCAAGCAAAAGACGCTGCGCACCTCGTTTTCCGAGATGGCGAACTACTATGCGCGCAGCGACGATTCCGAAGCCGTGCACAATTCGCTGATCAAGCTCTGCTTTAACCGCTTTTCGGACCAAAGCTCCGTGTTGATGCGCGATGGCAAGCCGGTCTCAACCGGCGTGACGATCGATCCGTCCGCCTACGTCGGTCCGGGCAGCGAAGCGTTTGCGGAAGGCACGCCGATCGCGGTTACCGTGCAGGGCAGAAACCTGCTGATCGCAGGCAGCAGCACATCCGTCGGTACAGAGATTTATTCCGTATACGTGGTTGAGGATATTACGGACACCTATGCCCGCATTCAGCGCATGGCGTGGATCTTTACGGGCGTCAGCATCGCGGCGATCGCGCTCGGCGCGGTGATTGTTATGCTGCTGGTGCGGCGCAGCACCAAACCGATCACTGCGCTTTCCGGCGCTGCAAAGGAGATTGCCGACGGCGCGTACGAAAAGCGCGTCAAGGTGCGAACAAAAGACGAGATCGGAACGCTTGGCGAGGATTTCAACCGCATGGCAGACGCGGTGGAAACGAAAATCTCGGAGCTTTCCGAGCGCAACGAGCGCCAGCGGCTGTTTATCGGCGGCGTCACGCACGAGTTCAAAACGCCGATGACCGGATTGATCCTGCACGCGGGGCTTTTGCGACGTGCGAACCTGAGTGAGGACGAGCGCGACGCATCGCTTGCACATATTGAGGTGCAAACGCAGTGGCTCGAACGACTGACACAGAACCTCTTGAAGCTTACGACATCCGACGAGGAGATCGAATTGCTAAGCGTCGATATTCCCGAATTACTGGAAGACGTCAAAGAAGGCGTTGAACCGAAACTCCATGAACGCGGCGCAGCGCTTTGTGTGCAATGTGAAACGGAGACGCTTGTTCTGAATCCCGATCTGATGCACTCGCTCCTTAACAATCTGATTGTCAATGCGGCGAACGCCTACGATGCCGATGCGCCCGAAAAGCCGATTCTGCTGACCGTAACGGGAAAGACCTTCTCGGTGTCCGATCGCGGCAGAGGGATCCCAAAGGAAGCGATCGACCGCATCTTTGAGCCGTTCTTCCGTGTCGACAAGAGCCGCAGCAAAAAGCAGGGTGGCAGCGGCTTGGGACTTGCGCTTGTCAAAACGATC
>CAMHJE010000206.1:0-3400 GCA_946185305.1 uncultured Clostridia bacterium | reverse complement strand
CGGGCATCTATCGACGCTACGGCATGAACTGCGGCACGATCATCATTTGGGCGTATAAGCAGGCGGGGCTGAACATCGTCAATACCGCCCCGTGCCGCGGCATCTACGATGTCGGGCGCTATCAAAAACAGGGCGACAACCGCGCCGCCCTCAATGCGGGTGATACCGGCGATATTGTCGCAACGCAGACCGGCCACACGCTGATGATCCTCGACCGCGTCGATACCGACGTCGACGGGCTTTCGGACAGCTACCTTGTCTTTGAGATGGAAAGTCCCTATCTGAAGCTCAAGCTGCGCTCGCTCTATTCGATCCGCAACTGCACGCTGTACAGCATGGCGCGCGTGTTCGACGATTCGAGCTTTCTGCGTGATCACGCCCGCTACTGGAAGGGCTCGTTCCGTATTCCGCTCGAGGAAATGCCCTACGCCTACCGCAGCGCGGCACAGGCCTCTCCCACGCCGGACGCCGAACAGCCGGATGCGGCAGAAAGCCCTGCGCCGGACGCATAAACAGCAGAACCTAAGCCGCAGCACGCGGCTTTTTTGCTGCAGGGCACATTTTCGCCCCGTTCGTTCCCTCGCTCACAAGCCGTAAAACTTCCGTAAAAATGCGTGTCGCATCTTGGCGCTCGGTGCGAAATATGATAATATATCCAAAATGAAGAAAGGGTAGACGTTTTTATGACGAAAATTATCAACGAACCGTCCCATACCTTTAGTGAATATCTGTTAATCCCGGGCTATTCGTCCGCGGAATGCATCCCTGCCAACGTGAGCCTCAAAACCCCGCTGTGCAAGTTCCGCCGCGGTGAAACCACGCCCATCCAAATGAATATCCCTCTTGTGTCCGCCATCATGCAGTCGGTTTCCGGCGACAGGCTCGCCGTTGCCCTTGCGCAGGAAGGCGGCGTTTCTTTTATCTTCGGGTCGCAGACTATCGAGAATCAGGCCGCCATGGTGCGCCGCGTCAAGACGTATAAGGCCGGCTTTGTCCGCAGCGATTCCAATATCCGTCCCGACGCGACCTTGGCCGACGTGATCGACCTCAAGGCCCGCACCGGGCATTCCACGGTTGCCGTCACCGACGACGGCACGCCGGACGGCAAGCTTCTCGGCATCGTCACAAGCCGCGATTATCGCGTCAGCCGCATGACGCCGGATACCAAGGTCGAAACCTTCATGACCCCGTTCGACAAGCTGATCTGGGCTAAGGAAGGCACGACGCTGAAGGAAGCGAACGATATGATCTGGGAGTACAAGCTCAACGCGCTCCCGATCGTCAGCAGCGAGGGACGGCTCTGCTGCTTCGTGTTCCGCAAGGACTACGATCTGCACAAGCAGAACCCGAACGAGCTTTTGGACGAATCCAAGCGGTATATCGTCGGCGCGGGCATTAACACGCGCGACTATAAAGAGCGCGTTCCGGCGCTGATCGAGGCCGGTGCGGACGCGCTGTGCATCGACTCCAGCGAGGGCTTTTCCGAGTGGCAAAAGCTTACGCTCGAATGGATCAGAAAGACCTACGGCGATACCGTCAAGGTCGGCGCGGGCAACGTCGTCGATGCGGCGGGCTTCCGCTTTCTTGCGGACTGCGGCGCGGACTTTGTCAAGGTCGGCATCGGCGGCGGCTCCATCTGCATCACGCGTGAGACGAAGGGCATCGGCAGAGGACAGGCCTCCGCGCTTTTGGATGTCTGCAAAGCGCGTGACGAATATTTCGAGGAAACCGGCGTGTATGTCCCGGTCTGCTCGGACGGCGGCATTGTCTACGATCACCATATCACGCTCGCGCTGGCGATGGGCGCGGACTTTGTGATGCTCGGCCGGTACTTTGCCCGGTTCGACGAAAGCCCGTCCGCGCGCGTGTCCATCGGCGGCACGTATTATAAGGAATACTGGGGCGAGGGAAGCAACCGCGCACGCAACTGGCAGCGGTACGATCTCGGCGGCGACAAGAAGCTGAGCTTTGAAGAAGGTGTCGATTCCTACGTCCCGTATGCGGGCAGCTTGAAGGACAACGTGCTGATGACGCTGGCGAAGGTCAAGTCCACGATGTGCAACTGCGCGGCGCTGTCGATCCCGGAGCTGCATGAAAAGGCGGTGCTGACGCTTGTGTCGGCCACGAGCATTGTCGAGGGCGGCGCACACGACGTAATTCAGCGGGAAAAGAGCAATCCCATCAAATAAGCTTTAATTCAGATAGGAGGAACTACGATGGAACAAGGCAACAAGAGACCCGACAATATGGAGCGCATTACGACCGCGGCGCTCGCAAACGCGTTTATCGACGAACAGGTGAAGGCGCTGCGCGAGCAGATCGGCGATAAAAAGGTGCTGCTGGCCCTGTCCGGCGGCGTGGATTCTTCCGTTGTGGCGGCGCTGTTGATCAAGGCCGTCGGCAATCAGCTTACCTGCGTGCATGTCAATCACGGCCTGCTGCGCAAGGGCGAGCCGGAGCAGGTGATCGAGGTGTTCCGCAATCAGCTCGGTGCAAACCTCGTTTATGTGGACGCGGTGGATCGCTTCTTGGATGCCTTGGCGGGCGTGAGCGAGCCGGAGCAGAAGCGCAAGATCATCGGCAAGATCTTCATCGACGTGTTTGCGGAGGAGGCCAGAAAGCTGGACGGCATCAGCTTCCTCGGTCAGGGCACGATCTACCCCGATATTCTGGAATCCCACGGCGTCAAGGCGCATCACAACGTCGGCGGTCTGCCGGAGGACATGCGCGATTTCGAGCTTGTCGAGCCGGTCAAGCTGCTCTATAAGGACGAGGTGCGCGTTGTGGGCAAGGCGCTCGGCCTGCCGGATTCCATGGTCTATCGTCAGCCGTTCCCGGGCCCCGGTCTTGGCGTGCGCTGCGTCGGCGCGATCACGCGCGACCGTCTCGAAGCCCTGCGCGAAGCGGACGCCATCGTCCGTGAGGAGATCGGCAAGCTGCCTGTTACCCCGTGGCAGTATTTCTGCGCGATCCCCGATATCGTTTCCACCGGTATCAAGTACGAAAATGGCAAGGGCGTCCGTTATATGGGCTGGGCCGTCGTCATCCGCGCGGTCAATACCGTAGACGCCGTCACCGCCACCGTGCCGGAGATCCCGTTCTCCGTCCTCTGCACCATGCGCGACCGCATCGTCAAGATCCCCGGCGTCAACCGCGTCCTGTGGGACATCAGCGAAAAGCCCGTCGCCACGATTGAGTGGGAGTGATTTTTTGAAACTCCGAACCCGTTGTGGCACAACGATTTTACGGTTTTATATCTCTCTTTTGATAACGATTTGATAACGCTCCCCATATACCGTATCATTCTATATTCCCACTGGATTGCGGGTAAAGAATGCTTTTTTACGGCTTATAAGTGAGGACAACCATATTAGAAAGCCCTTACCGATGGCAACGTCGG
>CAMHJE010000205.1:0-3423 GCA_946185305.1 uncultured Clostridia bacterium | reverse complement strand
GCCCACGGCGCAGCGATCACCGTGGACAGCGAACTGGGCAAGGGTACGACGGTTTCGGTGACGCTGCCGTGACCCCCTCATCAGTTACCTTCGGTAACAGCTTCTCCACCCTAAAGGGGGAGAAGCCTCCGCATGGAGCCTTCCCCTCTCATGGGGAAGGTGGTGCCGACAGGCGACGGATGAGGTGGAACCATAACACATTTTCATTACAACTTCATTACAGTTTCGCAATGTTTTTCCCGCGCAGACTCGGTATGCTGAAAGCAGCAAACCGAAAGGAGTTTTTCGATGAAAAAGCGATTGTTTCTTGTTCTTATCGCATCCCTTTTACTTCTTGCTGCCTGTCAGCCGACGCCGGACGAGCCGGTGGTTCTGCAGAAGGATCAGGATTTGATGATTCAGCAGGGCTCGGCGACGCTGGCGCCGGAAGCAGCGTATACGCCGCCGGAGGTTCCGGAACGGTATCGATACGATTACGAGGAAGGCACGCTGACCGTACATGTCGACGCGGCGGTGACGGCGCCGGACGTGCCGCTGTCGATCGCGCGGGTCCGCGCGTGCGGCTACGAGCAGGAAGCGGTAAAGCGGCTGTTTGCACTTCTCGCAGACGGAGATACCCTGATGACGCAGCCGCAGAAGAAAATGCCGACGAAAGAAGATTACGAAGAGGCGCTTCAGCAGGCGATACAGATGCTGGACGACGGCAGCTACAAGGACGCCGATATCACCGAAGAGGAATGGAGGGAGCATATCGAGCAGCTGAAGGAAGCATATAATTCCGCGCCGTTTGCCGAGGCGGTTCCGACGCCCACGGTGGCGGACGGGAGCTTTTATCCGAATCAGAATGGAGACAGAATCGTCAACTGTGCGGACGCTTACTCTAAGGATCGTGTTTTTATGATTTGGTCGGCAGATGACAGGGAATCCGTTTTTCGGTATGATCGTCATAATACGCCGCCGTATACGATGTGCAATGCGCGCGAAATAACCGCCGATTCCGAATTGCCGGAAAAGCTCGGCATGACTTATGCGGAAGCGGCAGCAGAGGTAACCCCCCTGCTTGAAGCGACCGGCGAACCATTCCGAATCAAACGCGTCTATCTGATCGACGATGAACAGAGAGGAAATGTCGACGGAATCGTAGCGGATGCGAGTCATTATGCGCTGGCAATCCAATGTCAGCGTACATTCGGCGGCGTCCCCGTTGCAACGGATGTTTCGGATGCATGGGAGAGCAGCGAGACGTATGCCAGGCCATGGCGGGAGGAGAGCTTTTGGATCGTCATCGACAGGGACGGCATTGTGTCGTTGGACTGGCTCGAACCGATGACAACCGGCGAAACCGTTTCCGAATCCTGTAACCTCATGCCGTTTTCCGAGGTAAAGGCCATCGCGGAGAAAATGTTTCGCGTGGTCTATCTGCAATATACGGATCCGAGAAATCCGGCGATTGATCGCATTGAGATTGATCTGAACGTCGGGCACGTGGACCTTGAATTGATCCGTATCCGGGAACAGGATAACGTCACGGGGAAGGACGGTTTTTTGATTCCGGCGTGGATTTTCTACGGAACTGTTCTTCGCACAAGCTACGATAAGGACGGCTGCGACGGAGAACCGACCTATTCTCATTACGGACTCGGCAGCGGAAACCGATACTACGAGGGCGATGCGATCCTGCTCTGCATCAACGCGATCGACGGCACGATCATCGATCCGATGCTCGGATATTGAAGGGAGGACAGGCATATGAAAAAGCATATTTGTATCATTCTGTTTGCAGCGCTGTTGCTTCTCTGCGCCTGCGTTCCCACGCCGGAAACGGAATTTGTGATCAACAAGGGCGATAGTGTTCTGGAACAAAAACTGTACGCGACACCGAAGCCAGTGACGGTAACGGTACCGCTACCTGAAAACGCAACCACGGAGCCGAACCGCGCCGAGGAGACGGTGGTCACGCAGAATCCGGACAGTACAAACGAACCGACTGCCGAGCCGGTAAAGCAGCAGCTTTTCCCGGATCGCTGGGACGAGGACGGGATCAAGCTCCGCGAGCATGCAACGCTGTCGATTCATACGGACATAGAAACGCGCGCGGACGGGCAGTATCCCGCTTACCGCACGCAGGCGGCGCCGTTTACGGAGGAACAGGTGATCCGGTTTGCCGAAATTCTGCTGCCGAAGCCTGCTGAACGGGAGCTGATCGAAGCCAAAACAAAACAGGAACTTCAGTACGAATTTCAGCAATACCTTGACGACGTCGCCGATTGGGAAGAATGGGTCGCAAGCGGCAAGCAGGGAGATCGGGACGAAACAGGCTTCGATCCGGAAGAGGTCAAGAAAACGACCGAATGGTACATGAAGGAGATCCAAAACGCGCCGGACACGCTCGACGCCGTTCCAGTCTCGGATTACAGCGGCTACCGGATCGGACAGCGGGCGGGGTATCGGCTCGAAAACGGCGAGTTTGCTACGATCACGACGTACGTTTCAGACAGTTGGAACACACTGCAAATCTCGAACCGCTGCAAACGATACGGGTATGTATATTACGAAACGCAGTATAAACGAGATCAGGATGACCCCGAATTTGGAAACGATAAGCTCTGGCTGGACACCGCATTATCGAGGGAAGACGCCGAAGGGATGCTGCGGCAGGGAATGGATCGGCTCGGACTGAACGATTTTGTAATCCGCTTTGCGGAACGGGCGACCCTGCTCGACACTTCGGACACACGGAATGTCAATGTTTCGGGTGGTTGGAGCTTTGAACTGCAGCGCAGCTATGGGTATCCGCTGATCGACGTTTCCTATCGGGCAAGCAGCCATCTGGAATTCGGCTCCGGCGACGGGCTCTATGTAAACAAACCGATCCTGGAAGAGACGATCACGGCTTTTGTCGATGAAAACGGCATCGATTACTTCGATTACAGCGGGCGGAAAAAGGTGTTGGAGGAAATCAATCCGAACGTCGAACTGCTTCCGTTTGCCGATATTCAGCGGATTGTTAAAAACACGCTGTCCGTTTCCTATCCGGGTTGGGCGTCGGGAGATGATACCCGCCCGTTCGAAATTGAAATCTATCGGATGACGCTGACCGCGCAAACGCTGCGGGTACCGGATTCGGACGATTATTACGAAGTGCCTTGTTGGGTCATCCTGTTCGACGGACTGTTTGAGTGGACGCCCGAGGTACGCGCCTTGAATCGAAACAATCGTCTCGGGGAACATAATGCGCTGATCATCAACGCCGTGGACGGCACGGTCGTCATCCCCGAAAACACAAGACCCGCCCCGAACCGATAAGGAGCACAGCTGTGAAAAAACGCATTTATCTCATTCTGATAGCATCCCTTTTACTTCTTTGCGCCTGTCAGCCGACGCCGGACGAGCCGGTGGTTCTGCAGAAGGATCAGGATTTGA
>CAMHJE010000204.1:0-3473 GCA_946185305.1 uncultured Clostridia bacterium | reverse complement strand
CGTCATGGCAACCGCTTGATCATGATGGATCAGGGACGTATCATTCTTGATATCGCAGGCGAGGAAAAGCAAAAGCTCACCAAGCGCGATTTGATGGAACGCTTCGCCGCCGTTGCGGGCTATGCGCTCGAAAACGATCAAACGCTGCTCACAAAGGAATAAATCTATAAAAACATGTAAAAGAGGACGCACCCGTCCTCTTATATGTATCTCTAAAAATTAATGTATTTTTTCTAACGATATACCTTGACAGATGAGGTATCTCGTGATAATATAGGGACGAAGCAAGAGAAAAGGAGGTGGTCGGATGTCGATTGCGGCGGATCTGATTCGCGGGCATACGGAGACGATTATCTTGTCTCAGCTCATCAAGCACGACAGCTACGGCTACGAAATCAACAAGACCATCCGAACGCTGTCGGGCGGATGCTACGAATTAAAAGAGGCGACGCTGTACACGGCTTTCAGACGGCTCGAGGAGATGGGGTACATCAGCGCCTACTGGGGCGGGGAAGCGACAGGCGCGCGGCGGCGCTATTATCGCATCACCGAAGCGGGGCGTAAGGCACATGGGGAGCAGATCGCGGCTTGGAACGAAGCCGAAGCGATCATTCGAAGATTATTGGATACGGAGGGTAAGGACTATGCGTGAGCAGCTGAAAACGTATATTGACAGGCTGTTTGCCGACACCGTGCAGTCGCAAAAAGCAAGGGATTTCCACGACGAGCTCTTGCAAAACACGCTCGACCGCTTTGACGACGATGTAGCGTCCGGCAAGTCCGAGCAGGAGGCTTACCGCCTTGCGGTGCTTTCGCTCGGCAACTCGGAGGAATTATTAAAGCCGTTTTATCCGCGGAGCCGCAACACAGGAGCGTTCCGCACCACGGCGATCGTGCTGTATGCGACCTGCGTCGTGCCGGTAATCCTGTTCGGCACGATGGACATTCGCCCGTCCACGCTCGGCGTTACGCTGATGTTCTGGATGGTCGCTGTTGCGACAATGCTGATGATCATGGCGGGCAAAGCAAGGCCCACGGAGGGCGCGGAAAAGGCCAAGACCCTTCGTGCCGTCGGCGTCGCATTGATCATAGCGAGTGTCACCGCCGTGTTTATCGGCGCCGGGTATGAGGAAATCCGCGTGATCCGGCTGATCCCGGTTTCCGGTGCGATCCTCGGCGTATGCGGCATGTTCGGCATGATCGCCGCCGGTATCGCGCTGCTCGTCACCGCGGGGCAAAAGGATACCGCGCGCACCGTTCCGCATATTCCTGTGCAGCGGGATGTGTCCGCGTCTCAACCGACGCCGCAGCCACAGACCGAAACAGCAAGCGAAATGAAGCCCGTTATGCCAAGGGGACTGCGCATTGCGGGCGGTATTATCAGCGCCGTCTACTGGGTGTTCGTCGTCTGCCTGTTCTTCTCGGTCAGCTTTTCGACCGGCGCCTGGTATTATACATGGCTCGTGTTCGTGTTTGCCGGGGCGCTGTATGATATCGTCAGCGGCGTCGTGCGGCTTTGCTGCGGTATGGAAGGGCTGCTCTATATTATCGACGGCATCCTGAGTATCATCGCAGGAGCGATGTTCTACTATCTCACCGTCACCACCGGCATGTGGATCGTCACATGGCTCGTCTTCCCGATTGAGGGCTGCATCCACGGCGTGATCGACGGTATCATCAAGTTAGCCAAAACCAGCGGAAAGGAGTCTTAACACCATGAGAAAGAGAGCTATTGCACAAATTATTGCCTGCAGCATTATCGCGTCGATTCTGACCTTCATCCTGATCGGCTGCACGGCCACCGGCATCACAAGCAGTATCGTACATGATACGGTCGATGCCATCGGCGATCCGATCAAAAAGACTGTGGAAATCACCGAAAAAGCCGTTTCGCATCTGCCGACGCCGCGAATTCGTTTGTTCGGGTGTGCGCCGATCATTACGATAGATGACAACGATCTTGTGATCGGCGATTCGACCGGTTCCGTTCCGTCCGGCTACAGCGAGGGTGACGCCGCATATGACACCGTCCCGACGACGCTTGACATCGACTGGGCCTCCGGCCGCATCTACATCGACGTTCGTGCCGATGCGCAGGGCGTACGCCTTTATGAATGTGCGGGCAGCGTGACGCCTGACCTCGCCGCAGCCGAAGCGCCGAACGACGTTGCCGATCCGAACCGCATGATCCACCGTTTCCAGAACGATACGCTGAAAATCGAGCAGTTCCGCCACGGCATAACGTGGGTCGGTGTGCATGAGACTTACCAAAAAACGCTCGTGGTCATCCTGCCTGAGACGACGCTCGATAAGCTGAACATCGACGCCGCGGCGGTGGAAATCTTTCTGAACGGCTGCAAGGCCGACCGCCTCGACCTCGATACCGCTGCCGGCAAGGTGAACGCCGTGGGCTGCACGTTTGACCGCGCAGAGATCGACTCGGCGTCTACTGAGCTGAATATGACGGACAGCAGAATCAACCGCATCGACCTTGACGTGGCGTCCGGCAAGACTTTTCTCGACCTTGTGAATACACCGGAAAAGGTGGATGTGGACAGCGCTTCCGCAAGCATTACCATGCGGCTTCCCGCAGACGCCGCGTTTACGGTGAAGATCAATTCAATTTCCGGCAGATCGGATATCGACGGCGCCTTCGGCTCGTTGTCCGTGCAGAACGGCACAACCGTCGTCAACGGCGGCGGCGCGACATTTGACTTCGATATGATGAGCGGAAATGTCACGATCCAAGCCAAGACCGGTGCGGCGACCCCGAGCGAAACGATCACCTCCGGCGAGGGCAGCAGCTTCTGAGCAACCTGCATCACAAAAAAGCCATTCCCGCGCTTGGGAATGGCTTTTGTCTATGGATTTTCGATCAGCCGATCTGGCTCTTGCCGCCCATATACGGACGCAGCACTTCGGGGATGCGAACCGTACCGTCGGCGTTGAGGTTGTTTTCAAGGAATGCAATCAGCATACGCGGCGGCGCAACGACTGTGTTGTTCAGCGTGTGCGCATAGTAGTTGCCCTTTTCCTTGTTCTTGATGCGGATGCCGAGACGGCGCGCCTGCGCGTCGCCGAGATTCGAGCAGCTGCCGACCTCAAAATATTTCTTCTGCCGCGGGGACCACGCTTCTACGTCAAGCGATTTCACCTTCAGATCGGCCAGATCGCCGGAGCAGCAGCAGAGTGTGCGCACCGGAATATCCATCGAACGGAACAGATCGACGGTGTTGTGCCACAGCTCGTCATACATCGCGTCGCTCTCCTCCGGGCGGCAGACGATGATCATTTCCTGCTTTTCAAACTGGTGAATCCGGTATACGCCGCGCTCCTCGATGCCGTGCGCGCCGACCTCCTTGCGGAAGCAGGGAGAGTAGGAAGTGAGCCGCTGCGGAACCTGCGATTCCTCCAAGAACGTATCCTTGAAACGGCCGATCATGCTGTGCTCGCTCGTGCCGATCAGGTACAGG
>CAMHJE010000203.1:0-3551 GCA_946185305.1 uncultured Clostridia bacterium | reverse complement strand
GCGGTCATGCTCCGCCGCCCTCTGCGTCACATCCAGCAGCAGCGTGATCGTCAGCTGCGCGACGGCTTCCGTGCTGTACGCCGGAACATTGCAAACGGTGATTCCGCGCTCCCTTGCCGCATCGAGATCAACGATCTCATATCCCGTCGCCAACACGCCGATAAATTTGAGCTGTCTCGCGCTCTGCAGCAGTTCCTTTGTCAGCTTGACTTTATTGATAAAAACAGCATCTGCGCCACGCAGTCGCTGTTCAACCATCGACGGATGCGTGCGGTCATAGACAGATAAAGTGCCGAGCTTCTTCAGCGGCGACCAGTCCATATCGCCGGGATTCACGCAATGTCCGTCCAAAATAACAATCTGCATACCCCTGCCCTCCTCTATGGCTTTATTATATGGCATACACGGTGGTTCGACAAGCAAATAATTCATTAACAGGCGAATCAGAACAGGCTTGTCTGCTCTGCCGTCAAAGGCATCGTCTTCATATAGGCAAAACATTCCTCGGTATTATGCAGGCCGTATCGGATCCGCAGCTTTTCATACAGCGCAGTCAGTTCCTTTGCTTTCGGACTGTTGATATAGTAGGCGTTTCCGTATTCACGAATATACCGTTTCTTCAGTCCCGGGAAATGCCGGTCCAGCGCCGCATAATAATATTCACGGTCACCGTCCCGAAGCGTCAGCCCCATGCCGAAAAACACGATCCCGTACACGCCCACATCGGCACACGCATTCACTATGCCGCGAATGTTTTCCTCCTTATCGTTGATATACGGCAAGATCGGGCAAAGCCAGACGACCGTCGGAATTCCCCGTTTTTGACATTCCTTCAGAACCTCGATGCGCCGACTTGTCGGGCATACGTGCGGCTCCACGATCTTGCAAAGCGCATCGTTAAAGGTAGTCAGCGTGATCTGCACGACGGTTTTCGCCTGTTGATGGATTTGCGTAAGCATTTCGATATCGCGCAAAATCCGATCCGATTTGGTTTGGATCGCAACGCCGAAGCCGTATCGGCAGATCGTTTCAAGGCACCGGCGTGTAATTTGCAGCGATTCCTCGCATGGCATATAGGGATCGCACATGGAGCCTGTGCCGATCATGCAGCGTTTCCGCATGGAGCGAAGAGCTGCTTCGAGCAGTTCCGGTGCATTACGTTTCACTTCGATATCCTCGAACGTATGCGTAAAGCCGTAGCAAAGACTGCGGCTGTCGCAATAGATACAGCCGTGCGTGCAGCCGCGATAGGCGTTGAATCCCTTTGCGCCGCCGCCCGCCGTGAGAATGGATTTTGCCTCTGTAAAATGCACCGTCCTGCCGCTCCTTTTGCTTTATGATATGAGGATAGCACGCTTCCGCGGCTTTGTACAGTCCCGGTCTGTGTGCGAAGGCCGATTCTTCCCCGGATTATACAGAAAATACGCTTGACAAACGACCGATTTGGAAAGATAATATTTTGTAACAATATGGAGGGAAACGAAATGGCGAAAGAATACACGATGGATAAAATTGTCGCGCTCTGCAAGGGCCGCGGCTTCATCTTTGCTGGAAGCGAAATCTACGGCGGTCTCAGCAACACATGGGATTACGGTCCGCTCGGCGTCGAACTGAAGAACAATGTCAAAAAGGCATGGTGGAAGAAGTTTGTGCAGGAAAGCCCGTACAACGTAGGGCTGGATGCTGCCATCCTGATGAATTCCGAAACGTGGAAAGCCTCGGGTCACCTTGGCGGCTTTGCCGATCCGCTGATGGACTGCCGTGAATGCAAAGAGCGTTTCCGTGCGGACAAGCTGATCGAGGACTGGGCCGGTAAAAACGGTTATACCTTGGAAAAGCCGATCGACGCGTTTACGCAGCCCGAAATGAAAGCGTTCATCGACGAGCACAATATTCCCTGCCCCACCTGCGGCAAGCATAATTTCACCGATATCCGTCAGTTCAATCTGATGTTCAAAACGTTCCAGGGCGTTACCGAGGACGCCAAAAATACGGTCTACCTCCGTCCCGAAACCGCACAGGGCATCTTTGTGAACTTTGCCAACGTACAGCGCACGACGCGCAAAAAGCTGCCGTTCGGCATCGGCCAGATCGGGAAGTCGTTCCGCAATGAGATCACGCCGGGCAACTTCATCTTCCGCGTGCGTGAATTTGAGCAGATGGAGCTCGAATTCTTCTGTGAACCGGGCACCGACCTTGAATGGTTCGATTACTGGCGCAGCTACTGCAAGAACTTCCTGCTGTCCATCGGCATCAACGAAGAGAACCTCCGCACCCGTGACCATGATCCGGAGGAGCTTGTGTTCTACTCCAAGGCAACGACCGATTTCGAATTCCTGTTCCCGTTCGGCTGGGGCGAGCTGTGGGGCGTCGCAGATCGTACCGACTACGACTTGACGCAGCATCAGAACGCATCCGGCAAGGATCTGACCTACTACAACCCGGAGCGCAACGAACGGTATATTCCGTACGTCATCGAGCCCTCCCTCGGTGTTGAGCGTACCGTGCTTGCCGTGCTTTGCAACGCCTACGATGAGGAAACGCTCGCCAACAACGATTCGCGTACCGTTCTCCATCTGCATCCGGCGCTTGCGCCATTCAAGGCCGCTGTTCTGCCGCTGTCCAAGAAGCTCGCAGAGGGCGCGACCGAGGTGTACACGCATCTTTCGAAATACTTCATGGTCGATTACGACGAGACTGGCTCCATCGGCAAGCGATATCGCCGTGAAGATGAGATCGGCACCCCGCTGTGCATTACCTACGATTTCGATTCCGTCAACGACGGCTGCGTCACCGTGCGTGACCGTGACACGATGGAGCAGGTTCGGCTTCCGATTGCCGAGCTTCGTGAATACATCGAAAAGCGGCTTGCTTTCTGAAAATGACCAGCCTCCCTTTGGGGAGGCTTTCTTGCATACGAAATGGAACTGACAGGCGTTATTCAAAACATCATCTACCGGAACGCATCGAACGGGTATACCGTTCTTTCCGTGCTGCCCGATCACGCGCGGCAGCCGGTGACCGCTGTCGGCAAGATGCCCCTGCTCGATGTCGGCGATACCGTCAGCATGACCGGAGAGAACACCTATAACGCCCGGTTCGGCACGCAGTTTGCCGTGTCGTCGTATTCGCGCGTCGCGCCCTCCACGGAATCGGCTATGATCGCCTACCTTTCCAGCGGCTCGGTGCGCGGCGTCGGTCCCAGCCTCGCCAAAGCGATTGTGTCGCAGTTCGGCATGGATACGATGCAGGTTTTGGATCATTTCCCGGATCGGCTTTTGGAGGTCCCCGGTATCGGTGTCAAGAAGGCCGCGATGATTTTGGAATCCTACCGTTCCAATTCTCAGATGCGAAATGTTCTGCTCGCGCTGGAGCCGTATGGGATTACGGTCAATCAGGCCAACCGCATGGTGCAGGTCTATGGGGATCTCTGCCTTGCCAAGGTGCAGGAAAACCCGTATCAGCTGATCGACGATATCGACGGTATAGGCTTTTTGACCGCCGACAGGATCGCGCAGGGGCGCACAGAGGCCGAGAACGCCGCGCTCAAA
>CAMHJE010000202.1:0-3568 GCA_946185305.1 uncultured Clostridia bacterium | reverse complement strand
GGCATCCATAAGCTCATCCAGGAAGG
Source organism: uncultured Clostridia bacterium (assembly GCA_946185305.1). GTDB lineage: Bacteria > Bacillota > Clostridia > Christensenellales > CAG-138 > UBA3792. The sequence continues at coordinate 3,542 of CAMHJE010000202.1, read as the reverse complement.
CAAACCGCTCGTCTGCATATGCTTCCTCGACATTCAGCGGCAGAGCTTTCAGTTCTGCCCGCGTAAGGTCCTCCGCTTTTACATCGGTTCCGTCGGTTACATACATACCGACGGTTTCGTTATGGCAAATCACGGCATGGCCGTCCTTTGTGATATATACGTCACATTCTACCGCGTCTGCACCGGCCCTGACCGCTTCCTTAAAAGAGGCGAGCGTGTTTTCCGGCGCATGATCATGTACGCCCCGGTGCGCGACGATGAACGTTTTCCGGACGACGGACGGTTCCGGCGCAGCGGACGCATAGACGCGGTATGCCGCCTGTGCGTCGGTCGTCACAACCATGTCCGCACCGCATTGCAGCGCCGCCTGCACAGCTTCCTCCGCCTCAGCCTCCGGTTTCAGCACGACGGCGATCCAATGCATCTGTAAGCCGGCGGCTTCGTCCGCGGTGATCTGCGGTACGGAAACAGCGGTTGCTCCCGCCCGCCAGACTTCCTGTGAAGTCGTTTCGTCCACACGGTCTTTTATCAGCACCTTACCGACGCCGATGGCTGAAACAGACTGCAAAATCTCCGCCGTCCCTGCCGCCACGAGAAAGTCCGTGGTCCGCGAAGCTTTGGTAAAGGCCTGCAGCGATTCTGCTGCCGATACGCTCGGAATCTCAAATACGGGTATGACCGTACCGTAGCACTTCGCGAATGCCTCGTGCAACGGTACTTCTTTCTCCTGCAAACATATCGCATTCCCGGCGTTATTCAGTGTAAACCAGGCCCCTTGCGGTGCCGGCGCTGATGCAAGCGCCTCAAGCTGCGATACGTTCTCGACCTTCTGTATCACCGTCGGCGGACAGAGATACGCCGTTTCCGGCTCATATACCGTCCGGATTCGATCCGGCTCGGCAAGCACCTGCGCTTCGAACGCTGTATTTTCATCTGAAGCTGTCCCGGCCGCAGCAAAGGGTGTGTTTTGTGTCTCAGCAGTCTTCTGACAGCCGCACAGAAGCATCAAGCACAGCAGAAGGCAGAAGACGCCATTGCAAATCTGTTTCCCCTTCATGTTCAAAAATACCGTTCCTTACTGCCCTTTCTGTTATTGGATGTGCTCAACCCAAAGGGCTACCGCTTCGTCGATCCAGCCCTCTCCCTCTGTGCCCTGTGCAAGGCCGATGCCGTGCCGTCCGCCGGTGAAGTACCGGGTGATATGCGGCACGTTGTTTTCCTCCAATACTGCATCCATTCGGTCAACCTGCGGCTTTAAGCTGTCCTCCACAAAGATCCACATATAGGTCGGCGGGAACGTGCTGTCAACCTGCTGATCGACGGACAGGCTCTCGATCAGAGCCGCGTCTGCGTTTTCCGGCAGCAGAACGAAGTCCGAGCGGTTCTCCAGGCTGATGAGCGGGTAGCAAAGAATCACAGCTGCGGGCTTCGGTTTGCCGTATTTGGCATAGCCGACCTCCGGCGTGGACCAGCAGCCGACAAGATGCGCGCCTGCCGACGAGCCGATCACCGCGTAATTGTCCATGGAAACCTGCCAGTATTCGCTGTTCTGAGCGATAATGTCAAGTGCCAGATTCACATCGTCGAGCGGTGTCGGATGCGCCATCTTGATCGAATACTGCAGAATGATCGCATTGTAACCGAGTTCCTTGATGCGGGCGGCATAGGCGTAGCCTTCGTTGCCGTATGGCGAACAGGCTTCGTACCCGCCGCCGGGGCAGACCAGTACGAACGGCTTGTTTTCCCCGACGAGAACCGGTGTCAGCGAAACCTGGCTTTTGTTTTCGTTGATCCGGATCTGGTAGGTCTTGTATTCCTCCGTTTCCATGCTGCTTGGCAGCGTATAGATCGGATAGTTTGCCTCGCAATCTGCATATGTGACAGTAACCGTTTTCTCCCCTGCCGGCGCGAAAGGCGGTTTTTGATATCCGCAATCCTCCGCCGGGATCGGTTCCCGGCTGCCGTCATCGTAAACAGCGGTAACGACCAGGCCGGCAGGATCGATTTCCTGTCCGGACAGATACCAGTATTTTGCCTGCGACGCGTCAACTTCGATACCCGTCACCGTGCGCTGAGGCGCTTGCGCCGCTGTACAGCCAAGCAGCGCGAGCAGGATCGTCAGCAACCCTATACAACCGATTTTTCTCATTTTCTTTTCCCCCTGTTTTTCAGAAAATCAGTCTTCCAGCAGTATTTCACGAATGGAAGCGATCTGCTCCGCCGTTATGTCGCATTCGCGCATCAGATAGTTGGCAACGGCGTCCGAAAGCAAACCGGATTCCGTTCCGTAATACCGCAGCATCATCGCGTTGGTCGTCTCCCATACGTGTTCTACATGGTGCGTACCCGCCGGTACGCCGTCGCCCGAATATTTCCAGTCCTTTTCACGGTTCATGTTTCCGACCGCCGAAAACGCCGACAGCTCATAGTCCTTCGTAATGTCCTCGAAATCCACGCCCAGCAGTCCGAGGATCAGATACGCCAGGGTTCCGGTACGGTCCTGCCCGATCAGGCAATGGAAGTAGACCGGATAGTTTTGCTTATCCGCAAGCAATGAAAAGATCTGATGGAATGCTTCCGGGGAGCGTTCGTCGTAATAGACGGTATCCGTCGCGGTATCCGCAGGAAAGATGGACGTATAGCCGCGATAGACCACGCGAAGATAATTGCAGTTTTCAAACGCAGCTTCGGTTTGTCCGCCGTAATCGGTATCATCCCGCAGGTCGATCTCCGTTTTTAATCCCCACCGGCCGATCACCGTGCGTCCGTAGTCCGTAAGCCGATGCGTTTGATTGGTTGTTCCGTTCGGATACAGGAACATGCCTCCGCGATACAGCATGCCGTACTTCACAGTCTTGCCGCCGGCCGCAGCATAACCGCCGAGATCCCGCACATTCTTCACTCCGGACGCGTCAACACGCTCTCTCGCCAGAATGATGCGCGGTCCGTCGCCGCTGACAAACGAACCCACGGCGGAGCTGTTGCCGTCCGCATCCGTCACGCGGTACCAGTATTGGGTATTGGGATACAGATCGCCCGGGCGGATACGGTCGCGCTCGGTCGACAGCGTGACAGCCGTTTCAAAAGCAGGATCCGTTGCGTACTCGACCGTATACGGTGCCGTGCCGCCGGACCAGCGCAGCTGCAGGTCCTGCCCGTCGTGCGCCTCAACGGTCGCTTTGAAGCAGTTTTCTTTCAGATAGGCGAGACTGTCCGCAAAATCCATCTCCCAGTACGTCGTAATCACTTCATCGTTCAGCCGGATCACGCCGCCGTCGTGCTCGGAGACCAGTTCGATCACCGGTACCGGTTCCTCCGAAGGAGTGGACATGATGCTCTGCTTCGGCGAACATGCCGCCAGGATCAGCAGCGCAAGCAGCAAGCCCGCAATCCGAACCGTTGTCCGTTGTTTCATGGGAAGTTCCTTTCTTACCGGAAGAACTTCGGCAGCGCGTTATAGAGACAGGTCAGCCAGCATTCATAAGTATGGTTCGCGCCGTAGACATCGACCATGTCGCAGTTTTGCCCGTCGACCAGCCGGT
>CAMHJE010000201.1:0-3575 GCA_946185305.1 uncultured Clostridia bacterium | reverse complement strand
AAAAGCGGCAGCAGCCGCGGTTCACCGTACAGATCCTTGCCGTAGCCGGATGTGTCCTGCGCGATCACCGAAAGCTCTGTCACGCCGTTGTCCGCAAGCCGCTTTGCTTCGTCAATCAGCTGTTCGATCGGCACGCTGTTGAGATTTCCGCGGATCAGCGGGATCGCACAGTAGGTGCAGCGATTGTTGCAGCCGTCGCCCACGCGTAAATACGCCCGATACGGCGGCGAAACGAGCAGCCGGTTCGCATGTTCGACCGACAGGCACGGTGTATGCAGCTTTTCGGCGAGCAGGCGGGGGAGCTTGTCATATTCGCGCACGCCGAGGAAGATATCCACCTCCGGCATTTCCTCGGTCAATTCCTTGCGGTAGCGTTCGGAAAGACATCCGGTCACGACGAGCAGACGACAGGTTCCGGCTTTCTTATACTGCGCCATCTCGAAGATCGTTTCGATGGATTCTTCCTTGGCAGGAAGAATAAACCCGCACGTGTTCACGATCAGGATATCCGCTTCCTCGGGGTCGCTTACAATGCCAAAGCCTGCAGCGCGCAGCAGCCCCAGCATATTTTCGGTATCGACTTGGTTTTTCGCACAGCCGAGCGATATAGCGCCTACGTTCATGGCGTATCCTCCTCATACTCGTCAAATGGCACATCGTCCTCCGGCGGGGCTTCGGGTGCCGGCTCCGCTTCCGGCACCGGCGCGCCGCCGCCGAACACGCGGTTGTATTCGGCGGGCGTGATCAGCACCTGCCGCGGCTTGCTGCCGTCAAAGCCCGAAACGTATTTCGCCTGCTCCATCATATCCACAAGCCGCGCCGCGCGCGCATAGCCGACGCGCAGCCGCCGCTGGATCATCGAGATCGAAGCCTGTCCGTTTTCCATGACGATCCGGACGGCTTCACCAAGGAGATCGTCCTCCTGCTTGCCCTCGCCGAAGACGCCGCCGGTCGCGCCGCCCTTGGCTTCATTATTGATCTCGCTGAGCACTTCCTCGTCAAACTGCACGTCCTCCTTCTTGAAGTGGGACATGATGCGTTCGACTTCTTCATCCGACACATACGCGCCCTGGCAGCGGGTCGGCTTGCCGGAGCCGTTCGGATGGAACAGCATATCGCCGCGGCCGAGCAGCTTTTCTGCGCCGGTCGCGTCGAGGATAATGCGGCTGTCGATGGACGAACTGACCGCAAACGCGCAGCGGGAGGGGATATTGGCCTTAATGAGACCGGTGATGATATCCGCGGACGGACGCTGCGTCGCCACGATCAGATGGATGCCCGCCGCGCGGCCGAGCTGCGCGATGCGGCAGATCGAGTCTTCCACGTCCTCCGGCGCGACCATCATCAGGTCAGCCAGCTCGTCGATGATGATGACGAGCTTCGCCATCTTCTTATGCGGATCGTCCATCAGCGAATTGTAGCGCGCCAGATCGCGCGAACCGACCTCGCTGAACTTCCTGTAGCGCATATCCATTTCGTTGACCGCCCAACGCAGGGCGCTCGCCGCCTTTTTCGGCTCGGTCACGACCGGGATGCGCAGGTGGGGGAGGTTGCCGAACACGGACAGCTCAACCACCTTCGGGTCGATCAGGATCATCTGCACCTCCTGCGGGGAGGCCTTGTAGATCATCGAGATAATGATATCGTTGATGCACACGGATTTACCGGAGCCGGTGGAGCCCGCGATCAGCATGTGCGGCATCTTGGCAAGGTCTGCGACGACGACACGGCCGGAAATATCCTTGCCCATCGCCATCGTGCTTGTCGATTTTGCGTTCTTGAATTCGGGACTTTCGATGATGTCGCGCAGCAGAACGGTCGCGGTTTCCTTGTTCGGCACCTCGATGCCGACGGCGCTCTTGCCGGGGATCGGCGCTTCGATACGCACACGCGCCGCCGCCAGTGCCATCGCAAGGTCGTCCGCCAGCGCCGCGATCTTGCTCACACGGATGCCCGGCGCGGGCTTCAGCTCATACCGCGTCACGACCGGGCCGACCGAATAGTTCACGACCTGTGCCGAAATATTGAAGCTCGCCAGCGTTTCCTCGAGCAGCTTCGACGTGGATTCCGGATTCTCGATGCCCTGCGTATAGGTCTGCTCGCTCTTGTTCAGACAGTCGATGCTCGGCGGCAGATACAGCTGTACCGCTTCGGCACTCGGCGCATCCGGGACGATCAGCGGCAGATCGTCGTCCTCACCGTCCTCGGCAGACGGCTGCAGGTTCTCCTTGGCCGCAGTCGATTTGAACGCAGGCGTGTCGGACGGCGCAGCTGCCTTTGCAACCGGCTTTTCCTTCGCCGTTTCCGCGGGCTTCGCGGGGGCGACAGGGCGGGATACAACCTCGATCGGTTCGTCGTCGGGCGTGTCGTCGATCAGATCCAGATGGCGCTTGTCCGCCTTGCGCACAGGCTTTTTCACGGGCTGCACCGGCGCGGCGGGCACGACCTCCGGCTCGTCCACGGGGAAGGAGGTCGGGATGTCTTCTTCGTCTACATCAAACAGGAAATTGCTCTTGCGCTTTATGGTGCGCTTCGGTTCCGGCTCCGGCAGGATCGACGCCGCCGCGCTTGCAGCGGTGACGGCAGCTGCCTTCTGCACGGGCTTCGGCGCGGGTGCGGGCTCTTCGGCGGGCGGCACCTCAAACAGCTCGTCAAACGACAGCTTTTTCTTGTCCTTTACCGGCTTCTTTTCGACGCGGGTCGAATAGTCCTTGCGCCATTGCCGGTCGGCTTCCGGCTCTTCCTCCGGTTCTTCGTCCTCGTCGTCCTCATATTCCTCGTCCTCCGAGAAATACGCGTCCCGCACGGACTCCAGCTTGTCCTTGACCTTGGTGCCGAACATGTCGGTATACGCCTTGATCGAAATACCGGTCAGCAGCAGCACGCAGATCAGCAGCGCCGCCACCGCCACAATGTAGCAAAGCGCCAAGCCGCCGAGCAAATACAGGGGCGTCATGCCGAGCGCGCCGAGCACGCCGCCGCCGATATGAAAATGTACAGCCTCGTTCCACGCCGCGGGGATCTGGTCAAACCATTGCTTGAAAAATGTCCCCCGCGCGGCATTGCTGCCCAAGACCGACAGCGTCTGCGACGAGGCGATATGCACGATACATACGACGGCATAGACCGCAATGATCGCGGTCGCATACGTCCCGCGCGAACGCTTCTGCCGTCCGGACAGGATGATAAAAAAGCCGAACAGCACCATAAACGGCGGCACGACATAGGCAAACGCGCCTGCCATGCCGAACAGGAACGAGTTGATCACCGTTCCCAGTATGCCTTGGCTGTTGCTGTACAGATACACCCCGAACAGCGCGCCGAGCGCCACGAGGACGATTCCGAATATTTCGATGGCAAGGCGTTCGTTCCTTGTCCGCTTGTTCTTCGCCGCACCCTTCTTGGCCGTGCTCTTTTTGGGCGCGGCCTTTTTCTTGGCGGTCGATTTTTGGACCATTCCGATTCCTCCGAATCTGCATATTTTGATAGTCTATTATACAACGGAAACGACCCTGTTGCAAGTCGCACTTGCCAACCGTTCACAAATCCTTTATAATATAAGAACTTTATCACAC
>CAMHJE010000200.1:0-3595 GCA_946185305.1 uncultured Clostridia bacterium | reverse complement strand
ATTTTTGTAAAATCTTGAAAATCGTCGAAAATTAACGTTTTGCTGCGAATAATGCGCATCCGTTTTTCTTATTTCGCACGCGGGACACCGTGTCCCTCGTCTCTGGTTCCTGCATTGTTTTCTCACTTTCCTATGCCGTATTTTTCGATGCCGTGGCCCCAAAAAGTTTGTAAACAATTTGTTGCAGTCGACTTCGCCCCTCTGTTTTCATGTACGTTCACTCGTCATTTCGCCGGAGAAAAGAAAAAGCACCGCACAAAATCGAACCAGGACAATGAATTGTCCTAACTCGGTTTCGTACGGCGCTTGGAAGTTTTTCAGTCCTTACGGATCCTGCTCTACTTGCACGATTAGAAATCGCTTTTCAATATTCAGTTTTTCGTCGGAAGAATTTTTTTACAGATCCTCCCGACAGCATGATTGTAACCGCTCTTTTTCCAAAAAGCAAGAACTATGTTTTTCATTTAGACCCTAAGTCCAAATTCTTGGACTTAGCCTCTATGCGTTCTCCAATGTTCCTGCAAAATCATGAGAAATCAAAGACAGATGAGCCCTTAGAGCGTCATCCGTCTTGTCCAATTTCATTGCCGAATTATCAAATTTACTCAAGTAGCTGTCTAATTCAAGCAACAATTATGCGCAAATAAAGCATACTCTTCGCCCCAGCAGCGTTTCATGAAATGGATATTGTCAATCAGCAGCTCCGTCGTTTCCGGCGAGCTTGTGCCGATCGGGGCAAAGGCATGGAACGTACCGTGATACATCAGAAGGGTCACGTCGACGCCCGCGTCATTAAGCCTGCGGTACAGCGCCTCGGCGTCGGCGCGAAGCGTTTCGTTTGCGTCGCAGGTGATCGTCGTGGGCGGGAATTGATCAAAATGCTCAAAGTTCAGCACGGTCAATTCCGGATCGTTCACGTCGGATTCGGGGCAGAAAATCTTCTGCAGCGGCACAAGTCCCTCAGTCGAAACCGTAATATCATGCACGTCGTAATACGAACGATCGAGCGTAAACGTAAAATCGCAAAGCGGACTGTGCGGCACAAGGCATTCCGGCGCTTTGTATCCGTCATTCAAGAGCCGTACCGCAAGTGCGACCGTGAGATACCCGCCGCCGGATTCGCCCTGCACGGCAAACTTCGCCTTGGGAAACTGCTTGCGAAGCGCCAAAAACGCCTTTTCGCAATCGTTCAACGCGGCGGGATGATGGTTCTCCGGCGCGAGCGAATAGTCGATCGACACGACGCGGCAGCCGGAATACTTCGCCATCATCGAACAGTACGCCCGCGTGCCCTTCGCCGAACCGGACACAAGTCCGCCGCCGTGGATGTAAAGGATGATGTTCTCGGACACCTGCTTTTTGGGCAGGCTCATTTCGCCGTGAATGCCGTCAAGATCGAGCTGCACGACCTTGATCCCCTTCTCTTTCGGCATCAGAGAATAACCCATGTCGCAAATGACGCGCAGCACTTTCCAGTTCCGGTTTGCAATATCCCCTGCAAAGCTCGCGCCGCCGGTCATTTTGCCGACGGTGTTCGCATTCTTCTCCATTTCCGCACTCCACGCGGTCCGTTCGATGATTGCCATTTTGTTTCTCCTTACAGATTATTTTCGATGAAATGCTTCATTTCTTCCAAAATTGTGTCTGCCTCCGGCAGCATTCCCGCAAGCGTGACAAACGCATGAAACGCATCGGGCATCGGATGCGTAACGACGTTGACGCTCGCCTGCTTTGCAAGCTGTTCCAGCAGTTCGGAATCAGCGGCAAGCACCTCGTTCTCCGCCCATGAAAGGTACAGCGGCGGGAAGCCCGCATAGTCGGCATAGCGCGGCGAAATAAGCCAATCCTTGCGCTTCGCCGCATCCGGGCAGAAGCTGTCCGCAAGGCAGTCGAGCGCCATGACCGAAAGCTGGATGTCGCTCTTTTCGTTCTTGGCACGCTGTTCGTTCAGCGATCCGTCCCATGCAAGCGGCACCGAGTATGCGGCAACGCACGCCGGAAGCCGTAAGCCCTTTTCCTTGGCCAGCAGTGCGGTCGTCAGAGCCAAGTGCGCGCCGCCGGATTCGCCAAGCAGAACGATCGACGTATCGGGATACAACGCAAGCAGGGCTTCATAGCCGGACAGGCAATCCTCCTGCATGGCGGGCGCGGGATGTTCCGGCGCGAGTCGATAGGTGCAGGTATAAACGGGAAAACCGGTCTTGGCCGCGATCGCGCTTGCATAAGCGCGAGAGGTCTTGGCGTTTCCCGCGACGAACCCGCCGCCGTGGATGTAAAATATCACGGCGCTGTTTCGCACGGACGCGGGCGTGCAAACCTCGCCGTCCATGCTGCCGAGCCGCACCGACCGGAACGACACGCCCTTTGTCGGCTTCAGCGCTTCCATCGAACGGTCGCTCATGGCGCGGAACTTGACCCAGTCGACGGTATCGCTTTTGCCGAGACTCCGAAAGCCAGGCTGCAGGCGCATCATCATTTTCATGATCTTTATTGCAAAGCTGCTCATACAGTTCTCCCTTTCCGAACATGAAATTAATTTCGATACAGGTGTTGTCAACCTTACGAGGCTATGATAAAATATCGTCGGATAGAATACAACCGTCAATCTTCGGAATCTGTCCACTTCGCAACAGAATCGGAAAGGTGTCGAGAAAATGGAGCAAAAGCCGAGAAAAACCGATCGCAGAACGCTATACACCAAGGGCGTGATCAAGGAGGCCTTCCTTGCCGCGCTGAAAACGAAGGCGTATGACAAGATCACGGTTAGCGATCTTTGCAAGGCGGCGGAGATCAACCGTTCGACGTTCTATCTGCACTACGCCGATGCGCTCGCGGTATTCGACGAGATTTTGGAGGAGCTGCTGGACAAAATCACGGCAGGCGTACAGACGGTGCTTTCGGCCAATCCGACGATGGACATAGCGGACTGCTTCCGCTACGCAACGACGGCGCAGGCCGGGCTGCTCGGCGACAAGCGCACGGCATTCGTGCTGTCGAAGGGGTTTATGTACCCGCACTTTGTCGATCGCTTCAGTGAGCAGATGGCAAGGCAAATGTTGTCGCATCTGCGCGGCGGGCAGACGCTTTGCGAAACGGATCGGCTGCTGCTGCTGAAAAGCATGATGTTTGCTTCGGTCGCGCTTTCGAGCAACTATTTGGAAACGCATAAGCAAAAGGAGCTGCCCGCTTACACGGCGCTTCTTGCAGAATACCTATTCACGCCATGCTTGGAAAAGCTGATGTAACGGCAAAGCCGAACGGGAGAGAAGCTCGCACTTCACGTTTTTGCAGATAGATTTATTTTTCCATCAGAAGAACATTGCGTAATAGATCGGCAAATACGTGATCTTGTCGTTTACGCTGATCTGCCGTTCGTTTGACAGAACATACGCTTTCTTCACGTGATAGTCTGCATTGTTAACAAGAGTGCTGAGTGCGCTGTGGATCGTGTAATCCTTGCCGGATTTCACTTCGATCGGGACCGTGGAAAGGCTGTCATAATCGTCGATTAGATAATCCACCTCTCCCTTCGTTCGATTGTCATAGTAGAACAGTTTGTGCCCATGAGCGATCAATTCCTGCGCTACCACGCTTT
>CAMHJE010000199.1:0-3601 GCA_946185305.1 uncultured Clostridia bacterium | reverse complement strand
AAAACAGATTTTTCCTTTTTGCCGGAATTTGCATCCGAAAGAACAGGCTTTTCCGTCCATTCGCAGAGCAGCGGCAGCGTATCGACCGCAGGGTTATAAGTATATCCGCTGTTGATTTCCCGGTTAAAGTGAATACAGGTGTTTGGGATCAGGCAAAGATCCCGGTCGATGGAGAAGGGGAGAACCTTCAAGCTGCCCGCATCACGAACAACCGCACGACCCGCAATCGATAGGGGACGGTCGAACCAACTGGAATAGATTCCTCCGCCATATACCTCCGTATTCAGCTTGCAGTACCGGTCACAGGCCTTGACGGTATAATCCGGCTTCAGCATAAACAGCGGCGAGTCGCTGTGCGACGCCGTGACCATAAAGCCGTTTGGCTGAGAGGCGGTCATGCGAAATGCCAGAACAGAGGAACCGTTACGCGTGATATAATATTTCCCGCTGTTTTCCAGATTGTCACCGAACCGGTAGGGACGGTACCCGTTTTCTTCCAGCATCCGGACGGCATTCCGAACGACCAAATACGAAACAGGGCTGTCCGCGATAAAGTCAATCAGCCGTTCTGTACAGTATAGATTTCTTTCGTCCATACGTCAGCCTTCTAAAATGCCTTTCGAGGAACTTGCTCCGATCCTTGTCGCGCCTGCTTCGATCATGGCTTCCGCGGCCGCACGAGTGCGAACACCGCCGCTTGCTTTGACGCCCATTTCGGGGCCGACGGTTTTACGCATCAGGCGAATATCCTCTACGGTAGCGCCTCCGGTAGAAAAGCCGGTACTGGTTTTAACAAAGTCTGCTCCTGCTGCTTTGGCGGCAAGGCAGGCCTTCACTTTTTCATCGTCCGTCAACAGGCATGTTTCAATAATGACCTTCAACAGAGCGCGATCACCGCAGGCCGCCTTGACGGCAGCAATATCCGCTTGCACAAAGTCCCAATCGCCATCCTTTGCTTTACCGACATTGATTACCATATCGACTTCCTGCGCGCCAGCGTCGATGGCATAGGCTGCTTCAGCGGCTTTTGCCGCAGTTAACATGGCACCGAGAGGGAAGCCGACGACACAGCATGCTTTAATATCGGTGCCGGCCAGTTCCTTGGCAACCTGCGGAATCCGGGAAGTATTCACGCAAACGCTGGCCGTGTTGTATGCTTTGGCTTCTTCGCAAACCTTGTGGATCGCTTCTTCCGTTGCATCAGCCTTCAATAATGTATGGTCAATATACTTTGCAAGAACCTTGTTATCCATCTGATACCTCCGTTATGCTTCTTTATTGTACCGGATCACGCTGCCGTCTTCGTCCCAAAGACGTTCCATGTTATAATAGGCACGCTCTTCGGGATGGAAAAGGTGTACAAGCGCAAATCCAAAATCCAAAACGATCCAGCGTCCCTCATCATAGCCTTCCTTACGCTTGGCAAGCAAGCCGATCTGCGCGGCCTGATCCTCCAATTCATCGCAAAGTGCTTTCACATGCGGCACGCTGCGGCCGCTTGCAATCAAAAACCAATCCGCAACAATGGTGCGGTCTCCAACATGGATCGCAACGATATCCGACGCCTTTTTATCGTAAAGAATATCGCACAGCTTCAAAATTTCATGTTCTCCGAAACGTTCGTTCATAGTGTACCTCCTAAATCTTTGATCGCTCGTAATGTGGCCGGATGAACCGAAAAGCCACGCTCGGTGATGTGTGTCAGACTCCTTTGCAAAGCCAGCAGCACGGCTGCATCCAGGTTCTTTTGACTCCGTATTTCTTCTACGCCGGGGTAATCTCTGCCGGGTTCGATCATGTCAGCCAAATAAATGATCTTATCCAGCTTCGTCATTGCGGCGTCTCCGGTCGTATGCAATCGGATAGCACGCAGAATGGCAGGATCATGAACGCCGTATTGCTCTTCGGCAAGCTGTGCTCCGATCTCAGCATGCAAAACCGGCAAAAGCTTGACCTCGTCTGAAGATCGTGTAAACAGTTCTTCCTTTGACAGGTATTTAGCACAGTCGTGCAGAAGTGCGGCAATCTGCGCCTGCTTCGGATCGACGCCGTTTTCCTGCGCAAGAAGAATAGCGGTTTCGATGACGCCGGCAGTATGCCGCATACGTCCTTCGGTCAAGGCTGGTCGAAGCTGTTCATACAGCCGGTGAACCTCCTCTGTTTGGTATAACCCGCGATAGTAGATTTCATGCGCGACGGAAGCGGGCACAAAACCGACGATGGGAAGGGCCTGTCGCACACGATCCCGCACCTCCGTAGAGGACAGATCAGAAACGGCTTCCAGAAGGATAACGTTTGCACCGTACTGCTTATGCAGCAGCTTGGCCATGTCCTGCTCGCCGCCGCTTTGCCCGCCGCGTACCGTGCAGACAAGGGTTGTAAGCTGACTGATCCCGTCCGGTCTGTACCATGTGGTAAAGGATCGCAGCATATCGCTGCCCATCAGAAAATAGAAATCCGCTTCCGGCATACGTTCCTTCAAAGCCGTGAGCGTATCGAACGTGTAGCTTTTCCCTTCGCGGTAAAGCTCCATGGTATCGACCTCGAAGCCGCTATGATCGGCAATCGCCAAGGTCAGCAGCTTCAAGCGATCATCCGTTGTTGCACCGGTATCTATTTCCTTGTGCGGCGGGATGCGGTCAATCATAAACAAAACACGATCCAATGCAAGCGATTGCATGGCTCGTTCGGCAATCAGCAGATGCCCGTTATGGATGGGATGAAAGGTCCCGCCGAGTATTCCGATTCTTTCCTGTTTCATAATCGCTATTATAGTATAAAATACTGTCGTTAGGCAATACTTTTTTCATCGAACTCGATGAGGAATACCATGAATTCAAAATACAAGTCCAAAATCACAGATATCATTGATACGGGATTTCTGTTTGCCTTTATATATGCCTTGTTCCTGCTTTTACTACCGAACCGTGAATTGTGGGTTCCGCTGCTCCTTGCGCTGAGCTGCACAGGCGTCATTGCTTTTGCCATGCACAAAAGGAACGAAAAAAGAAAAAGGGAGCAGGAGGACAAAGAAGAAAAGAACAGATTGCTTGCACAAGCATTGCTCATGCCGACAGAAGTGATTCGATCCCTGTTTTCTGAAGCAGCAATAGTCCAAATACATAATGTAAAAACGGACGATATCCTTCCGCTGCTGCGCAAAGGCGAAACGGAAATATGGCTATTAGGCGATATGGACGCTGAAGCAAAACATTTTATCAGGAAATACGTACCCGGAATGACGATACATAATAAATCCGAAACAGCCGAACTTATAAAGCCGCTTCTTCCCGAGAACGAAAGACCTTTGGCAGCGAGTACAGAAAAGAGACAGATTCGTTTTCATCACCCGACAGAATGGTTCGGAGAATGGCAGCCAAACCGGTTTACCGTGCTGGGAATCCTGCTGACCGTATTATCTTTTACTGTCCGATACCGATTATACTTTCGTATTTTGGCGTCACTCGCCTTTATGATCGGCGGTCTCATCAAAGCAAGAAAACCCCTGCAAGGCAGGGATTTTCACTAAATATAAAATTATTAAATATATTTTCAACATATACGTATAATACATGTATATATGTATAATCATATAATATAA
>CAMHJE010000198.1:0-3655 GCA_946185305.1 uncultured Clostridia bacterium | reverse complement strand
GGCCGCAAGAACAAGAAGCGCGAGTATCGCCGCCTCTGGATCGCCCGTATCAACGCGGGTGCCCGTCTGAACGACACGACCTACAGCCGCCTGATCAACGGTCTGAAGCTCGCCAACGTCGATATCAACCGCAAGGTCCTTGCCGATCTCGCGATCACCGACGCCGCCGCTTTCACCGAGCTCTGCAACATCGCAAAGGCCGCGAGAAACGAAAAATAAGACGATATAAGAATCTCCCCGGAGAATATCCGGGGAGATTTTTTATATCTTGCAGGGCGAGGCGCCGCTATATGCCGAACACCTTCGCATACGCTTTGCCGAACTGCTCCCAGTCCGACTCGCCGTAGCAGGCGGCAAAGTCCGATTTATGCAGCGTGAACGCCGTTTCGCTGCCGTTCCAGGAGATCCTGACCTCGAACGCATCGGGCAGGGCGCGCAGCGCGGGACCGTAGAAGCAGAACCCGACGCGTCTGCCCTTGTTTTCCGTGCCGCCGCAGAAGCTGTCGAGCGCGTTGTAGTCAGACGTGACGCCCTCTAAGGGCAGGCCGTTGAACGTGATCACCGGCTGACGTTCCTTGCCCTCAAACGGCTTTTGCACGGCTTCGTCGGTTTCGAGGATCACGCCGATCTGGCTGTCCATGCCGACGCGGTTCATGTAGACGATCTCCGCGGCTGTGAACGTATCGGCCTTGGCCGCGGGCTTGGCGATCCAATCGGAATCATACTCGCCGCCCTCGGCGGTCAGGCGATCGCTCTCCTGCTGCCAAGCCCTTTGCTCGGCTTCGTCCTTCGGCAGCGTGACCTTGCCGGTCGCCCATTCGATCCTAAAAGGCGCGCCCTCGATCACCAGCAGCGATTCCGTCGGCAGCGTGTCGCCATAGGGCAGCCATACGCGGAACAGCTGCGCCGTAGCGTGTCCTTCGGCATCCTGCTCACTGCTGATGAATTCAAATTCCGGACACACCATGCCGTCCATGATCGGGTAGAAGCCACCGCCGCGCACCGCGACCAGATCGCGTCCGTTCGGGTGTTCCGCCCAATATGCCGGCACGTTCTCCACGGTGTGATAGAGCCAATGGCCCTGCCGGGCGATTTCGACGACGCGATAGCCCGCACATTCCGCGCCGACGGGGATCGGGTCGGCGGGGATGTCCTTCAGCAGCGCCGCATAGTTTTCGAGCGCGGTCAGATTCTCCTGCCGCATAGCCTCGAACCGTTCGGCGGTCAGCGTATAGGTCAGCGTAAACGGCTCGCCGTTCAGCGTGGAGGTGACGGTGAACGTCGTATCGGGCAGGAACGGGTTCTCCCCGATTTTGAACCACAGCGTATCGGTATCGCGCCACAGGCCGTCGTCACCCTGCTCGCGCTCGTCGGCATACGGTGCTTCATACGGCGCGGGCGTCGGCGTCACGGAGGGATTGGAGACCCTTGCGAGGGTATCGCTGTCCTGCACCGGCTCGCCGCCGTTGATCGACAGGAAGAACGGCCCGAAGGCATACGGATCGCGCGCGGCGCTCTCGACGACGTAATCGAGATAGATCGGGCTGTTGCCCTTAGCGTGATAGTGTATACTGTTCACGCGCACGGTGAACGCGCCGACGGTCGCGGACATATCGAGATCCTTCAGCGCCAGCGGCTGCCATGCGCCCTCCTCGTTCTGCATCCCGACATTCACGGGGACGTAGGCGACGTAATCGGAGTCGGTCACGTCGGCAGGGATCGCATCGGTGGGAACCGGCGAATCCTGCACCATGCTCGTATACGCATCGAGGCGTTCGAGGCCCTTGTCGCGCATGCGCTGCATGATGGAGATGCCGACGGCGAGCGCGGTGCTTGCCGCCAGCAGCACGACGACCGCGACGGACAGGGCGATCATCTGCTTCT
This sequence comes from uncultured Clostridia bacterium, assembly GCA_946185305.1. Classification (GTDB taxonomy): domain Bacteria; phylum Bacillota; class Clostridia; order Christensenellales; family CAG-138; genus UBA3792. The sequence goes on along the minus strand of CAMHJE010000198.1, from coordinate 1,771 downwards.
GGGTAAAGCCGCCGGACGGAACGGTGCGGCGACGGGTCGGGGCCTTGGCGTTGGACTTTTTTTCGGGCAGGCCGGCCAACACCGCTTCCATGCGGTCATAGTAGCTGTCCGGCGCCGGGGGGAAGATGGTATCAAATTCATTTTGCATGGGAAACCTCCTGATCGGCAAGGGCGGCCCGCAGCGTGCGGCGGGCGCGGGAAAGGCGGCTTTTGACGGTGCCTGTCGGCTCGTTCAAAAGCTGCGCGATTTCGGCGATGCTGTACCCTTCGTAATAGTACAGCGTCACGGCAAGGCGACTCTCGGACGAGAGCCGCAAAAACGCGGTCTTGAGATCGAGCGCATCGAACGGCTCCGCGCCCTCGTCGGGCAGGTCGTCGAACGGAATGTAGCGTTTCTTTTCGCGCAGCATCCGGTAGCACTCGTTTTTCAAAATGCGCAGCAGCCACGGACGAAACTTGCCTCGATCCTGCAGCGTGCCGAGCGAGCGATACGCCTGCTCGACGCACGCCTGCGCCGCGTCCTGCGCGTCGGCGTCGCTCTGCAAAAGCGAATACGCCACGCGATAGAGTGTGTCAAGCAGCGGCCTTACCTGTTCGGTAAACCACCGCTTATCCTTGGGACTTTGCATGGGGAAAACTCCTTTCGTCCCCGCCTGCCGGCAGCGGGGACCGTTGTTCGATCGTACACCTTATAGATGCACGAAAGGGCGGAAAGGTTGCAAATGAATTTGAAAAAGTCGAAAAAGAGAAAAATCCGCCGAAGCGGATAGGAAAAAGCAATTTTGCCTTGCGGAAAGCGGGCTGCAAAATATGTGATCGCTTGTGATTCTCCGCAAGGAGAATCTTCCGCAGCTTGCATCGCAGATGCAAATATCACTCGGCGAAGCCGAATATCACTGCGAAGCAATATCGTTCGCGGTAAGCGAATATCACTGCAAGGCGGTCAGCTTTGCAATATCCTTTGCATCATCAGCGCGGCAAAGATCGCGGCGTTCAGCGATTCCGCGCGGCCCTTCATCGGCATCCGGTAGCGGACGCACAGCGACGCGACCTCGTCGGACACGCCCTGCCCCTCGTTGCCTACGACAAGCACCGTCTTTTCGGACAGCGGCGGCAGCACGGGATCGCCGCCGAGATGCCCGCAGATGCAAGTATAGCCCTGCTCGATAAGGCGCGGCAGCTCTTCCGCAAGGTTCCCGATCCAAACGGGCAGATGATAGGTCGAGCCCATCGCGGCCCGCAGCGCCTTCGGGGAAAACGGATCGACCGAATCGGATGAAAGCAACAGCCCTGCGGCGCCCAAGGCGTCCGCGGTGCGCAAAATCGTGCCGAGGTTTCCGGGATCCTGCAGGCGATCGAGCGCAACGATCAGCCCCTTCGGATAGCTTTCGGGCGGCACGGCGGACGGCGTATGCACGACGGCGCAAAGCGATTGCGGCGTTTTTTGCGTGCTCATGGCTTCCATGACGCTTTCGGTCACGGTCACGGTCGGGACGCCCTCCGGGACGGGCACGCCCTCCACGGCATAGACGGTTTCGATCCGTGCGCCGGACTGCACGGCGTCGCGCACCAATTTGTCGCCCTCGATGAGGTGCAGGCCGGTGGCTTCGCGGCTTTTGCTCTGCTGCAAGGCGCGGACGGCCTTGACGCGGTCATTGGTTCTGGATGTGATGATCATAGACGGTTACCCATTGTCACCTGTTTGCAATGCTCCAAGCACGACAAAAAACCACCGAACGGTGGTTTATTGCTTAAAGATGTTTCAGTTCCC
>CAMHJE010000197.1:0-3659 GCA_946185305.1 uncultured Clostridia bacterium | reverse complement strand
ACCTGCTCCTCCGGCTCGATCAGCTCGTCCTTGAGCATGGCGATCATTTCCCGGAACGAGCCCAAGCGCCCCTTGGCTTTTTTGATCGCCGTCTGTTCGCCGTCCGCATCGGTCACAAGGATCGGCTTTACGCCGAGCAGGTTGCCGAAGAACGCCGACGACGCCTTGACGCGGCCCGCCCGCTTCAAGCTGTCGAGCGAATGTACGGTCACGACCTGATGGAGATATTTCAGCTTTTCCTCGGCATACGCCGCGACCTCCGCCGCGGTCGTGCCCTCCGCCGCAAATTCCGCCGCGGTGATGGCCAAAAGCCCCTCGCCCATGGACGCGTGCTTGGAGTCGATGCAGTAAATGGAGGCGTCGGGGTATTCCGCCTGCAGCTTTTTGGCGAGCACCGACGCGGTGTTGACCGAGCCGCTTTGCTTTAACGAGCAGCCGATATACACGATGTCGCGCCCCGCGTCCAAATGCCTGCGGAACACACGGTCGAACTCGTCCACCGGCACCTGCGTCGTCGTGACGCGGTTGCCCGCCCGCATGAGGTTGTAAAGCGCGTGCACCTCGTCTGGCGTCCACGCAAGGTCGGCGGGACTGGTCTTGCCCTCGTAAACTGTATTCATCATGCAATAGTCAATGTGATAACGCTCCATCAGCTCCGGCGTCAAGTCGGAGCAGGAATCCGTAATAATCTGTACCTGTCTCATTTTGCAAATCTCCTTCTGTGCGGTAGGGCGGCATTTTGCGCCTGCCTCTCCCGATGATAGGAGACATTTTAGAAAAGAAATCTAAACCGAATCGAAACAAAACAGCAAAAAACGCCGAATTTACGGCGTTTTTGCATACTATAGACAAATGCGGTTCAGTTCTTTTCGGGAAGCAGCACGGTGAACGCTGCGGTGTTTTCATCCCCGCCCGCCGTGACCGATCCGTTATGCAGCTCGACAATGGCCTTGACGACGGCAAGGCCGACGCCGTTGCCTTCGCCGGCATGGGATTCGTCCCCCTGATAGAACTTTTGGAAAATGCGTTCCCGCTGCTCCGGCAGGATCGTGCTGCCGGTGTTGGCGACGGTCACGGAAAGCTGATTGTAAACGCGATGGAGATGCACGGACACCGTGCCGCCGGGGTTGCAGAACTTGATCGCGTTTTGCAGCAGATTGATCCAAACTTCCTTCAAAAGCTCCTCGTTGGCCGTGATCTCGTATTCGGCAAAGTCCAAATCCCACTCGATCCCTTTCCGGCTCCACATCTTCTCCAGCAGCAGGATGCAGCTTCGGAGCTGCTCGGAAAGATTGAAGGTGGTTACATCTGTCAGAATGACTTGGTTTTCGACCTTCGTCAGATTCAGCACATTCGTTGCCATCGCGGACAGCCGCGCCGATTCCTCCTCGATGATATCCAGATATTCCTGCCGCTTTTCCGGCGCGAGATTGTCCCTTTTCAGCAGCTTTGCAAACCCGGCAATCGAAACGATCGGCGTCTTGAATTCGTGGGAAAAATCGTTGATGAAGTCCGAGCGCAAGATCTCCGTTTTCCCAAGCTCCTCCGCCATGGTATTGAAGCTGTCGGTAAATTCGCGGATCGCCGGATGCCGGGCAAGCGGCTGGTTCAAGACAAGCCGTGTGCTGTAATCTCCGGAGGAAACGCGCTTCATGGCGGCCAAGATGCGGTTCATCGGGCGCATCATGATCCGGCTTAAAACCAGCGTAAGCCCTGCGCCGATGATCAGACTGATCCCGACAAGGAACAGTACCAAAAGCGTCGTGTTGTTGAAAACGTTCTCTGCCAGCTCGGCAATCGCGCCGGTTTTTTGCAGCACAAAGAGCAGCGCGCCGATCACCAAGGCAACGGCAAGCAGGATCAAAAATACCACGCCGCCGAACAGCAGCGTCAGGGCCGTGCGCGTTGTGCGATCCTCTTTATGTGTTCTCATGCTTTTTCACCGCCCTGTAACCAAGTCCGCGCACGGACGCAATCGAAAATTCGTCCCAGTTCTCGAACCGCTTGCGAAGCCGTCCGATATGCACGGTCACGGTCTCCCAGCCGGTTTCGCTGTCGGCGCCCCAGATTTCGTCCATCAGCTGAATCCGCGTGAAGATCTTGCCCGGATAGGACAGCAGCTTATACAGCAGCAAAAATTCCTTCTGCGGCAGCACGACGCGCTCGCCCGCGCGCTCGACGGTCATGCTGTCGTAATCCAATACGATGTTTTCGAAGGAAATCCGTCTTTCGTTGGCAATCTGCGCCCGGCGCAGCAGCGCCTTGATGCGCAGAAGCATTTCCGTTTCATCGACGGGCTTGGTCATATAATCGTCCGTTCCGGCCAAAAAGCCCTTGTGCCGGTCGATGGGCAGCTGCTTGGCGGAGATCATCAGAACCGGCAGCACCGCATTGGTTCGCCGCAGCTCCTCGGTGAAGGTATAGCCGTCCATCTTCGGCATCATAATGTCCAGCACCACCAAATCAATATAGGTGCTGTCCAACACGGAAAGGGCTTCCTCTCCGTTGCACGCGGTCGTAACGGCATAGTTTTCTTCCTCCAACACCGCCTGCATGTATTTTCTTGTGTTTTTATCGTCGTCTACGACCAGAATATGAAACATGCTGTTGTCTCCCTCATGCGATGACATGTTTGCATTACGCTTTCCGAACGACTTGTGACATCTACTGTACCGTAAGTGCCGCGCGATACCACGCAGAAACACAGCGACCATTCCCGAAAGCAGAGACAACTCGCTTATGTCGATTATGGACGGTGGCTGCTTCGTTGCAGCAAAGGAATCGGTCGCACGGTTACGAAGCGTCTTCGCAATCTTTGCCGTGTGTCTCGCTTCGTTTTCACGGTTCTGCATTTGCCCGTATCAATCCATATTGCTGTTCGGACTGTTCCTCAGTTCAGGAAACAGTTCGGCGGAATCCTCCAAAATGGCTTCAAACCGCATACTGTTAAGCATCGTTCCGACGAACTGCAAGGTCTCATTCTCCATCTCCGGCATGATTACTTCAATGTTCGCGTAATGCGCGTAGAACGTCTTGCGATTGATCGTGGCCGCTTCTGTTGCTTATCCCTTTCTGTTTTTACCGTTATTCTGCGTTTACTGTGTATTATAATAAATATCTGCTACCTATGTCAAGAATAGGGAGCAGCGGTATCGTGAAGCTGTTGCCGTTTTGCGCTATCCTTCCAAAGCCTATCTATGCACGTGCTTCCGATTCGTCGGTGCGTTTGCAAAACACGGAGAAAGTGTGGACAGCATTTGATGCCGAACGGGCTTGCTGTTATCAGTGGGAACATCCCCGCATTTTGCGCCGGTGTCGGGCAAGGCCGGCGCAGGCCGGTCTGCGCTGTGTAATCTCGTCGCCCGGTTTTACAACCAAAGACCATGCCGGAGAATCGGAACACGCCAAAATAGTAAGCAGCATGCCCTTCTTTCCTCTATTTTCTAGTAAGACGTGTCGTGGCAGAATGACCGGTTGTAGATGGATGCGAAGGGTCACGACATTTTTGCGGCAGCCGCAGCAGGGATAACCTATAAAAATAGGGTGCGAAAAAAATTTCGATTTTTCAAAAATAACAGTTGACAGAAAACCGATCCTTGGCTATAATAATACCTGCGCGTTAGTGCTTGGGAGCATAGCTCAGCTGGGAGAGCATCTGC
>CAMHJE010000196.1:0-3684 GCA_946185305.1 uncultured Clostridia bacterium | reverse complement strand
CCATATCTTTGAACTGCTGTTCGCACGCGTGCTGCCGACCAAGGTGTTTGTGTTCCTGCATCGCTATGGCAACTGGCTGCTGATCGCATTGCTTGTGCTGTTCCGCAATACGGGGTTCTCACCGATCGGCATTGTGCAGGGCTGGGTCATTTCGATCATTAACTTCTTCATTATGCTTTGATATGGAAGAATACCGCGTATCGTTATCGCAGTTCGAGGGGCCGCTCGACCTGTTGCTGCACCTGATCGAAAAGGCGGAAGTCAATATTGAAGATATCTTCGTTTCCGAAATCACCGCACAGTATCTTGCTTTGATGGATGATCTTTCGGATGTGGATATGGACAGGGCGAGTGCCTTTCTGACTGTAGCGGCGCAGCTTCTTTTGATTAAGTCCAGAAGTCTTCTGCCGCGTCCGCCGGTTGAAACCGATGAAGAGGAAAGCCCGGAACAGCAGCTGCTTCGGCAACTGCGAGAATATAAAGCGTTCAAGGAAGCGGGCGAGGCGCTGCAGCAGCGGTTCGATGAAATGAAGAACGCCTATGCGCGTCTGCCGGAGGATATCGCGCTGCCGCCGCAAAAGTTTGATTTGAATGGCGTAACGCTTGAACAGCTTTTTTCGGCATTTTGGGATGTCGTCAATCGCACGGAGGAAGAGGAGAAGCCGAGGATCGTGCGGCAGGTACGCCGAGATTCATTTACCGTTCGTGACCGTGTTACGCATATCCGAAAGCGGCTGACTGCGGGGCGTATCGCATTCGATGATTTGTTCACCGATGCAAGCACGAGAATGGAAAAGATCGTGACATTTATGGCGCTCTTGGAAATGTTGGCGCACGGAGAGGTGCGCATCAATCAGGGAACTACCTTTGCGCCGATCTATATTCGCGCAAAGGAACTGAAAGACGATGATACGTCGTATACCTATATGGATGAGGTGGAGGATTGATGGATCGCAAGCAGGCGTCGATCATTGAGTGTATGCTGTTCGTGGCAGGGGAGCCGGTGCTGCTCACCGAGCTGGCGCGCGCACTCGATACCGAAACGGAAACGGTAAAGCAACTGCTTTGGGATATGGAAACGACGTATCGTGACGAAGGCCGCGGTATTCTGCTGCACGTGACCGATGAGACGGCGCAGCTACTGTCCAATCGCGCGTATATCGAGTACGTCGAGAGGCTGATGCAGCCCGTACAGAAAAAGAGCGTTTCGCAGTCGATGCTGGAAACGCTTGCCATTGTTGCTTATCGGCAACCGGTCACGCGTGCCGAAATCGAAAGTGTTCGCGGTGTGCGATGTGAATATGCCGTGGCGCAGCTGCAAAAATTGAACCTGATACAAGCGATAGGCCGCAAGGATGTAATCGGAAAACCGATGCTGTATGCAACAACGGACGACTTTTTGCGAAAGTTCGGATTGCATAATTTGTCGGAGCTTCCCCCGATTGACCTTGAAGTGCCTGCCGAAGAGGAGGAGCAACCCGTATGAAGCAATGCAGTATCGGCGGCCAAGCCGTTATGGAAGGCGTGATGATGCGGTCCGAGCTGGGCACCGCAATCGTCGTGCGCCGGCCGGACGGTTCGCTCGCCAAGGAATATACCCGCAAAACAAAACGATATAAAAAAGGCTCGTTTCCGACGTGGCCTTTCATTCGCGGCATCTATTCGTTTGTCGATTCGCTCACAAGCGGTATGGACATTATGACGCGATCTGCCGAAATGCTCGGAGAAGAGATGGACGAGGAGGAGCCGTCCAAGTTTGAAAAATGGCTGTCCGAAAAGCTGCATTTGCCGATCATGCAGGTTGTCAAGGTCGTAGCAGTGATTTTGGCCGTGATTCTCGCAATTGGCCTGTTTGTATTGCTGCCTATCGGACTTGTCGAAGCCATCGAGGGCATCGGTAAGCTGTTGGGATGGCCGTGGCTTGCCGAAATGAATCTGTCGGTCAGTACGATTCTGCAGGGCTTGTTCCGTCTTGTAATCTTTCTGCTTTATATTTGGGGCATTTCCCGCATGAAGGAGATTAGGCGCGTATTCATGTATCACGGTGCAGAGCATAAGACGATCGCCTGCTACGAAGCCGAATTGCCGCTTACGCCGGAAAACGCCAAAACCTGCTCGCGCTTTCATCCGCGCTGCGGAACCAATTATTTGTTCCTTGTGATGGCCGTTTCTATCCTTTTGACGACTGTGTTTACCGCGCTCATGGATCTTGTGCCGGGCTTTACCGAATGGCAGTCTATCGGCATAAACCGCTTCCTGTTCCGTCTTGCGCGTATTCTTTTGATCCCACTGATCGCCGGCGTCAGCTATGAGGTGCTGAAAGCTGCTGCCAAGAGCGACGGTATCGTAGCGCGTATTGTGCGTGCGCCCGGTCTTGCGCTGCAACGGCTGACGACTAAGGAACCCACGCTCGATATGCTGGAAGTCGCTATCGAATCCTTCAACCTCGTCTTGAATCCGCCGCCTCACAATCTGACAGCGGAATCCGTGAAAAAGTTTGAACCTGCCGAAGAAACGGAAGCGCCTGCTGCTCCGGTCGAGACGGAGAACACCCCGGCATGAGGGACTTACAACGGCAACAATACCTTGCCTCGCAGCTTCGCCCAATTTCGGGAGAGGACGCTTATTTGGAAGCGGGCTTTTTGCTCGATTATGTGGATGCTCACCCGGATACAGATTTGTCTGCGTTACTGCAACGTCGTCTGTCCGGAGAGCCGCTGCAATACGTGCTCGGAGAATGGGAATTTTTCGGGTTGCCGTTCAGCACCGATCACAGGGCGTTGATCCCGCGTCCGGATACCGAAATCCTTTGTGAAACGGCGCTTTCCTTTCTCCACATTGGCGACAGGGTGCTCGATCTTTGCTGCGGCAGCGGCTGTATCGGCATTGCACTTGCCGCGCATACGCCGATTGATCTGACTTCTGCCGATATCAGCGAGGACGCGCTTGCACTTACGCGGGAAAACGCGAAGCGAAACGGCATTGCGCTGCAAACCGTACAGTCGGACATGTTTAGCAACGTAGAAGGAACGTTTGACATGATCGTCTGCAATCCGCCGTATCTGAATGAACAAGAGATGCGTTCACTCGATCCGTCGCTTCTGTTCGAGCCGCATAATGCGCTTGACGGTGGGAAAGACGGATTGGATTTCTACCGCTGCATTGCCGCGCAATATGATTCATATCTGCGTCCCGGCGGATATCTTTTGCTGGAGATTGGGTATACACAGGAAAAAGCAGTCTGCGCTATGTTTTATGGTGCGCGCTGCATCAGAGACTATGGAGATCGGCCACGCGTTGTGGTCGTACAAAAGCATGATTGAAAAACTGCAAAAACTGAGGGAACGTTATACGCTTCTTGCCGACCGGCTTTCGCAGCCCGACGCAATGGACGACCTTTTGGCGTGGAAAGAGATGGTGCGGGAGCATTCTGCGTTGGAAGAAATCGTAGCCGAGTACGACGCCTATACAAAGGATCGTGCAGAGCGCGATTCCTGCCGCGAAATGCTTGCTGATCATCCGGATCCGGAGATGAAGGAACTCGTAGAGGAAGAACTCGCGGAATTGGAGCAGACCCTGTCTAAACGTGAGGAAACCCTCAAAACGCTGCTGCTGCCGAAGGATGTCAACGACGATAAGAATGTGATTCTTGAGATCCGAGCGGGCACCGGCGGAGATGAGGCG
>CAMHJE010000195.1:0-3739 GCA_946185305.1 uncultured Clostridia bacterium | reverse complement strand
GATCGAATAATCGCGAAACAGGCAACAGCCGAGGGATTTCCCCCGGCTGTTTTTTGTTCGACAATCGCATGGCGGCGAAAGTTCAGTACACGCTTGGTAGAGCGTGCCAGGCGAGTACCGATCCCGCTCGGTCGTCACCGTTTCGGCGTCGGACAGATCGAGAGCCGTGCCGAAGGCAAGCGTATACGGCGCCGTGCCGCCCTCCCAACGCATTTGCAGGACCTGTCCATCGTGGGCTTCGTAGGTCGCCTTGTAGCAGTTTTCCTCCAGGTAGACAAGGCTTTCGTCAAAATCCATGCTCCAATAGGTCGTAATGACCTCGTCGTTCAGATTCTGTACCCCGCCCTCGTGCTCGGAGAGCAAACGAATCTGCGGCGCGTCCGTCGGGATCGCCGTCTCCTCTGTTGCCAAAGACGCGGCGCTCTGTCCGCCGCCCTGACAGCCAAGCAGCAAAACCGCCGCAAGCAAAAGCGCAAGTATCCGTTTCACAGTTCCCTTCCCTTGCTTCTTTTCCGTGTGCTTGCTCCCTTATCGGAAAAACTTCGGCAACGCGTTGTAGAGACAGGTCAGCCAGCACTCATAGGTGTGGTCCGCGCCATATATATCGACCATAGCGCAGTTGACACCGTCCGTCAGCATGTCTGCCTTGGAGGTCAGCGCGTCGTAGGTCTTGTGCATCAGGTTATAGCGGTCCATTCCCTTATCCTTATCGCCGACACCTGCCCACCAGTAAAGGATCGGATAATCCTTGTATGTGGTGTTCAGCGTCTCGATCAATCCGTCCACATCCGAGGCAGGCGAGGAGAAGGAGCCGACATAGGCGAAATATGGGAGACAATAGGTCATAATCGAATCGAAGCTGACGCGGCTGCCGCGCGAAAGCCCCGCGTACGCGAAATGCTCACGATTTTCGATGACCTCGTCGAGCGTTTCGGCATAGGTCGCATAGTTTTTGAGGATCTCGGGCAGCAGGTATTCGACGACCTCATGCCCAAACAGCGCCATCAGCGGCGTATTCTCCGCATCCATGTTCTCGGGATCGTTATAAAAGGTCGGCGTTACGACGATGCAGGGCTCCGCCTTGCCCGTCCCGATCAGATAATCGAGCAGCTCCTTGGTATAATTGCCGGTAAACACATAGGTCGAATCATCCTGGTGATACGGCTCCTGCGCAAGCCAATAGCCCGCTTGATCGCCCGAGCCATGCTGCAGGATCAGTACATTGTACGGCTTGGAAGCATCATACCCGTAGGGAAGATAAACGAACGCTTCCTTTTCGATCATCCGCTCCTCGCCCGTCAGCGCCTGTATGTTATAGGCAAAGGTTTCGTAGGTCATGCGCTCGACGGTTCCCTTGTTCTCGTGCCCGCCGGCCTTCAGAATATCCATCAGCTCCGTTTCGCGGCGAATATCGTTCCAAAGGAACTCCGTTTTTTTGCCGCACAGCTCGCAGGTGTCGCCGACATATTGATGATCGACGCGCCTATTGCAGACAAGGCAGCGCGTTGTGTCCGGGTCGTGCTGAACGTGCGGACAGTTGTTCGGATCGACAGGCTCCGGCTCCGCCTTACAGCCAACCATGCCCAATAGCAAGCAAAGCAAACACATCGCAACACAAATGATCCTTTTCATTTCAATCCTCCCGTTTCAAGCTTTCCGTTCCCATCCGAGCGGCAGAACCCCGCAGGATAGAATACGGTATGTAAGCATATTATAAAGTTTTTGTAAAGATAGCCATAGAAACAGCACAAGCTTGCTTTTCAGCCGCATAACTTTCTCACAGCAAGGACGAACAGAGGTAAATTCAGGAGAAAAAGATCGTCGTGCGGCATTTTGCATGAAAGGAACAGTATGTATCCTCATTTCTTTTTTAGATTGCGATATCCTTAATAGCCTGTGGAAGCAGTTTGGCAGGATCGGTTAATCAAACATAGGAGAGCAATACTGCTGGGCTGTTCAGCGTGTTTCAGGGATGATACAAGTATTTTCAGTTAAGCCCGAATTACCAACAATTGTCTTGCTAATATCGTTTAGCTGTTTCTTAAAACGCACATTTGAAAAATCACATAATAGTTTCGCGCGCGCTCACTTCCGGCAAACTGTTGAATATACCGAATACCGATATATCCTGCAACGCAGGCTGTAATCCGCAAAGGAAATGCTGGTGTATACGCAAGACCACATTACGGGTTTTGTCTCCACATTGGGCTTTTACGATCTGCTTTATTTTGAAAAACGATTCAAGGAGAAATACTAAGCAATCTCGCTTTCCTATCGGGCTGTGTATAAGAAAATACAGCAAGCATTTCATCTGAGCGCACAGTAATACCGAGCAGCCGTCGAAGATCCGCCGTATCACGCGCGATGCGCTGCTTTCTCTGGCCTTCTCTCTCCCGTGGGCTGCCGGTTGGATGTAACATTTTATGGGGCGAATAAACATAAAAATCAAACTCAATAAAAAATGATACAGTTTTGCGCAAACGGGCGGTCTTTTGTCATTGTAAAGGGTCGCCTGTTTTTCTATGATGAAATCAGAGCCATTCTATTTTAAGCGGAGGGAATGCGATGAAAAAGCAGAGACACGCCATTGACCCGGAGCACATCGGCTTTAAGGACTGCTTCGGCACAACAACCCTTTCCTTCACCAATGCGCTGACCGGCGTACTCATGTCATCTATGCTGATGGTCTACATGACAGAGTATTCCGGCATCAGCTATGCCGCACTGCTCGCCACAATCCTTTTGATGGCAGCCCGCGTGATCGACGCGGTGGACGATCCGATCCAAGGCTTTATCATTGACAGTTCAAAGCGGACAAGGATCGGCAAGTATAAGCCCTTTTTCCTCATCAGCATCATCATGGAGGCGATCGGCGCAATTGCTCTGTTTTCGCTTCCCGCATCCATGGCAGATATACCCGCGCTGATTATCGCGTGGGTCATTGTGTTCTACCTCATTTATGACATTGGCAGCTCGTTCTATAAGGATCTTTTGCTTTACCGCACCATGTCCACCGACGAAAATCAGCGGACAAAGCTGGTTGTCGGGCCGAGACTGATGTCCTTCCTCACCGGTGTTGCTGCCAACGTAGTATTCACGGCAGCTATTGTCGCGCTGAACGCAGGCGGCGTGAGCTACCACGATGCCGCAGCAGGGGTCATCATGATTCTTGTTGCTGTTTCTGTGGTGATCTCCCTTATCGGCTGGTTCATGGTCAAGGAAAAGCATCATGTGGAAGAAACGCGCTCCGAGAAGTTGAAGCTTCAGGATTTCTTCGATTTGTTCAAGGAGAACAAGGCTATGGTCGTTTTTGCGCTCAAGGGTCTGTTTGCCGGCTTTATTTGGACGCTGATCTTTGCAACGCCCATCTATTACATCAAATGGGGCTTCTGTGCCGATCTGAGCACAGGTATCGCGGATATGGAGCAATTCACGGTCTATAACGGAATCAATGCCATTATCACCGTCGTACCCATGGTTCTTGGCGCTATTCTGGGCAGGCCGCTTTTGAAGCTCTTCAAGGATCCGATCAAGATGACCAACACGCTCTTGCTCATTCAGGCTGTCGGCGGCGCTATCCTGTTCATTGCGCAGATCACAGGCCTTTTACAGCACGCTCCCTTGCTGTTCTTTGTGACCATGTTCATTATGGCCACCGGCGTGGGGACTGACTTTGTGCCGCAAACCTTTGTGCAGATGGAGGTCGTGGACTATGGCATTTACAAAACCGGGAAAGACC
>CAMHJE010000194.1:0-3766 GCA_946185305.1 uncultured Clostridia bacterium | reverse complement strand
TCTGCCCGCCGGAGAGCATGACGCCCCGCTCGCCGATGTAGCTGTCGTAGCCGTCCGGCAGGTGCAGGATCTCCTCATGGATCTCGGCGCGTTTCGCTGCCTCGACGATCTCCTCGTCCGTTGCGTCCGGGCGGCCGTAGCGGATGTTGTCCCGCACGGTGCCGGCGAACATGAACACGTCCTGCTGGATAATGCCGATGGCGCGGCGCAGCGAATCCTGCGTCACGTCGCGCACGTCCTTGCCGTCCACGGTCACGCGGCCGCCGGTCACGTCGTAAAAGCGCGGCAGCAGATGGCACAGCGTCGTTTTGCCGCCGCCGGACGGGCCGACAAGCGCAAGGCTTTCGCCGGGATGAATCACAAGGCTGATATCGTGCAGCACCTCCGCGGCGTCGTTATAGCGGAAAAAGACGTGGTCGTAGCGGATCTCGCCCGCAACGTTCTGCAATTCCACGGCGTCCGGCGCGTCCTTGATCTCCGGCTCGGTGCGCATGATTTCGAGGAAACGCTCAAAGCCCGCCGCGCCCTGCGTATACTGCTCCATGAACATGACGAGCTTGCGAAGCGGAGAGAGGAAGGCGGACACATACAGCGTGAACGTAATGAGGTCGATATAGTCCATCTTTTCGAGCATGATCAGCACGCCGCCGACGCCGATCACAAGCACCTGCAGCGCGCTTGTCGAAAACTCCATGCCGCTTTGGAACCGGCCCATGGCCTTGTAATAGTCCTTCTTGGCGGTCTTGAAAATGCCGTTGGCCAGGTCGAACTTGCGGCCCTCCTCGCCCTCGTTCGCAAACGCCTTGGCCGTGCGCACGCCGGAAATGCCGCTTTCAATCGCCGCGTTGATCTCCGCGGTCTTTTTGCGCACCTCGACCGACGCCTTGCGCATCGACTGGCGCTGCCACATCGTAAAGCCCATCAGCAGCGGCAGCGACAGCGTGATCACCAACGCGAGCTCCCACCGGATCAGAAACATCACGATCAAAGCGCCGAGGATCGTCAGCGTGCAGATCAGCAGGTTTTCCGGCCCGTGGTGTGCGAGCTCGGTGATGTCGAACAGGTCGTTCGTCACGCGCGACATTAAAACGCCGGTGCGGTTCTTGTCAAAATAGGAAAAGCTCAGCTCCTCGATGTGCGTGAATACGTCCTTGCGCATGTCCGCCTCGACGAGCACGCCCATGCCGTGCCCGAGCACCGTGATGATATAGGTGAAAAAGGCTTTCAATAGATAGGCAAGCAGCAGCGCTGCGATCACGGCAAAGAACGCGCCGAACAGCCGATCCGGCAGCAGCACCTGCATCGACCGGCGCGACACGATCGGGAATACAAGGTCGATCACCGACACCGCCGCCGCGCACAGCATGTCGATCGTGAACAGCCGGATATGCGGGCGGAAGTAGGACAGAAACACGGCAAGGCCGTTGCGGGAAAAATCTTTACGCACGGGGACACACTCCGAATCCTTTGATGCCTTCAGTATAGCAAAATCCGCCCTTTGCGGCAAGGGCGGCGGGGCGGGGAAGCACGTGATTTTTTACGTTTTTTACACAATCATGCAGATAAGGCGCGGCGCCGCGCGGGGGCGGAGGAAAACCCGAAAGCGGGCGGCACGGTACGCGATGAAAAAGAAGGAAACAAAAAATATCCCCGCTGTCAGGCGGGGACATGTATGGCGACAGCCGTTAGGAGTTCTGTTTGCGCTCGATCCAATACCGCACGAGATTGGCGACAAAGGCCGAAAACGAGGCGACCGCGGCGAGAAGCGCCAGCGCCCACGAAAGGCTTTCGCCGCTCGCTTCATAGATTTCTGCCTGCATGATAATCCAAATCAAAAAGCAGAACAGAAACAGAAGCGCGGCAACAAGGCGGGTGTGCGGCCATGCCTTGATCTGCTGCCAAAGGGTTTGCCCGCCTTGCGGCGCCGGATCGGACTGTGTACCGATTCGTTCAACGGGGATCGCGCTTTGCGGCGCGGACGGTTCTTCTGCGGCCGCCCGCCCCACGAGCGTATCGAGCGTTACGCCGAACGCGTCGGCAAGGCGCACAAGGTTGTCCACGTCGGGCGTGCCGTTGTCGCTTTCCCACTTGGCGACCGCCTGCCGCGTGACGTGCAGCTGCCCCGCCAGCTGCTCCTGCGTGAGTCCGCGCTCCATGCGCAGCTTTTTCAGGCGTTCGCCGAGCGTCTCCATGCTTTCCATATCGCTTGCCTCCGCTTCTTTGGATGGCTTCAGTATAGCGTAAACCGCCCAAAAGGGCAAGCAATATCGACGCAACGGAGCGTTGCGCCGGATTTTACGCTGACGCACGGGGATATTTCCGCTGCCCAGAAGGGAAATGGCTTCGCCGTGCAAGAATCCTTGATGGGTTTGTCATGATAAGAAGCCTACCCTCATGGGGAAGGCTATTATGGCTGCGATACAATCCTCCGCCTCACGATATACGACTGCCGGGGAGGGGAGCGAGATCGAGAAGCCTTCTCCATGAAGGGAAGGCATATTACTTGTCGCAGACAAATATCACGCTTGCAGCGCATTCTCCCTCTTCCCAAATCGGAATTTTATGGTATACTAAGGGCGTATGAGTGAGGCTTTTCAAAAACTGACCGGGGAGAACGTGCTGCACCTTGCGCCGTTCTTTGCCCAGTATGCCTACGGCATCTGCGACAACACCCTCGGCGCCGTCTATCAATGGCGGGATATCTATGTTTCCTATTTCCGCGTGATCGACCACTGCCTGTGCATCCGCGCAAGCTACGGCGTTTACGGGGACTGCTATACCGTGCCCATCGGCTGCGGGGACTTTGCCGCGGCGTTCGACGCCGTGGAGCAGGACGCGGCGCAAAACCGCATCCCGCTGCGCTACTGCGTCGTGCCGGAGGAGGCTCTGCCGCTGCTGAACGAGCGTTACGGCGCGCGCATGCGGGTCGAAAGCATCCGCGACTGGGCGGACTATCTCTACGATGCGGACGCGTTCCGCACCTATGCGGGCAAGCATCTGCACACACAGAAAAACCACGTCAACCGCTTCTATCGGGACTTTCCGGACGCGGCCTGCGTGTTCGTGGACGATCCGAAGACCGAGGCGCAGGTGCTGGCGTTTCTGGACGTTTTCGAGAGCAAGCATACCGAGCTTTCGCCGCTGGAACGAAACGAGCTGAACGGCGCGCGCGACCTTCTTCTGCACCGCGACATCCTCGGCCAAAGGGCGGCGTGCCTTGTGTCGGGCGAAAAGGTGCTGGCGCTCGCCATCGGGGAGGTCAAGGGCGACACGCTGTATGTGCATGTCGAAAAGGCGCTGCCGGACGCGGCGGGCGCGTACCCGGCGATGGCGCAGGCGTTCGTGCGGCTGTTCCCCGCGGTAAACACCGTGAACCGCGAGGACGACGGCGGCGATCCGGGGCTGCGGTATTCCAAGACGCAATACAAGCCGAAAGAGCTTTTGGAAAAATACATGGTAACGATTGAAAATGTGCAGGAGGCATAACATGAAAAAACCGATTCTTCTGATCATGGCGGCGGGCATGGGCAGCCGCTTCGGCGGACTCAAGCAGATCGAGCCGATCGACGAGCAGGGACACGTGATCATCGACTATTCGATCTTCGACGCGAAGCGCGCGGGCTTTGAAAAGATCGTCTGCATCATCAAGCCGGAGATCGAGGCCGACTTTGAAGAGCGCGTCGGCAAGCGCGTTCGTCCGTTTGTCAACCTCGAATACGCCTATCAGACGCCGGACAAGCTCCCCGCGGGCTTCTCGGTGCCCGAA
>CAMHJE010000193.1:0-3792 GCA_946185305.1 uncultured Clostridia bacterium | reverse complement strand
CGCTGCATACGAAGACCTGATCGACGAGGTGCTGTCGTATGGCATCTAAACCTCGCAAGCCGATTGACCTCGGACTGGACAACTACAATGAGCTGTTCATGAACGAGCAGGAACGAATGGAAAACCGCCTTCCGCGTATTTACACCATTCCTATCTCCGAGATTGACGAGTTCCCGGATCATCCGTTCCAAGTCCGTATGGATGAGGACATGGATCAGCTTGTGGAAAGCGTTAAGGAGCGGGGCGTGATCACACCGGTCACGCTCCGCAAGAAGGAGGACGGACGTTACGAGACGGTTTCCGGTCACAGACGTATCAAGGCGTGTGAGCTCGCAGGGCTTGAAACCGTCCCCGCAGAGATCAAAGAACTGACGTGCGATGAGGCGATCCTCCTAATGGTCGATTCAAATTTGCAACGCTCTTACATCCTGCCCAGCGAGAAGGCAATGGCATACAAAATGCGACTTGATGCCCAAAAAAGGCAAGGAGTGCGGACGGATTTAACTTGTGCCCCAGTGGGGCACAAGTTAGAAGGAGAAAAAACCGTGCAGATAATTGCCGACAATTCTCCGGATAGTAAAACACAAATTCAACGCTACATTCGCCTTACTGAGCTTGACCCTGATCTTTTGCAATTGGTAGATGAAGGCAAGATCGCTATGCGCCCCGCAGTCGAATTGTCGTATCTCAATGACATCGAGCAGCAAGATCTTGTAGCTCAAATTGAAAAATCAGATGCAACTCCGTCCCACGCACAGGCAATAAAAATGCGGAACTTCTCCAAAGAAGGACGGCTCACACCCGAAGTGATCGACTCAATCATGCAGGAGGAAAAGCCGAATCAGCGTCCCAAGATCAGCTTCAAGTATGAGGAACTCAAACAGTATATGCCAAGCAACGTATCGTATGAGAAAACCTCTGCCTATGTGATCTCCGCGCTCAAATTCTATCAGCGTCATCTTGAACGCAGGCGGGAACAAGAAAGATAAGCAATCGCATTGTTCACGAATCACACATTTGCTTTTCTCATTCCCCCTATAACCCCCTTAAAACCTACCGTAAAACATACCTACCGAGAGAATGAAACTATCTTTGGTTTGAGTGTATTATGGCATCCCGATTATGCGCTCAATCCTGATACCGATCCCATTTGTTCGTTTCGGGAGGTATTAGAACCCGGCAAAGCACAGAAGCTCATCGCCGAGACCGTTCCTCCGTTCCCCGGCGCGATCAAAAGACCGCACCAAATCGACCACACTTCCAACGCATGAGCAGCGTCGGAAGTTTTTTATTGCTCAAAAATCTAAATCAAAACCAAGAAAGGAAAACAAACAAAACCATGAGAAAGACTCTCACAAAACTCCTTGCACTCTTTATGTGCATGATTACCGTACTCTCCTTCGTGCCTGCTGTCGCATCCGCGGATGAAGAACCGTTTCCGCAGAATGTCACGATCGAAAGTCAGACGAACAGCGCCTTCGACTATCTGGAGTATTACAATGGCTCCAAGTGGAAGGACTTGAATACGCCCAAGCATTGGATCGAATCCACCGGTCAGGTCTGTTACTGCATCGAACATACGGACGGAAATCCCCATGGTGCGTCCTACACCGCCACGGCCCCGTCTCAGGTATTCGGCGCGAACACACTCGCAGGTTTGCAGACGATCCTGATGTTCGGCTACCCCTGCAACACGCCTGATGGTTTTACTGAAGATGAAGCCCGCCAAGCGACCGCAAACGCGATCCGCTTCTGGTTGTCTGAAAACGGCGAACCCGGTTCCTACAGCTTCACCAACCGTAAGGCACATCCCACTTATATCCGAGCCAAGAAGGGCTATGAGCACGTCCTCACTTGGGCGGACGAACTCCTGCAGATGGCAAGAGACAAAAAGACGCTCAGCCATAACATTGAGTTCACCCCGTCTGCGCTGACGCTCACCAAGTCCGGCGATAAGTTCACCGGAAAAACCACCGTCAAATTGACGAACATCAACAGCGGTTACACGCTCGACACTTCCGCTCTCCCCTCTGGCGTCACCATTACCGGCTACACCGGCACAAAGGGTGAGCAGTTGACGATCACGGCAAATTCCAACTTGACAGGCAGAACCTTCAACATCACCGCCGCAGGCAAGGACACCCGTGCACTCCAGAACATGACAGCGTATGTGCCGTCCAACAACAGCTTGCAGAAGATCTTTCTCTGCGCCGTCACGGCACAGGTCGTAGCAACGGCGTCCATCGGCGTCAACACCCCCGCAACCGGCGCGCTCCAGATCAAGAAGTACGGTGACAACAACATTCCGCTTGCGGGTGTTAAGTTTGCTGTGTACTCCGACGCCGACTGCACCCACAAAGTTGCGGAAGTCACTACCGGCAGCGACGGTTCCGCACTGATCGAAAATCTTGATGCAGGTACCTACTACGTCAAGGAGATCTCCACCGTTCGCCCGTATGTCATTGACGGTCTGATTAACACCGTCGTTGTAAAGGCGTCTGAAACTGCAAAACTCGAAGTGTTCAACGAAACGGCAAAGGGCGTCATCCGTGTAGACAAGATGGCGGAAGCACTTGTCAGCACGACTTCTACCACGACCGAGTTCGGTCAGCTTCACCGTCCGAACTACGAAACGGCAGGACTTGCCGGATGTGTCTTCGAGATCAAGGACAGTTCCGGTAACGTCGTCGCAACGATTACAACCGACAGCAATGGTCACGCAGAAACGCCGCTGCTCCCTTTTGGGCAGTACACGGTGCAGGAAGTATCCGCCCCTGCTGGCTATGTGATCGACGATTCCGTTCGCACCGTTAAGCTGGAGTATAAGGATGCGTACACGCCGATCGTCTACGGCGACGTAGAAGTCAACAACGAGCGCATTCCCACGTCGATTAAGATCAAGAAGATGACCGACTTCTTCAACACTTCCACCATGAAGTTTGAAGCAAAGCCGCTGGAAGGCGCAATCTTCGGTGTCTATACCGCAGAGAACATCAGCATTATTCCGAAGGACACGTTGGTCGATCT
The DNA here is from genome assembly GCA_946185305.1 of uncultured Clostridia bacterium. Classification (GTDB taxonomy): domain Bacteria; phylum Bacillota; class Clostridia; order Christensenellales; family CAG-138; genus UBA3792. Next base: position 765 of record CAMHJE010000193.1, on the reverse strand, counting down.
TCTGACCACCGGCGCGGACGGCGTTGCAGTCACGACTTCCAAGCTCCCGTTTGGCAAGTATTACCTCCGCGAACTGAAGCTCCCGTATGACGATATTCATCTCTCTCAGGAATCGTTCCCGCTGGAAGTCAAGGGAACCAATCTCGACTACTTCCGCGATCCTATCTGGAATGAGCGTTTCAAAGGGAACATCGCTCTGTGGAAAGAGGACGAAAGCACTATCGACCGTATGCTGGAAGGCGCACAGTATGAAATCCGCGACGGCAGCGGTCTGCTGTATGACACCATGACCACCGACAAGGACGGTTATGCGCTGTCGATCGACCTGCCTGTCGGAACCTACTATGTGCAGGAAGTTGTCCCTCCCGCGGGCTTCATTCTCTCGGACGAAGTGATCGAGGTCAACATCACGACCGATGACAAGAACACCATCGTGTTCGAGCGCGACAACACGCCGAACCATGTTGTTCTGAAGAAAACCGACCTGACCACCGGCAAGCCCGTTCCCGATGCGATCATCAAGATCACGAATGCGAACGGCGACGTGATCTTCGAGGGTGAAACCGACCTGAACGGCGAGATCATCCTGTACGAGCTGCCCGCAGGCACTTATACCTACAAGGAGACCGTCGCAGCCGAGGGCTTCACGATCAACGATGAGACTTTCACATTCTCGGTTGATTAGGCTATATAATCAGCAGCAAACCGGGTTCTCTGATCGGCGTTCGATCATCGTTCTACACCAGAGTTTACCGCACTCGATGA
>CAMHJE010000192.1:0-3798 GCA_946185305.1 uncultured Clostridia bacterium | reverse complement strand
GCCCTTTTCGCGGCTGCCCTCGATCCGGATCGTGTATAGATGTCCGTATTCAACCGGGAATTCGAGCAATGGCTCGACCGGCACGGTGTTCAGGAAAATCCCGGCAGGATCCAGATCCGTCAGCGGCTCGGTGCGGATATACAGCTGCATCCCGAACTTGCTGTAATCAAAATCCTCGTCCCCCTCCGGGTAATCGTCCTTTTCGATCCAGTCCTCGAGCAGCCCTTCGAGCTTGGTTTTGTCCGCGTTGCTCCCGCCATGAATCGATACCTCCTCGCCGTCGATCAGGCGGCTGCACATCACCTCGTATATATCATCCTCGGTTTGCAGCTCATAAACAAAGGTAATGCGATCCGGCTGCGGCTTGGGTACATAGCTCCCACCGCATGAAAAGCGCGGGAATAAAAACAGGCAAAGCAGAAGCAGGCCGATTCGTTTCAGCATATCCATCATGTCCTTTCGTTCTTACTTGTGATCACGGGTACAGTATAGCGCCTTCTGTATCGAATGTCAACTATTTTTTATCGTTTTTCAATATTTTATAGATATTGAAAAGCGCCGTCCCAAACAGGCGGCGCTTTTGCATCGGTTTATCGCATCAAGAGAACATACACGAACACGGCGCTGATCGCCAGTACAAGCATCAGCAGCGCAAACGAGAGGTTGCCGGTGATATGGCGCGAGGTCGTGCGCAGCGTGCGGCGCGCGCGATAGGACAGTTCAGCGTAGCGGCGACCGCCCTCGGCCTCCTTACCGTGCCGGATCGCCACGCGGTCAAGCAGCGCACCCATACGGTAAGCGACGGTTTGGGCGGCATCATCCTCAACCGGCGGCTTCAGGTCGCGGTAGACCGTTTTCCGCAGCAGCAGCACAAGCGCATCGAGCGCATCGGAAAACGCGTGCGACACGGTCTTGCCGACCTGCAGCGTCCCCTTTGCCAGCGGCGCGGTCAGTTTGTTTTCCCCGAACAGCGCGGCGACCGGGCCCAAGACGCCGGGCAACCACCTAAGCAGCAGCGGCCGATAGAGCAGCTCCTCTAAATCAAGCCAGGCGGGCAGGCGGTTCACATACACGCGCTCGCCCTTCTTCCCCGTCATCAGCACCGTGCGCACGACGCCGAAGTACAGCGCAAAGCCGATGGCAATGGAGATCAGACCGCCCTTGAGATTGCCCCATGCGAGATACTGCACCGGATGCGCCAATGCGCCGCCGTGGAAAAAGTCCGTGCCGAGCTCCGCGATGCCGTTCATCGTGACATTTGCGGAAAGCCCCAGCGCGGGCAGCAGCAGCGCCGAGCCGCAAAGCGCAAACGCGCTGACCGGATTCATGTATCGTTTTTGGGCATCGAATTCGGCCTGCCGGGTCGGGTGCTTTTCCAAAAACAAGGCCACGAACAGCTTGGTCATATACGCGACCGTGACGCCGCCGGAAAGCAGGAACAGCCATTCGACGGTGCGGAAGCCGAACGCGTTCAGGCCGTGCGCTTCGAGGTGCTCGATGTATTCGACGATGCTTTCATGCAGCAGCGTCTTGCTCACATAGCCGTTGAACAGCGGGAACCCGCCGATGCCGACCGCGCCGAACAGGAACGGAACGAGCAGCAGCGGCTTTTTGCGGCCGAAGCCGCGAATGTCGTTGAGGTTCAGCTGATGCAGGTTCATGTATACGACGCCCGCCGCCATAAACAGGACGAGCTTGAACAGCGAATGGTTCAGCGCATGCAACAGAGCGCCCCTTGCCGCCAGCGCATTTTCCGCACCGAGCAGCGGCAGCATGCCGATCCCGACAAGGATGAACCCGATCTGCGACACCGACGAGCACGCAAGCGTGCGTTTGAGATCGACCGACAGCAGGGCCAGCAGCGCGCCGAGCACCATCGTCACCGTGCCGAGCGCAAGGATCAGCGTCCCCCACGCGGCATCGTTCCGAAAGATGTTTGCCGTGATCGCCACAACGCCGAAGATGCCGGACTTGGTGAGAAGGCCGGACAGCAGCGCGCTTGCGGGCGCGGGCGCGACCGGATGCGCCTTCGGGAGCCAGATATGCAGCGGGAACATGCCGGCCTTTGCGCCGAAGCCGAACAGGATGCACCCGCCCGCCGCATACAGCACGGCCTTGTTGTCACACGTCTGCGCCTTCTCATACAGCGCCGAGATCGTCGTGGTGCCGAGCGTATGCTGCAAAAGGAACAGCCCCATCAGCGCCGCCAAGCCGCCGATAACGGCGACCGCAAGGTACGTATTTGCCGCGCGGATCGCGGCCTCCGTTTCCTCCTGAATCACCCACGTATACGACGTAAACGACATGATCTCAAAGAACAGCAGCGCCGTGAACAGGTCGGCGGCAAGGAACACACCCATCGTCGCGCCGAGCGTCATGAGATTAAAGAAATAATAGCGGCTGCAGGTCGAATAGTGTGAAAAATATTCGTTGCCGAGCAGCATCGTCATCATCCACAAAAGCGCGATCACGACAAGGTACACGCGCCTAAAGCCGTCGGTTTCGAGGCGGATCCCCATGCCCGCGATCCCGTCGATGCCCGCCGAAAGGTTCGGCAGCAGCGCGATCACGACGGCGAGCACCAATTCCGTGATCGTCGTCGCCGCGGCCAGCAGATTGCGCAAACGGCTGTTCGCCGTGCCGACAAGGTACACAAGAAGCGCCATCCCCATCGGGAGGAAAATCAGACTGTACAGCATCCCGTCCCCTCCTTACAGACCCAAGGCAATCGCCTTGGCGGCGTTCAGAATCGGCGTGGAAAAGATGCCGCAAAGCAGCGTCCCCGCCGCCAAAATCACAAGCGGCACAAGCATTCTCCAGTCCGTCTCGTGTACCGTTTCAAGTGAAGCAAGATCCGCGTTCGTATCCGGGAACCACGCCCGCCGCACGATTGTGAGCATATAGATCGCGGTAAGCAGCGCGGATAGGAGCAGCGCCGCCGCGCCGACGTAGGCGAACCCGCCGGCCTTGGCCGCCGCGGTCAGCAGATACCATTTGCTGACGAACCCCGAAAACGGCGGAAGTCCCATCAGCGCGAACGCCGACAGCGTGAAACAGACGAATGTGACCGGCATCTTCTTTCCGATGCCGTCGAGCTCGAAGATGCTCGTTCGGCCGGTTTGGTGCAGCACCGCGCCGACACAGAAGAACGCCAGAATCTTGATGCAAGCATGCGCCGCAAGATGCAGCAGCGACGCATACAGCCCGGCAGGCGTCATCAGCACCGCACCGAACAGAATGTAGCTCAGATTCGCCACCGTCGAATACGCCATGCGGCGCTTGAAATGCGTTTCCTTCACGGCCAGCGACGAGCCGTAGACGATGGTGAACGCGGTCAGCGCGATCGCAACGTACTGCACCCAGCGTCCTTGAAGGATCGACGTGCCGAAGCAGTAATACGTCAGCCGGATCACGGCGAACGCGCCGGACTTGACGACTGCAACAGCATGCAGCAGCGCCGTCACCGGCGTCGGCGCAACCGAGGCCTTGATCAGCCACTTATGCAGAGGGAAGATCGCCGCCTTCACGCCGAAGCCGAGAAAGCCGAACAGCCAAAAGAGCTCGGTCACGGTATCGTTGCCGTAGGGGTGCGCGTTCATAATGCCGCCGAGCAGAAACGGCTCGAACATGCCGTTGGCGATCAAAAACATCATCGAGGCGAACGCGAACGCCGCGCCGCCGAGCGAGAACAGCAGATAAGTGCGCGTCGCTTTTTTGGCTTCCTTCGTCATCGGCTGAATGATCAGCGGCACGGTCGTGAGCGTCAGCAGCTCATAGAAGCAGTACATTGTGAACAGG
>CAMHJE010000191.1:0-3813 GCA_946185305.1 uncultured Clostridia bacterium | reverse complement strand
CTGGGAGCTGATCGAGCCGGAGGAGCAGGTTCTGTATCTGGCACATTCGGACTGCTCAAAAGAGGAGATCGAAACGTTCAAGGCCATGGTGCGCGAGGCGATCCCGTGCAAGGACATTTACACGGGCTACATCGGGCCGATCATCGGCGCGTCGATCGGGCCGGACGCGGTCGCGCTGTTCGGCTACGGCAAGGAAATCACCTATCGGATCGCGGAGAAATAAGCCATGGAAGCACAGCGGATTGACGGCAGACGGTATTGGGAGCTGCTGCAGGGCGGGGCGCAGATGCTGCATCGCCACGCAAGCGAGGTCAATGATCTGAACGTGTTCCCGATCCCGGACGGGGATACGGGCGACAATATGTATTTAACCATCGCGGGCGGCGTGAACCGGATGCCGGCGGCAGGCGAACCCATTGGCGCGGCGGCGCGTTCGATTGCGGATGGGATGCTGCTTTCGGCGCGCGGCAATTCGGGCGTGATCCTTTCGCAGTTCTTTGACGGCGTGGCCGAGGGGCTTTGCGGTGCGGACAGCGCAGACGCTTCCCTTTGGGGCGACGCGTTCCGGGCGGGCGTACAGCATGCCTATGCCGCTGTGTCCGAGCCGACCGAGGGAACGATCCTGACAGTCGCGCGGCGCGCAAGCGAGCAGGCATCGGCCGCACAGCCCGCCGATATGGAAGCGTTTTTTGAGGGCTTTCTCGCCTACGGGCAAACCGCGCTTTCCGAGACGCCTAAGCAGCTGCCGGTTTTGAAAAAAGCGGGTGTCGTCGATTCGGGCGGCGCAGGACTTTTGTACATTGTGGAGGGCATGGCGGCCGCGCTGCGCGGCGAAGCTGTGGCAGAGGAAAACGAAACGGCCGCGCCGAAAACCGCTCCGCTCGACCTTGACCGCTTCACCGAGACGAGCGAGCTGACCTACGGCTACTGCACCGAGCTGTTGCTGCGGCTGCAAACGAAAAAGGTGGACGTAGACGCGTTCGATATCGAGCCGATGCGCGAGTTTTTGCAGGCGATCGGCAATTCGCTGGTGCTGGTCAAGACCGGCAGCATCGTGAAGATCCATGTGCATACGATGCAGCCGTATAAGGTGCTCGAATACGGACAGCGGTTCGGCGAATACCTGACCGTGAAGATCGAGAATATGAACCTGCAGCACAACAATCTGCCGCAGGACAGCGCGCTTGTCGAAGCCGCCGAGCGCAAGCCCTATGCCATCGTGGCGGTCGCCGCGGGCGAAGGAATCAAGCACGCGTTCCGCGAGATGGGCGCAAGCGAGATCGTGGACGGCGGGCAATGCCAAAACCCGTCTGCTGAGGACTTTTTGGCGGCGTTCGACCGTGCCAACGCGGACGAGCTCATCGTGCTGCCGAACAACGGCAACATCCTGCTTGCGGCAAAGCAGGCGGCGGGCATGTATGAAAAAGCCCGTGTGACCGTGCTGGAAAGCAGGTCCGTCGGCGAGGGGTATGCGGCGCTGTCGATGCTCAATTCCGAGCTGACCGACGTGAATGAGATTGCCGAGGAAATGCGCTTTGCGATGGACGGCGTGGTGACCGCGAGCGTTTCGGTCTGCAGCCGTGACGCCGAAATGGACGGCTTTATGCTGAATCGCGGGCAGTACATCGGCATCGCGGGCAAGGCCATCGTTTCTGCGGACAACGACCGGCGGGACACCGCGTGCATGCTTGCCGACCGGCTCGACTTTGCGGAGCATGAGATCTGCATCCTGCTCTGCGGCGAGAACGCCGATCCGGACGAGGCGCAGGCCATCGCCGCGCACATCCGAAAGGCACATCCGCTTTGCGAGGTGTTCGTGCAGGACGGCGGACAGCCCGTGTACGACTATCTGCTGATTTTGGAGTAAGAGAATATGAAGGTGTTGATTTGGATCTTGGCTGCGCTTGTCGGGTACTTTACGGCGGGCGTGAACCCGGCAATCGTGCTGTCGAAGCTGATCTATCATCAGGATATCCGCGAGCTCGGCAGCGGCAACCCCGGCTTTACGAACTTCAAGCGCGTGTTCGGCAACCGCTACGCGTGGTACGTGTTCGTGCTCGATCTTTTGAAAAGCGCCCTGTTCTGCTGGCTGTTCGGGCTGTGGTTCGAGCGCGTATATCCGGGCTTTTATCAGATCGGCGTCGCGTATACCGCCGTGTTCTCGGTGCTCGGCCACGCCTACCCGATCTATTATAACTTCCACGGCGGCAAAGGCTTTTTGGTCAACCTGTCGGTGCTGTACCTTTTGGACTGGCGCGCGGGACTGATCGGCACCGGGATCATGGTCGTGCTGCTGCTGACGACCAAATATATGTCGCTTGCCACAATGTGCGCGCTCTTGATCGGCGCGTTCCTGCTGCTGCCATTCGGCTGTCATCCGGTCGCCGTCGCGCTGTATGCGTGCTGCGTCGTCTTTATGATTGTACGGCACCGCGAAAACATCAAGCGGCTTTTGCGGCACACCGAATCCAAGTTTTCCTTTCACAGTCAAAAATCGGAGTAACCATTCATGAAAGACTATCGTGCGGGAATCGACATCGGCTCCACGACCGTGAAGCTCGTCGTTCTCGGAGACAAAGACGAAATCCTGTTCGGCGAATACCGCCGCCATAAGGCGCATACGCAGGCGACGCTTGCCGAGCTTCTGACAGAAGCGAAAAACGCGCTCGGCGACTGCCGCCTTGTCGCGTCGATCACCGGCTCCGGCGCCATCGGCCTTGGCAAGGCGCTCGGCATTCCGTTTGTGCAGGAGGTTGTCGCGGTGGCGGATGCGCTGAAAAAGCAGTACCCGCAAACCGACGTGGCCATCGAGCTGGGCGGCGAGGACGCCAAGATCATCTATTTTGACAACGGCTCCATCGACGAGCGCATGAACGGCGTCTGCGCGGGCGGCACCGGCTCGTTCATCGACCAGATGGCGGCGCTGCTGCAAACCGACGCGGCGGGGCTGAACGAAGCCGCCAAGGACTATACCGAGCTGTATACCATCGCCGCGCGGTGCGGCGTGTTCGCCAAGACCGATATTCAGCCGCTGATCAACGAAGGCGCGAAAAAGAGCGACCTTGCGGCGTCCATCTTCCAATCCGTCGTGAACCAGACCGTGTCCGGCCTCGCCTGCGGGAAACCGATCCGGGGCTGCGTTGCATTTTTGGGCGGGCCGCTGCATTACCTGTCCGAGCTGAAAAAAGCGTTCATCCGCACCCTGAAGCTCACGCCCGAAACGACCGTCGATCCCGAAAACTCGCATCTGTTTGCCGCCATCGGCGCGGCGCAGAGCGAGGGCGTGCCGTGTGCAATCGACGCGCTGATCGACCGTCTGCACAGCGGTGTGAAGATGGAGCTGGAGATCAAACGCCTCGAACCGCTGTTCGCATCAAAGGAGGAATACGAAGCCTTCCGGGCGCGGCACAAAAAGGCCGTTGTGCCGAAGAGCGAAATCGAAACATACAGCGGCGCCTGCTATCTCGGCATTGACGCGGGCAGCACAACGACCAAGCTTGCCCTGATCGGCAAGGACGGCGAGCTGCTGTTCTCGTCTTACGCGAACAATGAAGGCAGCCCGATCGAGGCGGCACGGACGGCGCTCGGACGAATGTTTGAAAAGCTGCCCGTTTCGGCGCACATCGCCCGCGCATGCTCGACCGGCTACGGCGAGGCGCTTCTAAAGGCCGCGTTCCGACTGGACGACGGCGAAGTGGAGACCGTCGCGCATACGACTGCCGCGGCATTCTTTGACCCGCAGGTGGACTGCGTGCTGGACATCGTCGGGCAGGACATGAAGTGCATCAAGCTGAAAAACCGGACCGTCGATAC
>CAMHJE010000190.1:0-3906 GCA_946185305.1 uncultured Clostridia bacterium | reverse complement strand
GTCGGCAAGACCACCACCATCGGCAAGCTCGCGCATCTTTACAAGGAAGCCGGGCGCAAGCCGATGATCGCGGCTGCGGATACCTTCCGCGCGGCGGCTGCCGAGCAGCTCGGCGAATGGGCGGCGCGGTCGGACTGCCCGATGGTGCGCCATCAGGAGGGCGCGGACCCGGCGGCGGTCGTGTTCGATGCGATTGCGTCGTATAAGGCCAAGGGCTGCGATCTGCTGCTCGTCGATACGGCGGGACGGCTGCACAACAAAAAGAATTTAATGAACGAGCTCAGTAAGATCCGCCGCGTGATCGCCCGCGAAATGCCGGACATCCCGTGCGAGGTGCTGCTTGTGTTGGACGCCACGACCGGCCAGAACGCAACCGCGCAGGCCAAGGCGTTCATGGAGGTCTGCGACCTCACCGGCGTCGTGCTGACAAAGCTGGACGGCACGGCCAAGGGCGGCGTCACCGTGCAGATTCACGATACGCTGCGCGTCCCTGTGCGCTTCATCGGCGTCGGCGAGGGCATCGACGATTTGCAGCGGTTCGATGCAGACGAATTTGCTAAGGCGCTGTTGTGATATGAACCTGTATGTTGTTGCGCTCGGCATGTTCGACGGCGTGCACCTCGGCCACCGGGCGCTTTTGCAGCGCGCGGCGCTTCTGGCCCATGCCGACGGCGATACGGCTGCGGCGTTCACGTATGCGAACCACCCCAAGGAGCTGTTTTGCGGCGACTTTCGCTATCTCACGGACGCGGCGGAGCGCGCGGCTCTGATGCGCGCGGTCGGGATCGACCGGGTGGAGACGGTGCCGTTCACCAAGGACTTTGCCGCCATGTCGCCCGAAGTGTTTGTGGACTGGCTGCTTGCCCGCATGGACGGACGGATCTCGACCGTCGTGTGCGGCTATGACTACCGCTTCGGCGCGGGCGCCAAGGGCGACGGGGCGCTTTTGACCGCGCTCGGGCAATCGCACGGGTTCGGTGTGGAGATCATCGGCCCGGTGCAGTACGGCGATGCGCCGTGCTCGTCCACGCGCGTGCGCAAGGCGCTGACCGACGGGAACATTGCGGACGCGAACGCGATGCTGAGTCGGCCCTACGCGATCACCGGCCCGGTCGTGCATAACAAGGCCATCGGGCGCACGATGGGCTTTCCGACCGCGAACGTCGATCCGGGCAAGCGGCTTCTGCCCAAGGACGGCGTGTATGCGACGGCGCTGCTGCACGGCGGCGTGTGCTATGCGGCGGTGACGAACATCGGCACGAACCCGACGGTCGGGGGAGAATCGGTGACGCTCGAAACGTTTGTCCCGGACGAAACGCTCGACCTGTACGGCAAAACCGTGACCGTGCTGTTTTTGGAACGGATCAGGGACGAGAAACGGTTTGCGTCGAAGGACGAGCTGGCCGCCGAAATCGCGCAAAATGCGGAGAGCGCGAAAAAAGTTTTCAAAGAAGCCGAAAAAAGTGTTTACAAGTTTGCCCGGCTGTGGTAAACTATATCGAGTTTGAACCGCAGGCCGGGCTGATGCGAAACTCCGACGACCGGCGCAGTCCGCGGGGATAGAAAATCAATGGAGGAACATCATCATGACGAAACAGGAAATCATCACCAAGTATGCTCTGCACGAAGGCGACACGGGTTCTCCCGAAGTCCAGATTGCTCTCTTGACCGAGCGCATCAACCACCTCAACGAGCACCTCAAGCTCAACATGAAGGACCATCACAGCCGCCGCGGCCTTTTGAAGATGGTCGGTAAGCGTCGCGGCCTTCTCAACTACCTCAAGGAGAAGGATATCGAGCGTTACAGAGCGATCGTCGCTGCTTTGAATCTCAGAAAGTAACGAGCCAAAAAGCGGGGGCTTTTCCCCGCTTACTTTTTTTGCCCGCAAAGCAGCATAGAAACAGGCTTTAATAAGAAAGATAATATAGAAAAAGAGGAAACACAATGCAAAGAATCTTTGAAACCACAATCGGCGGCCGCAAGCTGACCGTCGAGACCGGCAAGTACGCCGAGCAGGCGGGCGGCAGCTGCCTCGTTCGCTGCGGCGGAACGGCGGTCATGGTCAACGCCACGGTGGCCAAGGCCCCGCGCGACGGCGTTGATTTTCTGCCCCTGTCCATCGAGTTTGAAGAAAAGCTCTACGCGGTCGGCAAGATCCCCGGCGGCTTCATCAAGCGTGAAGGCCGTCCGACCGAAAAGGCCATCCTGACCTGCCGCCTCATCGACCGCCCGCTGCGCCCGCTGTTCCCGAAGGGATTCTACAACGACGTGCAGGTGATCGCCACCGTCCTCTCCGTGGAGCAGGACGTGCAGCCGGATATCCTCGGCATGATCGGTTCTTCGATCGCGCTGTCGATCTCCAACGCCCCGTTCATGGGCCCGACCGGCGCGGTTGCCGTGGGCATGATCGACGGCGAATACATTCTGAACCCCGACCTCAAGCAGCGCGAGCAGAGCCGCCTGCAGCTGACCGTAGCCGGTACGAGCGAAGCGGTCATGATGGTCGAGGCCGGTGCGAACGAAGTGACCGAAGAGGAAATGCTCGGCGCGATCCTGTTCGCCCATGAAGAGATCAAGAAGATCGTTGCGTTCATCTCCGAGATCCAGGCCGAAATCGGCAAGCCCAAGATGGAGGTCAATATCCATCATGCCGATCCCGAGCTGGAGGAGAAGGTGCGCGCTTACGCCGCGGACAAGGTTCGCTGGCAGATGGATACCTTCGACCGCCACGAGCGCGAAGTCCGCAGCGAGCAGGTCAAGGCCGAGACGATCGCGGAATTTGCCGCGGACGATCCCGCCGTCGCCAAGGACGTGGAGGCGATCCTGTATCAGATGACCAAGGAGGTCATGCGTTCCAAGATCACGAACGAGAAGATCCGTCCCGACGGTCGTGCGCTCGAAGAGATCCGCCCGATCTGGAGCGAGGTCGGCATCTTGGAGCGTCCGCACGGCTCCGCCGTGTTCACGCGCGGCCAGACGCAGGTCATGACGATCGCCACCCTCGGCACGATTTCCGAAGCGCAGGCGCTTGACGGCCTCACGCTCGAGGAAAGCAAGCGGTATATGCACCAGTACAACATGCCGCCGTACTCCACCGGCGAGACGCGCCCCGTGCGCAGCCCCGGCCGTCGTGAGATCGGTCACGGCGCTCTGGCCGAGCGCGCGCTGCTGCCCGTGCTCCCGAGCGAGGAGGAGTTCCCGTACTGCATGCGCCTCGTTTCCGAGGTCCTCAGCTCCAACGGTTCGACCTCGCAGGCTTCCATCTGCGCGAGCACACTCGCTCTGATGGACGCAGGCGTTCCGATCAAGAAGCCGGTCGCCGGCGTGGCGATGGGCCTCATCAAGGACACCGAAACCGGCAATATCTCCGTGCTGACCGACATCCAGGGCCTCGAGGACTTCCTCGGCGATATGGACTTCAAGGTCGCCGGCACGCGTGACGGCATCACCGCGATCCAGATGGATATCAAGATCAAGGGCATCGACCGTGAGATCCTCACCCGTGCGCTCGAGCAGGCCCGCCGCGGCCGTCTCTTCATCCTCGACAAGATGGCCGAGACGATCAAGGAGCCGCGCGCCGAGCTGTCGCCCTATGCGCCGCGCATTTTGACCTTCAAGATCAATCCGGACAAGATCCGCGACGTTATCGGCAGCGGCGGCAAGACGATCAACGGCATCATCGCGCAGACCGGCGTGAAGATCGATATCGAGGACGACGGCAGCGTGTTCATCGCATCGCCCGATCAGGCGGCAGCCGAAGAAGCGAAGCGCATCATCGACGGGATCGTCGAGGATATCGAAGTCGGCAAGGTCTATCTCGGCACCGTGGTCGGCATCAAGGAGTTCGGCGCGTTTGTCAACCTTAAGCCCGGCACCGACGGACTTCTGCACATCTCCCGCATCGC
>CAMHJE010000189.1:0-3944 GCA_946185305.1 uncultured Clostridia bacterium | reverse complement strand
CCTATATGAAGGGCGCCAAGGAGTGCGGCAGCGCCGTATCCATCAAGCATTTTCCCGGCGACGGCGTGGATGAGTGCGACCAGCATATCCTGACCAGCGTCAACAGCCTTTCCTGCGAGGAATGGGACGCATCCTACGGCAAAGTCTATCGCGGCATGATCGACGCGGGCGTGCAGTCGCTGATGCCCGGTCACATTATGATGCCTGCCTATCAGAAAAAGTTCAACCCTTCGATGAAGGACGACGAATACGTTCCGGCGACGCTGTCCAAGGAAATCTTAACCGACCTTCTTCGCGGACAGCTCGGGTTCAACGGACTGATCGTGTCCGACGCAAGCCACATGGTCGGTCTTGCAGGCCGCGCCAAGCGCAGCGAGCTTGTGCCGCAGTCGATCATGGCGGGCTGCGACATGTTCCTGTTCTACAACGATTACGAAGAGGACGTCCGCTACATGACCGACGCTCTGCATGACGGACGGCTGACCGAACAGCGTCTGCACGATGCGCTCGCCCGCATTCTCGGTCTCAAGGTGCTCGCGGGGCTGATGCACTATACCGAAGACAAGTTCCCGCCCAAAGAAGGCCTCGATGTGATCGGCTGTGCGGCGCATAAGCAGGTTGCAGAGGAGGTTTCCGAAAAGGCGATCACGCTCGTCAAGCAGGTGGGGGAGAACATCTTCCCGGTCACGGATAAAAAGCGTGTGCTGATCGTGCCGGTCGGTCCGAAGCCGAGCCCCATCGTTGCGATGGCGGGCATGGGCGCGGACGGCAGCAAGCTGTACAACACGCTGAAGGCTGAGCTCGAAGCGCGCGGACACGTCGTCACGATCTACGAGGATCCGATGGAAAAGATCATGAAGGCGATGGCGGGCATGACGACCGAGCAGCGCACCGAGTTTTCCAAGAGCCTCAAAAAGAAGGGCGCTTACGGCATGAAGAACAGCATCGAGGCGCTGACGGGTTCTTACGATCTTGTGATTTGTGTTGCGAACGTTTCCGCAACGATGCGGACCACGCAGCGGCTCGAATGGGCGATCAGCAAGGGCGGCTGGGACAATCCGTGGTATGTCAACGAACTGCCGGTCATCTTCGCTTCCTTCAACTGCCCGTTCCACCTCGCGGATGTGCCGCAGATCAAAAACTTCATCAACTGTTACGATGCGTCGGATTCGTCGGTCAAGGCGTTCGTCCGCAAGATCGAAGGCGAAAGCCCGTTCACGGGCGTCAGTCCGGTCGATGCGTTCTGCGGCATGATGGACACGCATTTTTAAGAAAAACAGGATAAGGACTTTCGGCAAGGACGCAAACCGCGTCCCGCCGCCTTTATCGGAAAGGATATTACCATGAGAACGATCATTCCCCTCAAGGATCGGTGGACGTTTTATCAGGAAGGCGTACCCATGCCCGTCACACTGCCTCATACGTGGAATGCGCTCGACGGCGCCGACGGTGGCAACGATTATTACCGCGGCATCTGCACGTATACGCGCCAGCTGTCCGTGCCCGCGCGGAAACCGGACGATCGCGTCTATCTGGAGTTTTTGGGCGTCAACACCGTGGCAAGGGTGTTCGTCAACGGAACCTTGTGCGGGGAGCACGCGGGCGGCTATGCGACGTTTCGCATCGAGATCACCGACGCGCTCGGGGAAGAAAACGAACTGCGCGTCGAGGTCGATAACGGGTACAGCGACACGGTCTATCCGCAGCGCGCCGATTTCACGTTCTATGGCGGCATCTACCGAGACGTGAATCTGATCGTCGTGCCGTCGTGCCATTTCGAGCTCGACCGCGACGGCGACCCCGGCGTGCTTGCGATCTGCAGCATGGCGGGCGAAAACGCAAGCCTGTATCTGCGTGCCAACGTGGACGACCTATATGACCGCATCGTGTATCGTATCACCGAGGACGCATCGGGCGCGTTTGTCACCGAAGCGGAGGGCGAGCGCGTGACGGTTTCGATCCCGCATCCGCATCTTTGGGACGGCCTTGCCGATCCGTTTCTGTACCGCGTGACTGCGTCGGTCTATCAGGACGGCGAAGTGACGGACGAAGTGTCGCTCTGCTTCGGGTGCCGGACGTTTACGTTTGATTCCGAAAAAGGTTTCTTTCTCAACGGCCGTTCCTATCCGCTGCGCGGCGTCAGCCGTCATCAGGATCGGGAGGGCGTCGGCAATGCACTGACACGGGCAATGCACGACGAGGATTTTGCGCTGATCCGGGAAATGGGCGCAAATGCGGTACGGCTTGCACACTATCAGCACGATCCGTATGTGTATGACCTCTGCGATCGGCTCGGGCTGATCGTTTGGGCGGAGATCCCGTACATCTCCGAGCACATGCCCGGCGCGAACCGCAGCGCCGAACAGCAGCTTTGCGAGCTGATCCATCAGAATGAGCATCACGCCTGCATCGCGTGCTGGGCGCTGTCGAACGAAATCACCGCGTCCGGCTATTCGGAGGACCTGTATCGGGAGCATCAGTATCTCAACGAACTGGCTCACGCGCTCGATCCCTCGCGCCCGACCGCGATTGCCAATGCGTTTATGCTGCCGACGGATTCGCCGCTGCATGACGTCCCCGATGTGATCGGCTATAACCTGTATTTCGGGTGGTATCTCGGCACACCGGAGCAGAACGGCGCGTTCCTGGACGATTTCCACGCGGCGCACCCGGATAAGCCCTTGGCGCTGACCGAGTACGGCGCGGACGCCTTTTTGCAATGGCAGACCGCAAAGCCGGTGCGCGGGGACTATACCGAGCAGTATCAGGCGGCGTATCACCAAAAAATGCTTGAAATGTTCGCCTCCCGTCCGTACCTTTGGGGCGGGTTCGTCTGGAATATGTTCGACTTTGCCGCCGACGCGCGAAACGAGGGCGGCACGCCCGGGCGCAACGGCAAGGGGCTTATCACGTTCGACCGGAAAACGAAAAAGGACGCGTTCTATCTGTATAAGGCGTACTGGTCGAAGGAGCCGTTTGTGCATCTTTGCGGACGGCGGTACGTCGACCGCGCCGAGGACGTGACCGTCGTTACGGTCTATTCCAATCAGCCGGATGTGACGCTGTATGTCAACGGCGAACGTTTTTCCGAATTGATCGGGCGGCATGTGTTTTCGTTTACAGTGCCGAACGAGGGCGAAACCGAACTGTGCACCGTCGCGGGCGACTGCCGCGACTCGATCCGCATCCGCAAGGTTGCCGAGCCGAACCCGGCGTATACCCTGCCGGGACAGGAGATTGTCAACTGGCTCGACCGCGAGGTGCTGCCGCAGCCTGCGGGCTTCTGCTCCGTCTACGACACCGTCGGCACGATCACGCAAAGCGCCGCCGGTCTTGCGTTTGTCGAAGCCATGATGAACGAGGGCAACGGCACGAACATTCATGTCCCGTTCGACGCTGCCATGCGGGAGATGATGCAAAACGAAACGCTCGCGTCCATCGTGATCCGCAAAAGCAAGGGCGACCCGAAGGATGCCTTGAAGACGCTGAATGCAAGGCTGAATCGGATTGCAAGGGCGTAATGTAAGCAAGCAGGCAGGGTGGAAGAAACTGCCTTTACAATCCGTTGTGGCATTGCTATAATTCAGAAAAAAGGAAAGCGGCAAATCCGTATGAATGGTTCAAAAAGCAATCCTCCGATGCAAGAATCCGAGCTCTTATCCGCGCTGCTGGCGGTCGTGCAGGACGGCATTTGTCTGCTGTCGTCCGAGCTTGACCTGATTTTGCAGAATCCTGCGATGCAGTATTGGTACGGAATGGACAGCGCTTCTCCCGCGGGAAAGTGCTATTCTCTCTATCACGGGCGCAGTGCCCCATGCGAAAACTGCCCCGCGCTGCGAGCAGTTGCGTCCGGCGCAATCGAGACGCAAGAAGTCCTTTTTGAGCAGGACGGGCGCAAAAAGGGATGGCAGCAGGTAACATGCATGACGGTCAAGGACGGCAGC
>CAMHJE010000188.1:0-3950 GCA_946185305.1 uncultured Clostridia bacterium | reverse complement strand
GCGGACGATGCGCTGGTCAAGGCAACCGTACAAAACGCATTAAAGGATTAAAGGAGATACAACTATGGCAAAATTGATGGAATGCATCCCGAACATCAGCGAAGGACGCCGGCTGGACCTTGTAGAAGAGTTTGCGGACATCGTACGCGCCGTTCCGGGCGTCACGCTGATCGACTATTCCTCCGACGCGAGCCACAACCGCTCGGTCTTCACCTTCCTCGGCGAACCGATGCAGGTCATGGAGGCGGCGTTCCGCTTCGCGCAGCATGCGGTCGAAAAAATCGATCTTCGCGTACATCAGGGCGAGCATCCGCGCATGGGCGCGGTCGACGTCATCCCGTTCGTGCCGATCCGTGACATGGACATGGCGGAGTGCGTCGAGCTGTCCAAGGTGCTCGGTCAGCGCCTGTCCGACGAGCTCGATCTGCCGGTCTTCCTGTATGAAGAAAGCGCGTCCGCGCCGCACCGCAAGAACCTCGCCGCGATCCGCAAGGGTCAGTTCGAGGGCATGGCGGAAAAGGTGCTGGAAGAGCAGTGGCATCCCGACTTCGGCGGCAACCGCATCCTTCCGCGGGCGTCGTCGCCGTCGGCGCACGTCAGCCGCTGATCGCATTCAACATCAATCTCGATACCTCCGACGTATCGATCGCAAAGAAGATCGCAAAGATCATCCGCGAAAAGGACGGCGGTTTCCGCGCAGTCAAGGCGCTCGGCGTGATGCTCGAGGAGCGCAACATTGCGCAGGTCTCGATCAATATGTGCGACTATAAGCAGACGCCGCTCTATCGCGTGCTCGAGTTCGTCCGCTTTGAGGCGGCGCGCTACGGCGTGCACGTGGTCGGCACCGAGATCATCGGTCTCGCGCCGATGATGGCATTCGTCAACGCGGCGGACTACTATCTGCAGATCGAAAACTTCGACGCGCAAAAACAGGTCCTGGAGTGTCATCTGCTGTGAAACGGGTCTTTTTCAACATCGGAGAACTTGCAACGGCGACCGGAACGGCCGCCGTATGCGGTTCTGCGCAAAGTGAAATAAAAAAGCTTCACGGCGCATGGCTGCTCGAGGAAAACGGCACGATCCTGCAGACGGGAGAAAGCGCCGCACCCGATGCGGACGAATCGATCGACTGCGGCGGCAGGCTCGTCACGGCAGGGCTTGTGGACTGCCACACGCATCTGGTGTTCGGCGGCTGGCGCGAGCACGAGCTTGCGATGAAGCTTGCGGGAAAGACGTATCTTGAGATCCTCGCGGCGGGCGGCGGCATTCTTTCGACCGTACGCGAAACGCGTCGGGCGAGCGAGGATGCGCTCTGTGAAAAAACGCGTACGCTGATGACGGAGATGCTCCGCCACGGCACGACGGCGCTGGAGATCAAGAGCGGCTACGGGCTCGATCTTGAGACCGAGCGCAAGCAGTTGCGCGTCATTCGCCGGCTGCAGGCGGAGAATCCGGACATTGCGGCAACGTTTTTAGGCGCGCATGCATTTCCCGAAGGCATGGATCATGAAGCGTACGTCGATCTTCTGTGCAGCGAAATGATCCCCGAGATCGCGAAGGACGGGATCGTGCAGTTTTGCGACGTATTCTGCGACGACGGCGTGTTCACCGCCGAACAGTCGGAGCGCATCCTGCTTGCGGGAAAGCGCTGCGGCATGACGCCGAAAATGCACGCCGACGAGATCAAAGAGATCGGCGGCACGCAGGCAGCGGCGCGCGTCGGCGCGATCAGCTGCGACCATCTGTCCGAGACCGGAGCGGAAGGCATACAGGCGCTGAAGGACGGCGGCGTGATCGCGGTCATGCTCCCCGCCACGTCGTTTTATCTCAAAAAACCGTACGGTGATTTCCGCGGCATGATCGATGCCGGCGTTGCCGTTGCGGTGGCGACCGACATGAACCCCGGCTCCACGCCGAACCTCTCTTTGCCGTTCGCGATGACGGCGGGCTGTCTGTACGGACGGCTGACGCCGGAAGAAGTGCTCACGGGCGCGACGCTGAACGGCGCGGCGGCGATCGGCATGGCGTCCCGTCTCGGCACGCTCGAACCCGGCAAGCATCCTATTAAGGGCAACGACCTCTTTCAATGTCCTGATATCAGACATCGTTCTTATCCGAAAATTATCGGATAAAGACGTTATCGCCCTCTGTGGCTTAGGAGCATCTATGTCAAGAACCATTCCTTCTAGAGGATATGGATCTTTGAATAAATCATAAGCTTCTGTATCCATAAATCTATAATGCCTTTATTGCCCTTTGCAGCACCATCAAGGAACTTCCATTATTATTGTACGTAGAAGCGTGGTACTGATTTGCCACTTCTTCTAATGGAGGCCGTAGGAATTGCCTTGAACTGAGAAGGAGTAACCAGCCCACGCTATACGCGCGAACCGATACACCGTCCTTGCAGTTCATTGGAAGTTTCTCACATTTCCATCAGCAAGTCGAGCATAACGCTTCGTTAATTCAATAAATATTTGCTCTCCATACGGATTGCACCTGCAAAAATACAAAAAGATTTCGATAATAAGTCGTTTTTTCCTAAATTTCTTCGAAAAAACATAAATATGGCCTTTATTCCGAGGTAAATATGATAAATGTAACTGATATTGGGATACTAGAATCCTAACTTTGAGAAAAAGGAAAGATTAGCAATGCATCTAATTCAATTGCTGAAACTAGTGATAGTGCGTATAATAGTGACAATATTGATGCAATTAGTGTTAAAGGTATTGAAAATTGTGCTTATTT
This sequence comes from uncultured Clostridia bacterium, assembly GCA_946185305.1. Taxonomy (GTDB): domain Bacteria; phylum Bacillota; class Clostridia; order Christensenellales; family CAG-138; genus UBA3792. The sequence continues at coordinate 1,199 of CAMHJE010000188.1, read as the reverse complement.
TGGTGCTGGAACAAATAAAGTTGCTAAAAAACTTGGAACTTTCAGAAATAATATCTATCTTTGCACACAGAACAATGGACGTGTTCCATTTATTGGGATTGGGGTGTCCCCGATCGGAAGAGTTGTCAGGTTCGTGGCGACTCTTTTTTTATGTCTGTTGGGATGGATAGATTTTGAGGCCCAAAAGTTTGCCGCCATCCATGAATATATTGGGAGCCAATACGTCATAGGCCAGATTGACTGCTTGTGGATTCAGAACGTGGCGAGTCAGTGGATAGGCTATCAAGTCGGCAATCTGCAAACCAGAAATGTCTTCTGACTTCCATTTGAAATCGAGGCAGGTCATGCGACTCTTCATTCGTTCTGCTGTGACCCAATAAGTGCCTTTGTCCAGAAGTTGCTGATAATAATTCATAAGGTTTTTATCCTCTCGCTTACCTCTGCGCTCAACAATGGCAGAAATTCGGCCTTGTCCGTCTGGGCACTGGTTGTCAACACAGAAAATGGCGCGTTCGAGCACAAACGACAGCGACTGGCCATAGACATCGTTGAAACGTCCAAACTGGCGAATGTAGGGTTCCTTCAGGATGGAGCAACTGACAATGACATACACGCCACGCTGACCTAAAAGCTGGTTGATGGATTCGTAGAAACGACGTTTTACGTCAAGGTCAAACAATACCTCAAAACCATTCTGACACTTGCGGATATCGCGTGAATGAAGGATTATCTGACGATTGCCCCAAAACTCTTGCTTCAAAGCACGCACCTGCCCTTCAAGCTGGGGCACAAGGTCATCACGCACAAGGATGCCGCAAAGTGTGAAGATAGGGAAAGTGCGACTGAATGATTCCAAGTTCTGGTCACCACATTCATCGATATATAGGTGATAATTGATTATCTTCTCTGAATCCATCTGTCTAAAGTTCTTACAATATAACAAGGACGGCGCTGCTCGTTCTTGAATCCTTCAGGAAGCAAAGGTACAACTTTTCTGAGAAATAACCAAATAATAGCGTGAAAAGTCAAACTTTCAGGCTATGAACATACTTATACATCCAACAATGACAGTAATGACAGATGACAGTTTTCTGAATTTGAGAGGGAAAGAGGCATTAGTAAATATATATTATAATATATATAATACTAATCTGAACCATCCACCGATTTTCAATAACTGTCATTTGTCATCTGTCATC
>CAMHJE010000187.1:0-4118 GCA_946185305.1 uncultured Clostridia bacterium | reverse complement strand
GGCGCTTTACGCCGTTAAGGTACGTGACCGCGAACGCGCCGTCATAGTGGAGGTGTCCCATCAGGCACGCTTCGCCCTCGGCCACGCCGTAGCAGCAGCCGACAAGCAGACAGCCGATGCGCCCGCCCGCGTGCGCAAGGCAGAAGCCCGGCACGATCAGGTCGGCGAACGTGAAGAAATTGCGCTTCTTTTTATAGCAGAGGAGCAGCAGACCGACGACGCCGCCGATCAGACCGCCGTAAAACACCATGCCCTCGGTGACAAGGCTCCAAAAGCCCGCCCACGACGGCGCGGCAAAGAAGCTCGTCAGCACCTCCGGCGTGACGATCCAGTACAGCAGCTTCATGCCGATAAAGCCGCCGAGCACGGCCCAGATGATGCCGTCCAGCACCTCGTCGTTCCAGTCGAGGTTGGTAAAGCGTTTGGCCCAATAGCAAACCAGCAGCGCGACGATGGTGCCGATCAGAATGCAGAAGCCCATCGACGGTATGCCGAAGCTGCCGATATGGAATAGATATGTTCCGATCATGTCAATACCTTTCAAGCGGAAAAGCACCGCGATTTTTTTGAGATTGATTTCAATATACCACAAACGGATTTTCTTGTAAAGCGGTTGACAAACCGACGCAAAAGAAATAAACTTATTTCATATATTTGTCACATTGAATTTGCAAAGGAGATCGCTTTAGGATATGACAGAACGCTACGATTTTGCCGCCGTTGAGCAAAAATGGCAGGCATACTGGGCGGAGCATAACTGCTTTGCCGCCGAGGAGGACTATACCAAACCGAAATTCTACGGGCTCGTCGAGTTCCCGTATCCGTCCGGTGCGGGCATGCACGTCGGCCATATCAAGGCGTATACGAGCCTTGAGGTCATTTCGCGCAAGCGCCGTATGCAGGGCTATAACGTGCTGTTCCCGATGGGCTTCGATTCGTTCGGCCTGCCCGCCGAGAACTATGCGATCAAGACCAACACGCATCCGCATATCATCACGACCGCGAACGTCGAGCATTTCAAGCAGCAGATGAAGCGCGTCGGCTATTCGTTCGACTGGAGCCGCGAGATCTCCACGTCCCTGCCCGATTACTACCATTGGACGCAATGGATCTTCCGCAAGATGTTCGACCACGGCCTTGTGTTCCGCGCCAAGACGCTTGTGAACTACTGCCCGCATTGCAAGGTCGTCCTGTCCAACGAGGATTCGCAGGGCGGCAAGTGCGACGTGTGCCACAGCGACGTGGTGCAGCTTGCCAAGGACGTGTGGTATCTGAGGATCACCGCCTACGCCGATAAGCTGCTGGACGGGCTCGACACCGTCGATTATCCGGATTCGATCAAGCAGCAGGAGATCGATTGGATCGGCAAGTCCACCGGCGCGTTCGTGAACTTTGCAATCAAGGGCGTCCCCGAAAAGCTCGAAATCTACACGACCCGCTGCGACACGCTCTACGGCGTGACCTTCATGGTCATGGCGCCGGAGCATCCGATGCTCGATCAGTATAAGGACAGGATCGCCAACTGGGCCGAGGTCGAGGCCTACCGCGCCGCCTGCGCGAAAAAGACCGAGTTCGAGCGTACCCAGCTTTCTAAGGACAAGACCGGCGTGCGTCTTGAAGGCTTTACTGCTGTCAATCCGGTCAGCGGCAAGGAGATCCCGGTGTTCATCGCGGACTACGTGATGATGGGCTACGGCACCGGCGCGATCATGGCGGTGCCCGCGCACGACCAGAGAGACTGGGAGTTTGCCAAGAAGTTCGGCGTCGAGATCATCCCGGTCATCGAGGGCGGCGACATCGAAAAGGAAGCCTACACCGGCAACGGGAAAATGATCAATTCCGACTTCCTCAACGCCTACGACAACAAGAAGGATTCCATCGCCGCGATGCTCGACTTCCTTGCCCAAAAAGGCCTCGGACATAAGGGCGTCCAATATAAGATGAAGGATTGGGCGTTCAACCGCCAGCGCTATTGGGGCGAGCCGATCCCGCTGATCCATTGTCCGAAGTGCGGCACGGTCGGCGTTCCGTATGACGAGCTGCCGCTGCGCCTGCCCGACGTGGAGAACTTCGAGCCGGGCACCGACGGGCAAAGCCCGCTCGCAAGGATCGAATCGTTTGTGAACTGCACCTGCCCCAAGTGCGGCGGCCCCGCGCGGCGCGAGACCGACACGATGCCCCAGTGGGCGGGCTCGTCGTGGTACTACCTCCGCTTTATCGACCCGAACAACGCCGAACGCTTCTGCGACCCCGAAAAGATGCGCTACTGGATGCCGGTCGATTGGTACAACGGCGGCATGGAGCACGTCACGCGGCACCTGCTGTATTCGCGCTTCTGGCACCACTTCCTCTACGATATCGGCGAGGTCAACACGCCGGAGCCGTATGCCAAGCGCACCTATCAGGGACTGATCCTCGGGCCGGACGGCGACAAGATGAGTAAGTCCAAGGGCAACGTCGTCGATCCGATCAGCGTCATCGAGCGCCTCGGCGCGGATACGCTGCGCGTCTACGTCATGTTCATGGGCGACTATATGGCCGCAACGCCGTGGAACGAGGAATCCGCCGCGGGCTGCAAGCGGTTCTTGGATCGCGTATGGCGCTTGATGGATATGGTCAAGGGCGAGGGCGACACCGACAAGGCGTTGAAGAGCGCATTCCACGGCTGCATCAAGAAGGTCTCCGAGGATATCGAGCGCATGAAGTTCAACACCGCGATTGCCGCGATGATGAGCCTCGTCAACGATATCTACGCCAAGGGCAGTCTGACAAAGGACGAGCTGCATACGCTGCTGCTGCTGCTCTATCCGTTTGCGCCGCATCTGTGCGAGGAAATGAACGAGCGGCTCGGGTATGCACCGCTGCACCACGCCCCGTGGCCGACATGGGACGAGGCCGCGCTTGCCGCGAACGAGATCGAATACGGCGTGCAGGTGAACGGCAAGGTTCGCGCGCGCATTTCGATGCCTGCCGACGCCGATAAAGCCGCGGTGGAAGCGGCAGCCAAGGCCGCGCCGGACGTGCAGCCGTATCTGGACGGCAAGACGATCCGCAAGGTCATCGTCGTCAAGAACATCGTCAATATCGTCGTCGGCTGACGGCGAACAGATAAGGAGGACACACTATGCTGTTAAACGAAGGACTGACATGGGGAGAGGAGCTCTCCGAAGGCATCGCAAGCCAGTTCGGCAACGGCATTGCCGGGATTGCGATGAAGATTGTGGCGGCGCTCGTCATTTTGATCGTCGGGCTGCTGCTTGTCAAGCTGGTATTGAAGATCGTCAAAAAGGGCAAGGCTTTCGGCAAGCTCGCGCCCGAGGTGCAGACCTTCACGCTGAGCGCGATCAAGGTGCTCGGTTACGTGCTTGTCGTGCTGCTCGCCGTGGCGACCGTCGGCGTCCCGACCGCGTCGATCATTGCGGTGCTCGGCTCCTGCGGACTGGCCGTCGGCCTCGCGCTGCAGGGCTCGCTGGCGAACCTTGCGGGCGGCATCATGCTGCTGCTGTTCCGGCCGTTCCATGTCGGCGATTACATCAACGACGGCGGCAACGAAGGCACCGTCAAGGAAATTACCCTGTTCTACACCAAGATCGCTACGGCCGACAATCTGCAGGTCACGCTGCCGAACGCCGCGCTGTCCAACGCCGCGATCAAGAACTTCTCCGTTAACGACATTCGCCGTCTTGACATCGACGTGACCTTGAGCCCCGCCGCCGACACCGAAAAGGTGCGCGAGCTGCTTCTGGACTGCGCGAAGGACAACAAGCTCGTCCTGGACGATCCGAAGCCCGAAGCCCTCGTCACCGTCACCGACAGCGGCCTGCCGACGTTCAAGCTCCGCACGTGGTTCAAGTCCGCGAACTATTGGGACGTGTACTTCTCGCTGAACGAGGCCGTCCGGCATACGCTCGACAAGAACGGCCTGCCGCTTGCCCATGCGCAGGTGGATGTGCATACGGATAAGTAAGAAAACGGATCGAATCGAAGAAACAGGGACCTGCCGCGGCAGGTCCCTGTTTTCGTGTGTTTTGCAGGCAGTTGCTTATGCGCCCTGATGGACGGTGAGCTGCGGGAACGGGATGTCGATGTTCTTTTCCGCAAATAAGACACGCAGCTCC
>CAMHJE010000186.1:0-4160 GCA_946185305.1 uncultured Clostridia bacterium | reverse complement strand
GGAAGCAGCGGACACGATCAACCGCGTTCGGCAAAGCGGCGGGAGAATCGTTTGTGTGGGGACGACCTCTACGCGAACGCTGGAAACGGTTACGGATGAAAACGGTATCGTACATCCCGGCAGCGGAGAAACAAGCATTTTTATCACGCCGGGTTATCGTTTTAAGGCTGTCGATGCGTTGATTACGAATTTCCATTTGCCGGAATCTACTTTGTTGATGCTTGTTTCTGCCTTATCGTCACGCGAAGAAATGCTTGCCGTCTATCAGCACGCGATTCAGAAACGCTATCGCTTCTTCTCATTTGGCGACGCCATGTTCATCACAGATTAACGAAATTTATTTGTTTGAGGAAATAGAATGGAACAACCGTTTCGATTTGAACTGTTGCATATTGACAAACAAACCGGCGCCCGTCTTGGCAAGCTCTACACGCCGCACGGTGTGATCGAAACGCCAATCTATATGCCGGTCGGTACGCAGGCGACTGTAAAGGCAATGCTGCCGCGCGACCTTGAGGACATCCATGCACAGATCATTCTATCCAATACGTACCATCTGTACATGCGTCCCGGTCACGCGCTTGTCGAAGAAGCCGGCGGACTGCATTCGTTCATGCAGTGGCAGCATCCTATCCTGACCGACAGCGGCGGGTTTCAGGTATTCAGTCTTGCAAAAATCAATGATATCCGTGAAGACGGCGTGATGTTTCGTTCACACCTTGACGGCAGCAAGCATTTCTTTACACCGGAAAAGGTGATGGAGATTGAGCAGGCGCTCGGTGCGGATATCGCTATGTGCTTTGATGAATGTGCGCCCGCTTCTGCCGATCATACCTATGCGCGGAAAGCGATGGATCGTACGCATCGTTGGGCGGATCGCTGCCAAAAATCGCACACACGCAAGGATCAAGCCTTGTTCGGCATCGTGCAGGGGTGCGTTTATGAGGATCTCCGCATTGAAAGCGCCAAAACGCTTGCTTCGATGGACTTTATCGGCTACGGAATCGGGGGCTTGAGCGTCGGGGAACCGAAGCCGATCATGTATCAAATACTTGAAACGATCATGCCCTATATGCCGGGATCCAAGCCGCGCTATCTGATGGGCGTAGGCAGTCCGGACTGTTTGTTGGAAGGCGTTGCCCGCGGGATCGACATGTTCGATTGCGTTCTGCAAACGCGTGCTGCCCGCAACGGCTTGGCGCTGACACGGCACGGACGGCTGATGCTGCGCAACAAGACCTTTGAACATGACTTCTCACCGATCGAAGAGGAGTGTGACTGCTATACGTGCCGACATTTCACGCGAGCTTACATTCGCCATCTGATTAAGGCCGACGAAATTCTTTCCGCTCAGTTGATTTCGATTCATAATCTTCGGTTCTCTCTGCGCCTGATGGAAGACGCCAGAAAAGCGATTGCAGAGGATCGGTTCGGCGATTTCTCCGCAGAGCTGTTGGAAAGGAAGCTGTTCTGATGGAACGTACGATAACCGTCAATACGGAAGCGAACATGCTTTCTCTCGGGCAAAAGCTCGGCGATCTTCTGCACAGGGGCAGCTTTGTCGCGCTTTACGGCAACCTCGGCGCCGGCAAAAGCGTATTGGCAAGAGGAGTGGCTTTGTCTCTCGGAATTCCGTCGCTGACAAGTCCGACCTTCACAATTGTGCAGGAATATCCATCCGATCCGCCGCTGTTCCATTTTGACGCGTATCGGCTCTCCGATGCAGATGAGCTGTATGCCATCGGGTTTTCGGATTATCTGTCACAAGACGGAATCGTTCTGATGGAGTGGGCCGATCTGGTGCCGGAATGTCTGCCGAAGGATCGGCTTGATATTCATATCCTCGGTTCCGGCATGGAACCGCGTTGTGTGTCCCTAAAGCCGCAAGGACAAGTGTATGAAAAGCTGGTAAACGCCTTATGAAAATTCTCGGGTTTGAAACAACGGATGTGATCGCGTCTGTTGCTTTGTATGTGGAAGGCAACGTTATATCCAAAACGTTATCCGCTGAAAAGAGACATGCGGAGTCTGTTCTGCCTGCAGCAGAAGAATTGCTGCGTGAAAACGGTCTTTCCACAGCGGATATGGACGCCTTTGCCGCAGACGTAGGTCCCGGCTCTTTTACCGGCGTTCGTATCGGCGTGACGATGGCAAACGCACTTGGGCTTGCACACGGCAAGCCCGTTATTGCCGTCAACGCTTTGGAAACTCTTGCATATCCTTTTCACGATACGGGTATGCCGGTCTGCGCGTTGATCGACGCGCGTAACGGAAACGGCTACGGCGCCGTATACCGCGGTAGTCAATGTCTGACAGCGCCTTGCGCCTGCGAGATCTCTTCGTTCGTTGAAAACTTACCGGAAAGCTGCCGTATCACCGGAACATCCGCTTCGGACAAGGCTTTGCCTTCTGCCGAATCCGTTGTGCGGATTGCCGCGGAGCGGACAGGGGAGAAGCAGATTTCTCCAATGTACTTGAAATTATCGCAAGCGGAGCGGATGAAGCCATGTTAAGCATCCGTGCCATGACACAGTCGGACATTTCCGACGTGTACAAAATCGAAACATTGTCGTTTCGCATGCCTTGGTCCAAGCGATCCCTGCTTTCCGAGCTCGACAATCATCTGGCGCATTACCTTGTCGCGGAGTTGGATGGAAAACTGATCGGCTACTGCGGCATGTGGGTGTTGTTCGAAGAATGTCATATCACCAACATCGCCGTAAGTCCGTCCAGTCGTCACGAAGGCTGCGGAAAAGCAATGCTGTATGCGGCTATGGCAGTCGGTGATTTGTTCGGGGCGATGTCCATGACGCTGGAGGTGCGGGAAACGAACCGCATCGCGCAGGAGCTATATCGGCAATTCGATTTTGAAAAGCAAGGCTACCGCAAACGGTATTATCAAGACACCGGGGAAGGCGCTTTGCTGCTTTGGAACACAAATTTACAGAGAACGCTCAAAAGCAAGGCTTGCATTCAGGATTCTTTTGTTTTACAATGGGAAACGTTCGAAAAGTAAGGGGGAAGTATTATTATGAGTTTATATCAAATCTGGCAGGATAAAGCCCAGGAAAACCGCACACAGGAAGCATATAACGAATATTGGAAGACATATTTTGCCGCGGAAACCGAAAACTATCGCAAGATCCTTAAGCAGCATGATACCGTTCTGTCCGGCAAGCTGTCCGAGCTGGCCGCCTCTTTTGATATGGAGCCGTATGTATTTGTCGGGTTCCTTGACGGCATCAATTCGAGCTTGGCGAACGGTGAAATCGACCTTGATTCACTTGACGAAAACAGCGAGATTGCCTTGAAGGTCGATTTTGATAAGCTGTATATGAACATGCATCGAGCCAAAGCAGACTGGCTGTATAACCTGCCCGAATGGAAGGATGTCCGGACGGAAGAGGAGCGCAAAGCGTTAACGAAGGAATTTCGCAAATCGCAGATTTTTGTCGCTGCACCGACCGTCGGCCGCAACGATCCCTGTCCGTGCGGCAGCGGAAAAAAATACAAAAAATGCTGCGGGCGCTAAAAAAACAATTGACATTTCGATAACCGTCTGTTACAATATGTTCTCGGAACTGCGATGCGTCTGTAGCTCAGCAGGATAGAGCAACGGCCTTCTAAGCCGTAGGTCCCGGGTTCGAATCCCTGCAGGCGCGCCATTTCGGCATTACCCGTCGGAATCGGCGGGTAATGCGGACCGCAACGCAACGCTGCATGGTGGATATAGTTCAGTTGGCTAGAATGCCAGATTGTGGCTCTGGAGGTCGTGGGTTCGAGTCCCACTATCCACCCCATTTGCAATCGAAGTTGAGGGCAATTCGCTCTCAACTTCGATTCTATCCACGCTGGGGCGTAGCCAAGCGGTAAGGCAACGGACTTTGACTCCGTCATTCGTGCGTTCAAATCGCGCCGCCCCAGCCATTATGACTCGTTAGCTCAGTCGGTAGAGCACTTGACTTTTAATCAAGGTGTCCGGGGTTCGAATCCCCGACGGGTCACCATCTTTTTCCGGGCGGACGTGGCGGAATTGGCAGACGCGCCGGATTTAGGTTCCGGTGCCATAGGCGTATGAGTTCAAGTCTCTTCGTCCGCACCACATGCAGGTATAGTGTAGCGGTAACACATTAGCCTTCCAAGCTGAGATCACGGGTTCG
>CAMHJE010000185.1:0-4165 GCA_946185305.1 uncultured Clostridia bacterium | reverse complement strand
CGACGAGGTTCGTCTTGTCGTACTCGGTGTAGGGCTTCTGGACATAGAGCTGGGCGAGGAACTTGCCTGCGGTGTTGCTGTTGTTCTTGATCTCGACGACAGCGGTGATGTTGCCTTCGGGGGTCTTATCGACCTCGACGGACTTCAGCGTCTGCGTATAGTCAAGATAGGACAGGCCGTGGCCGAACGTGAACAGGACTTCCTTGCTGTAATCCCAATTCGCCGCCTGCGTAGCGCCCTTGGCGGAATCCGCCTTGGAAGCCGGGTTCATGATGCCGTCGAAGTAACGGGTCTCGAAGTACTTATAGCCAACGTAGATGCCCTCAGCCTCGACGATATAGGTACCGCCGTTGTAGGTGGAGCTGCCGCCGAACGAACCGGCTTCGATGTTGGCGATCGTTTCGCCCGGGAAACGGCTGTCGGTGCCGTCCACCGCGACGATCTCATAGTCCGCATAGTAGCCGCCGCCGAAGTTGACGACCGCCGGGATCGCAGCGTTGTCCGCCACATAGGTGTCGGGCAGAGCGCCGGTCGCGTTGGCCTTGCCGGTCAGCACGTTTGCGATACCTTCGCACTGATAGTCGTTGATGACGCCGATGTAGGCGATACCGTCAACCTCGTGCGCGCCGCCCTTGGCGATGTCCTTGAGCACCATGTTGTTGCCGGAGTTGATGAGGACGATGACCTTGGAGCAGGTCTCCTTTGCCACATCGACGATCGCCAGCTCATCGTCGGACAGAGCGAGCGGATCCTTGCCGGTCGCGTTGCCGTAGTAATCGAGAGCCGAACCGGGCGCGTAGGTGTTGCCTTCGCCCGCGCCGCGCGCAAACACGACGATACCGGTGGTGTTGGCCTTGTCTATGGAATCCTTCCAGTTCGCGGGCGCGCCGAGCGCTTCAAACTCTGTCGGCGGAACTTCGACGACCTGGTATTCACGCATATCGCCCGGGGACGCGACGTAGATGTGATCGTACGCAATGGTCGGAACTTCCTCGCCGGTCCACATGTTCGGCACCATCTCGATGTGCTTGTTGAGAATGCCGTTCATGTAGAAGTTCTTGACGGTCTCGTTGACCTTCACGCCGGCGTTTTCGAGTGCTGCGACCAGATCGACCGCATCCTCATTGCCGCCCTTGAGGTCGCCGTTCGCGTAAGGATACGGCGCGTAAGCCGCAAGGCCGAACAGCGCGACCTGCGCCTGATTGGCAAGGGGCAGGACGGCGTTGTCGTTCTTCATGACGACGGTGCCTTCCTCACCTTCCTTGACCGCAACCGCCTTGGCGGCTGCCGCCATCTCTTCAATCGTGTTATAGTCGCTCTTGAAACGCGCGGCGTCTTTGTCGGTGTTGGTGACAAAGCTCTGTGTTCCGAGAACGCTGTCCAGCGCGGAACGGTAGCTTTCCGCGATGCCTGTGCCGAGCGTAGCGATCACAAACAGCGCAGCCATGACCGCACAGAGACCCCGCATGATCGGGGCAAGTTTCTTGTTCATCTGTCTCCTCCTTATAATGTTCTTCCCATGACCGGCGCAGGGTTTTCCCTTTACCGATTCATTACGCATATTGTAACAACACCGTAAAAAAGATGCAATAGGCCAAACACCATCGGTCGATTTTGACGCATGAACCGACAGAAGAAAAACGCGTGCTTCGATAGGCTTTCCGTCCCGCTGCGCTATTGCATACGGAAAGCGCGCGTGATATAATATAGAAAAGATTGTATAAGGCAAGGGACGCGCTATGACAAGGTTTGCAATCGTGGAGGACGATGCATCGTTCCGGCAGGAGCTTGGATCGTTTCTGGAGCGGTTCTGTACGGAAAACGGTCTGAAATATGATGTAACGGTGTTTTCGGACGGCGGCGAAATCGCATGCGGGTATCAGCCGGTCTATGATATCATCCTGATGGATATTCAGATGCAGGAGGTGGACGGCATGACCGCCGCGCACCGCATCCGCGCGCTCGACAACGACGTGCTGATCATCTTCATCACGAACATGACGCAGTTCGCCATTGAGGGCTACGCCGTGGACGCGCTCGATTACCTCCTGAAGCCCCTCACCTATTACGCGTTTTCGCAATGCATGCACCGCGCGCTCACCCGGCTGAAAAAGCGGGAAAAAAAGAGCCTGTTCGTCGTCACGCGCGAGGGCGGACGGCGCGTGGACAGCGATGAAATCTACTACATCGAGGTGCACGGGCACTCGCTCGTCTACCACCTTGCAAGCGGCGACGTGGAGGCCGGCGGCGCGATGAAGGATGTGGAGGAGGCGCTCGGCACGCTGCCGTTTTTCCGCTGCAACAAGTGCGACCTTGTGAACCTTGCAAAGGTGGACGGCGTGCAGGACGGCGACGCCGTTGTGAACGGGCAGATCGTGCAGGTCTCCCGCGCGAAGAAGAAGTCTTTTTTGGAGGCGCTGAACCGCTATATCAATGAGGTCCGCGCATGACGCAGCTGCATTTCGAAGCCGATATCCCCTACGTATGGACGGCGCAGCTGCATTGGCTCAGCTCCATGCTGTTCGTTACGCTGCTGCCCAAGCGCATGAAACGGCTGCCGACCGTGCTGATCGCGCTGCTGCTGCTGCCGGTGCAGATCGCGCTGTACAGCGTGATCGGCCCGCTGCGCGGCATGGCGTTCAACCTCGGCATGAGCCTGTTTGCGGTGTGGACGCTGCTGCCGCTTATCGTGCTCACCGACGTACCGCTTCGCACGCAGATCTATTGCTGTGCCAGAGCGTTCATCGTCGGCGGCTTTACCGCGTCGTTTTCCTGGCAGATCTACCGGTTTTATTCGTTGCGCACGCCCGCGCTTGCCGCACGGGGGTGGGAGGTCGCGTTGATGCTGCTGCTTGGGCTGACGGTCACCGTTCTGACCGGCGTGCTGGAAATGCGTCACTGCACGGAGCTGCGGGAAATGCCGATGCCGTGGAGCCGTGTTGCCGAAACGGTCATGATCGCGCTGTTCATCTACATCCTGTCCAGTCTCAGCTATACCGCGCTCGATACGCCGTTTTCCGCCGAGACCGAATCGCAGGTCTTTATGACGCGGACGATCATCTACTTTGCGGGGCTTGCGATCCTGTATGCCCTGCATCTGCACCTGTGCGAAACCTATGCCCGTTCGGAGCGCGACGCCTTAAAGAGCATCCTCGAACGCCAGTATGAAAACTACCGTATCCGGCAGGAATCCATCAGCCTTGTCAACCAGAAGTATCACGATCTGAAGCACCAGATCGCGCTGCTGCGCTCGGAGATCGGCGCAGATCAAAAGCTCGACTGTCTCGATCAGGTCGAAAACGAAATCCGCTCCTATGAGGCGCAGAACAAAACCGGCAACGAGGTATTGGACGCGATCCTGACCGGCAAGAGCCTCTATTGCGCCGAGCACGGCATCACGATGACCGCCGTTGCCGACGGGCACGCGCTCGATTTTATGAGCGTCATGGATCTTTCCGCGCTGTTCGGCAACGCACTCGACAATGCCATCGAGGCCGCCGAGCAGGTGCCCGATCCGGAGCAGCGGCTGATCGTGCTGTCCGTTTCTCAGCAAAAGGGCTTTGTAAAAATGCAGGTCAGAAACCGCTATCAGTCCGGCGAAACGATCACCTCCCTGCCCGCCACGACCAAGCACGACAAACGCTACCACGGCTACGGCTTAAAGTCGATCCGCTCCACCGTCGAAAAATACGGCGGCTCCGTCGCCGTGCACGGCGAGGACGGCTGGTTCGAGCTCGGCGTGCTGATTCCGAGAAACGTCTGAACAGAATACGGCAAAAGCACCGGTCAATGTGGCCGGTGCTTGATTTCTATTCCGCGTCCTGTTCGAGCGTCCTCGGCGGCAAACGCCCTTTGCAGGTTTTTCAGACCGTAGAGCGCGATCTCGCTCGTCATCAGGTCCAGCTGCCGGATGCCGTTCTTTGCCGCAAGCTGACACAGCTTGTCCGCATTCATGGCAAAGCGCAGCCGTTCCGTCTGCATCGAAAAAGTCAACAGCGCATATTCCATTTCCCGTTCCTCCGTTTCCGGCTTCATTCTACAACCCTTCCGGTCGTTTTTCCATGCTTGCTGCGCAGATTGCTTTTCGGGCTTCGCAAATTGCGCCCTTATACGGTTCTATACTAAACATTGGGGTAAGAGAAAAATAAGCGAAAAAAATAGAGCA
>CAMHJE010000184.1:0-4168 GCA_946185305.1 uncultured Clostridia bacterium | reverse complement strand
ATGCGATCCGTCGTCCCCGTCCGGGTCGTCGCCCTCCTCCTTCCCTGCGATCAGCTCCTCCAGGGTCGTCCTGCTGTGGGCGCCGCTGGACTCCCTGGCATGGAGCATGCCCAGGGCGCTATAGCTGTACTTGACCTGGTAATTGTCGTAGCCCCGATACTGCTTCAGGCGGTTCCGGGCGTCGTAGCTGTATGTATCGGTTCGGTCACCCAGGGTTTTCTGAGTCAGGTTGCCGTTGAGATCATAGGCGTAGGTCAGCTTCCCCTGGGAGCTCTCCATGGTCTTCAATTCGTTGGCCGCGTCGTAGGTCATGGCGATCTTCGTGCCGTTCAGCACCTTCTCCACCATGTTCCCCACCGGGTCGTATGTGTACGCTTCCGCGTAGCCGTCCGAGCGACGGAAGGAGGTGAGCTGGCCCGCTTTATCGTAGGCAAAGCCGGAGCGCAGGGTCGTCCCGCCCTCCGTGCGCGCCTCCTCCGTCATTCTGTTATTCAGGTCGTACCGGTACGTCAGGGTCACGTTCTCGTTGACCTGCCGCACCAGGTTCCCGACCGCATCATATCCGTATTCCGTTGTCAAGGTGCTGTCGCTGGTCCTGGTCCTGCGGCCCAGGGCGTCGTAGGTATAGGCGGTGGTCGTGCCGTTGGGCTCCGTCACCGAAAGGAGGCGGGACATGCTGTCGTAGGCGTATTCCGCCCGCTTCCCGTCGGGATAGATCAGGCAGGTATGATAAAATACTGTCGGTATTCAATTACTGTTTCCACTATTTGACGAAGCGCTTTTCGCCGTGTTACCGTTAGCGTATGCTATTAATTCTTCCCGTGAAAGCTTTATGAATGTATCCCCCTCTTTCCGATACAAATGTCCGTCACCTATCGATTTGAAAAAAGTTATAGGTTGATTAATTATTGTTTTTATCAAATCTACTACTGCCTCTATGTTTTTTTCTGATACTCTACGCTCAAAACGTTGTATTTGGTACAGATGAGCAAAGCATCCGTCTTCCTGTTCAAACCGAGCAACAAAACGACCATAATCAGCCTCGATGATAATGTATAGTTTCGTGGGCCGATGCCAAAACTTGATAGTAAACCAGCCGCGAACTTTATAGTTTTCAGCAGATTCAATTAGCTCTATATCGTCCCCAAAGACAGATTTCATTTGCCGTACAAAAAACTCATCATATCGTTCTGTTTCTTTTAATGGCATGCAATAGTCCTCCCAAACTATGAATGATCATTATATCTCATGTTTTCTTATGTATACATCATTTCGTTCAGTTTCCGTTAATAGCGCGCCATAGGCCTTCTCCAATCTCAGCAAATGTGTATCCATGATCGGCAAGATATCCTTGCTCTTTATTATTGCGTTTTCATCCGATGCATTAATACTGCTAACATCCACACTAGGGGGAAGTTCCGATCCTTTATCCTCTGCATCCTGGACTTCTGCTTCTTCTGCCGTCTCCCTCATATCCTCTTCTTTTCTTGAAACAATAGGGGAGAAAGAAAGACTGTCACCAGCATATTCAACCGTAGCCAAAGGCAAGCCTTCCCGGAATTGTTTCTCTATCCGGACCTGCACTTCTTCTGTATCTGTCATTGTTGAGCCTTTGGTTCCCCGCGCTTTCCTGCTGTCTGCGGCAGCGCCAACGACCATCGTATAACTTCCATCTTTATTGTGATAAATCACTACGCCGTCTTCAGGCTCTTCCACAGATTCATACGGTGAAAGCTCATCTGCAACTGCCTTCAAAGGAATCATGGATATCAACAACAAGACTGCAAGGATGAAACTGATTCGACGGATCTCTCGTTTCATGCTTTCTCCTTCTTTTTGATAAACATTCGCTCGCTAATTTAATGTTAACAAATAAAGGCTATTATTACAAGAGTTTCAAAAATCCAAACAAATCAAGGACTTGCCAATGCTATGTAATTCTTCAAATCTTTAGGAAATCCTTGTTATTTTTGAAATATACTATTACAACTCCACAGTATATCCAACATCTTTTCTTCCTTGCCTAATATGATAAAACAGCTGAAGCCGGAATTATTACTGTTAATGTGCGAGATATGTGAATCAGTCAATTATCCTGGCGTATTTAAAAAATCCCCTTGACAAACAGCGGCAGATGCCTTCCGCATCGTTCGTGTACAGGTCGTTGGACTCTGCGCCTTCACGGGAGAGGATGACGATCGCAGCGTCGCTGTAATCGGCAAACGTTGCCTTCACCGCATCGGTATACACCGAAACGGGGGACTCGCCCACGGTGCGGCTCGTCGAGTCACGCTTGGGCGTTTCGTCCGCATTGTACGCATCGATCAGCGCCTGGTTGACAACGAAGCCCGCACGCTCGGGATCGGTCACGGCTTCGACATAGCTCACAACCGTGCCGCCGCTGCCGCCGCCGGAATTACCCTTCTGATAGGGGTTCACGGTCGTGCGTCCGAACAGGGAGACCTTGGAACCCTTCGCAAGCGGAAGCGCGTTGTTGTGGTTGGTCAGAAGGACGGCGCCTTCCTCGGCTTCGGTTTCCACGAAGGCTTCGATTGCCGCGTTCTTCTTGGCAATCTCCTCTTCGGTGGGGTTATTGACGTCCTTGGCAAAGTCGCTCGTGAAATACTGCGGCTTATCCACGTCGTTCTCGTCCACCACGCCGTCATGGTTCCGATCCTCGATGCCTTCCTTCAGCACGAGCTTGCTCGTCGGAACATTCAGGAACGTATTGATGACCGGCGCATTCTGCAGGGCAGCCATGCTGCCGCCGATCGCCAGTGCAGTGATCATGGCCATGACGCTGGTCAGGCCGCGAAGAAGACCTTTTTTACTCATTCTTATTCTCCTTCTCTGTTACTCTGCCTTAATCGGATAACGGACGTCCGGCGTCAATGCTTCAGCCAGAGAGGCCGCCGTGATCGTATAGTTCATGTGCCAGCTGCCGCGAATGTCGTATTCAAACGTGATATCGCCGACATCGTTCTTCACAAGCACCATCTCGGTCATGTGATCCTCGGTCACGCCGCCCATCGGCTGATCCGGGGTGCTGGCCTTGATCGCGTAGTTGGTCAGCCAGATATGGAGTTCCTGCCCGTCCCAGGTCCAATAGGTCTCCTCGGGCAGCAAGCTGCCGGTACCTGCGCCGCCGACGACCGCGATGTGTCCGTCTGCGTACATTTCGAGCGTATCAACGCCGTTCACCGGGACCAGAATGATCTTCTCGTCCGGGGTGATGACCTTGATCGGCTGCTCGAACGACTGTTCGCCCGCACTGATCGTGACGACTTCGTCTTCCTTGGTCAGCGGTCCGGTCTTGTCAAACGTGAAATCCGTATACTTCTGTCTCGTACCGTCCGAATAGACGCCGATCAGAACGAGACCTTCGGGATCGAACGTTTCGCCGACCAGATATTCGGTCTTGTCGGCGGGCGTCAAGAGCTGCACTTCCGTAAGCGTGGCAGCAGGCTTGCAGCCGACGAAGGCGCAAAGCAGCATCACGATCGCCGCAATGCCGGAAAGCGTGCGAACGGCAATACTTCCCTTTTTGTTGACTTTCTGCATGTTGACTCCTCCCAAAAGTTGTAAGCCCCTTGTTGCGCGCAGATTTATCTTAATTTCTTCCTTTTGCAAGGTCAATTCCTTTGGTATGTTTTTGTGTTTTTCAGGTAAATTTTCAACAAAAAAAGAACCTTCTCCGATAGAAGAAGGTTCCGAAAAAGATCTTTGCTTTTGCGGAGCGGTTACGCCGCCTTTGCCGTGGGCAGCGGCATGAGGATCTCGACGAGAAAGCTGTCGTTTTCATTTAAGAAGCGCACGCTTCCGCCGTAGCTTTCCGCGATATGCCGGATGCTCTTGACGCCGAAGCCGTGAAACGCCTTGTCGTTCTTGATCGTTTCGGGCAGACCGTCCTTGAACTTCACCGGTTTGCTGCAATAGTTTTCCATGCTGATATAGAGCATATCGCCCTTGGCGCGGGCATGGAACGTGATGATGCGCTTTTCGGGATCCGGCTCCTTCTGCACGCTTTCGATCGCGTTTTCCAGCATATTGCCGAGCATCGCGTAGATATCGGCGTCATCCATGAAATCAAACCGTTTGCCGTCGACAAGGTAAGTGAACTTGATGTCGTACTTTTCGCAGAACAGGTTCTTTTCCATCAGCACGAGAT
>CAMHJE010000183.1:0-4176 GCA_946185305.1 uncultured Clostridia bacterium | reverse complement strand
ACGGAATTTTACTATGTCCCGTAACGGTACCCTGTACAGGATCATCAAAAATATAGGCTTACTGCTGTTTTATCTTGCAGCTTGGCAGGCGCTGTCGATGCTCGTCGGCAGCAGTCTGCTGTTGCCGTCCCCTTTGGACACCGGAAAAAGCTTGCTGATGATTTTGCAGGATCCGTTGAGTTGGCAGGATATCGGTAACACTTTTTTGCGTCTGTTGGCGGGCTTTTTACTCGGCACGGCTGCAGGAATTCTGCTCGGCTGCTGATCAAGGCGACGCCGGTCATGTCATTTGTGCTGCTTCTGCTTGTTTCTGTCGTGTCTAACTGGGTTCCGGTCATCGTTGCGGCGATCATGGTAGCGCCTTTGCTTTGGGCTACGACAGAGCAGGCGATCCTTTCTCTCGATCCGAAGCTGACGGAAATGGGGAAGGTCTATCTTTCCCCGATAAAACGTCTGATGCATGTAGAGCTGCCGCAGATGCTTCCGCAGATCACAGCATCGGCGGTTACTGCACTTGGATTTGCATGGAAAGCAGTCATTACCGCCGAAGTGCTGTCGTTGCCGAGATTTGCCATCGGCAACCGCATGTATCTCAGCAAACTGTACCTCGACACGGCTGATACATTGGCATGGACAGTATGGATCGTTACACTTGCGCTTCTAATGGAATGGCTGTTGAAGCGGATAACGGAAAGAGGAAAAAACAATGATAGAGATTCGTGATCTTTCCGTTCGTTTCGGCGATAAAATTGTTTTGGATCATTTCAACGCAGATCTGCCGGACAGCGGGTGCGTCGTGATTCGCGGCGATTCTGGTGTCGGCAAGACGACCTTGCTGCGCGTGCTGGCGGGGACGCTTCGACAGGACAGCGGCACAATTTTAGGCATGGAAAACAGGAAACGATCCGTTGCTTTTCAGGAGCCGCGCTTGTTGCCGTGGAAAACGGCGCTCGAAAATGCGTCGCTTGCTTCGGATATGAAGCAAGCCGAAAAATACCTTGCGATACTGTCCATGCAAAATGAACTGTATACGCGGGCGGATAAACTTTCCGGCGGGCAGCAGCAGCGCGTATCCCTTGCAAGAGCCTTTGCTTTCTCGAACGATATCGTGCTGCTGGACGAGCCTTTCAACGGGTTGGACGAGCAAAATCGGCAACGCGCAGCCGACCTTTTTCATACAGCAAAGCTATGCATTGCTGTTCTGCACCACGAGGACGAGGAACGATTATTGAACCCGGACAAAAAAATACGGCTTTGACTTGCTATTTTCCTCTGTGTATGGTAGAATATTTTATCTTACTATGTACAGGGGTGTTTTTATGAGCGTTGCTGTGCGTGAAAAACATTTTCCGTCGTCTACCGGTATCTGCGATATCCGTTATCGCGTATGGGTTCCCGATGAACCGCGTATTTGCCTTCAGATTATCCACGGCATGGCGGAGCATATCGCCAGATATGACGCGTTTGCAAATTTCCTTGCCGAAAACGGCGTGGTCGTATACGGCATGGATCTTGCCGGTCACGGCAAGTCCGTCAAGGACGGAGAGCCGCTCGGCTATTTCGGTGAAACAGACGGTTGGGATCATCTGATTGCCGACAATATGACGATGCATGACATGGTATTGAAGGACTATCCGTCGCTGCCGCGCGTGCTGCTCGGCCATTCCATGGGCAGCTTTTTAGCCCGCGCCTATGCGGGACGCCGCGGATCGGATTTCGATGCATTCATCTTTTCCGGCACAGCAGGCGGCAACCCCGCGCTTCCGATCGCCAAATTCCTTGCAAAACGCGCTGTCAAAAAGGGCAGGGGAAAGGAGCCGAATGAGCAGCTCAACACGCTCGGCTTCGGTTCGTATAACAAACAGTTCCGTCCGAATCGCACTGAATTCGACTGGCTGTCCCGCAATGACGCATCCGTCGATCAATATGTCGCCGATCCTCTGTGCGGCTTTGTGTTCACCTCCTGTGCCTTCTATGATCTTTTCACCGGCCTTGGGGAGATTTCAAGTAAGACATGGGCGGAGCGTGTGCCGAATCGACAGATCATGCTGTTCTCCGGCGATCAGGACCCTGTCGGCAGCAACGGCAAGGGTGTGAAGCAGGTTGCCAAATGGCTGACGGCAACCGGCCATTCGCCCTGTGTCAAGCTGTATCCCGGCGGCCGGCATGAAATGCTGAATGAAATCAATCGGGAAGAAGTTTACCGCGACGTGCTTCTGTTTTTAGAGGCGCTTGCGGCATCGGGAGAAGTGGAATGAGTGTATTGATTTATGCCGATCATCAGACGGCGAGCACCGTTGCTGCAACGCTGTTTACAGCTTCGGTGATCGAAAATCCTTATGAGACATTGGGCTTAACGTACGATTCCGTTTTGGATGAAACATTTTCCCGCCTTTGCTCCATGCATAAGGACGGTTTATATTCGTTGAAAAACGCACGCATGTATCAGCTCTGCGAATTCGTTCCGGGAAACAACGATTCCCCGAGCGTGTGCGATTTGTTGACGGAAACCTTGTTCCATGAGGCTATGCCGGATCCCGATAAATACGTCATTCCGTATGCCGAAGGTAGAAACTGGGCACAGATCTGCAATGACTTTGAAAACGATATTTTCGAGCATGGCGGCATTGATTTGATGCTTTTGGTCTTGCGCCCGGATGGAAGTTTGTTGTATAATCCTGCGGGTGAAGAGCTTGCTCCCGTGACGCATGTAGAGCTGATCGGCGGTGAAAAGGTCGTCAGCGCGGGAATGGCGACGATCATGCGAGCCAAAAAACTGCTTGTCTTTGCAACGGGCAAGGAATCCGCAAAGTCGGTACAGCAGGCGCTCGGCGGCCCTGTTTCCAACACGGTCCCGGCAAGCTATTTGCAGCTGCACCAGAACGTAACGTTTATCTTGGATGAAGAAGCGGCATCGCTGCTTTGAGGAATTCGTTTATTATGATATTTGATAGGTAGGAGGAACCACCATGTCCGGACATTCCAAATGGGCAAACATTAAAAACAAGAAAGAAAAGACCGACGCACAGAAGGGTAAAATCTTCACCAAGATCGGTCGTGAAATCGCAATCGCCGTAAAGGAAGGCGGCGGCGGTGACCCTGTCAATAACTCCAAGCTGCGCGACGTGATCGCGAAAGCAAAGGCCGCCAATATGCCGAACGACAATATCAGCCGTTCCATTAAGAAGGCTATCGGCGACGGCAATGCCACCAACTATGAAGAGGTTACCTACGAAGGCTACGGTCCCGGCAACATCGCTGTCATCGTAAACTGCCTGACCGATAACCGCAACCGTATCGCTGCGGAAATGCGTCATATCTTTGATAAGAGCGGCGGAAACATGGGCAACTCCGGTTCCGTTTCGTGGATGTTTGACAAGAAGGGTCAAATTGTCATCGAGCGTACCGCGCTGATGGACGAGGATGAGGTCATGATGCAAGCGCTCGACGCCGGCGCTGAAGACTTCGTTGCCAATGACGACGCCTTTGAGGTGTACACCTCTCCGAACGATTTCTCCGCTGTGCGTGAAGCACTGGAACCGAACGGCTATACGTTCCTGACTGCCGAAATCAACATGATTCCGCAGAATACGACCGAGATCACGGATCCGGAAACGATCGACAAGATTGAGCGCTTCTTAGAGCGTCTTGACGACAACGACGATGTGCAGGAAGTATTCCATAACGGAACATGGGAGGAAAATGAATAATCCGCGGCAGTTTTGCCGTATATTGGATTCATAGAAGGAGGCTTATTCATGGCACTTGCTATTGTAACGGATATCGGAAAAATCAACATTCCCGAGGATATCATCGGGACCATTGCCGGCTATGCCGCGATGGAAAACTACGGTATTATCGGTATGTGCGCCCGGACGGCGGGGGATGCGTTTTTGGAGCTCCTCGGCGGCGATAATGTGCAAAAGGGCGTCAAGATCGATAAAGTCAACGATACACAGGTCGATGTTTCGCTGCACATTGCCTTGCAGTACGGCGTTTCGCTGCCTGCCGTTGCGGAAAATACCAAAAAGAATGTTAAATATCGCATAGAGGATATGACCGGCGTTCCCGTGCGAAACGTGAATATTTTTGTGGAAAGTATTCGTGTCAACTGAGGACGAACGGAGGTTAGAGCATTGATTGTACATACCGTTGACGGCGAATTGCTGAGAAGCC
>CAMHJE010000182.1:0-4184 GCA_946185305.1 uncultured Clostridia bacterium | reverse complement strand
CGATGTGGACCGGTTTAAGGAATTCAACGACCAATACGGCCATGATATGGGTGACTTGGTGCTGAAAAAGGTCGCCGGAGTCTTGGCGGACAATTTCCGTGACGAGGATTATGTCTGTCGGTTCGGCGGAGATGAGTTCACGGTACTCATGGTGCATGCAACCAATGATATGCGTCCCTTGGTGGAGGAGAAGATCAACCGGATACGGAAAATGCTTCTGGATACGTCCGACGGGCTGCCGCCCATCACGCTGAGCATAGGAGTGGCCTTTTCAGATCGGCAGAACCCCACGAACGACATATTGAAGGACGCGGATACTGCCCTTTACATAACTAAGGAGCGCGGGAAAAACGGATATACGTTCTATGGGGAGGACTAAACCATTGTTTTAGGTGGGAAGAGATCGTGCTGACCGCTTCGCATGGAAAGCGTATGGAGCAGATGTTCGAACAACGAATCGTTTTACTTCCTCCTGTTGCGACTGGCAGTCCAAGATGCCGTTTTTTAAAATCTATTCGATGCGCTAAACGCTCACGACTTTGTGCTGCTGCTTTACAGGACGTTCTTTGTAGCTTGTTGCTTACACCAATCCATATCAGCCATCACCAAAGGAGACAGGGCTTATGGCAAAATCATTCGCGATTATAGACAGTGAGGGAAGCATCGCTTTTCAAACAAAAGGGTTTGAAAGGACCAACGCAACGGAAAGATTGCCGCTGCCGGATGGATCGACGCTTCTTTTGTGCGATGATGTCTTGGTGCAATCCCTGCGCGCGGAGTTGGCTGAAGCGCAAAGCGCGAACAAAGCAAAAGAAGAATTTCTGTCCAACATGTCCCATGATATACGCACCCCGATGAATGCGATCGTTGGCATGACGGCGTTAGCCAAAAAGCATATCGACGAAAAATCGCGCGTAGTGGATGCGCTGAACAAAATAGAAGTTGCCAGCTCCCATCTGCTTAGCCTGATCAACGACGTCCTCGACATGTCTCGCATCAATTCAGGCAAGATGAAAATTGAAAATGAGGAGTTTTCCCTGAGCGACTTGCTCCACGATACGCTGACGATCATTTACCCACAGATGACGAAGAAAAACCATACGTTTATGTTCCAAATGGGGGATATACCGGAAGAGATTTTTCGCGGCGATCCCAGGCGCCTCCGACAGATTTACGTCAATATCATCAACAATGCGGCTAAATATACGAATGACGGCGGCAGGATCACCGTGTCCGTTTTTGAGGAGCTGAAAGACGATCGCTGCATGCTGTGCTTCCGCTGCAAGGACAACGGCATCGGCATGAGTCCGGATTTTCTGGAGCATATCTTTGATCCTTTTGAGCGGGTGGCGTCTTCGACCGTATCCAAGATCGAAGGGACCGGCCTCGGCATGAGCATCGTCAAAAAGTTGGTAGATGCCATGGGTGGTTCCATCCAAATTGAAAGTGAGCTCGGGGCAGGCACCACGGTTTCCATTCAAATTCCTTTGCAGGCCATACGCTTCCCTCTGAATACCGAATCCCTGACCGGCAAGCGTATTTTGGTTATTGAAGCCGATGAGGAGCAACGGGAGGTTTACGAACGCTATTTTGAGGAGTATGGGATCGATCATAAGATCGTCAACTCGTCCTCAGAAGCGATCCTTGAGCTGACCGACGCAGGGTATCACGAAAAAGAGTTTCATGCTGTTATCCTTGGCAAGAAGGCGGGTGGGGCCACCTCAATCTTTGATCTTGCTTCTTACTTGACACAATCGTTCCCCCAGCTCGTGCTGATCTTGATCGACGAGCACAACTGGGCCGAGATAGAGTATCGCGCCAACCGTTCCGGCATCTATCATTTCCTTCCTTTACCGGTATTCAAAAAAACGCTGCTGAACGGACTGAACGATGCGCTTGCTTCCACGACGGAGCAAGAAAATGCGTTCAATTCCCCCGATTTATCGGGAAAACATATCTTACTGGTTGAGGATAACATGATCAATCGGGAGATCGCTCTGGAGCTTTTGAGCATGACGAACGCTTCCGTCGATACGGCCGAAGACGGGAAGCAGGCCGTGGATATCTATGAAAGCGTGGCGGAGGGATATTATGACCTGATCCTCATGGATATTCAGATGCCTGTGATGGACGGCTATGCGGCGACACGCGCCATCCGTGCCAGCCAACGGGCCGATGCAAGTCGCGTACGAATCATCGCCATGACGGCAAATACGTTCGCCGAGGATATATCCAAAGCGAGGGATGCCGGCATGGATGGTCATCTTTCCAAGCCCATCGATATCCCGCTTTTGATGAAGGCCCTGCAGCAGCTGGTATAAAGAGAGGAGACGGCGGTGCAACCCTATCAGCAGCAATATATCGAAAATGCGCAAGAGATCATGCGGCTTGGCGATTTTTACCGTGTGCCAAGGACGGATTTCAGCACTTGGTTTGCCATTGAGAAGAGCAATCGGCAACGTATGCTGCGCCTGAAACGGGAGAATATCGAGCTTTTGAACCGGAATCTTTTCCCAACCTTGGACGAACTGCATGAGGCGAATCAGGAATGTATAGATGAACTCATCGCCTTTGCGGATGCCCTATTGGATTGGAAAACAAATCTGGATTGCGGGGTGTACGTATCCATCCATGAAGCGTTGCTGAGCCTGTACCGTGTGCGGCGTGACAGGAACCGCATCATTTCGGAACTGTACAAGCTGGGAATGGGGCTTTATTATATGGACCGCGCGGTGGATGGTGTCGACAAGGAGCACGCAAGTCCGTTTCGCTTCCGAAATGAAATGGTTTTCACGGAAGCAGGGTCCTACATGAAATTCTTTGAAGAGATTCCCGACACGGAAACTCGTGGCTATATCATCCGTGCCCTCGCGAACATTGCCATTTGCAGCGACGACCGCAAACGCCGCGTTGCCATCACGGCCCGCGTGCTGCAGATACTTAAGGACGAACACTATCGCGCGTTGGAGCCTTCGCTTCCGTGGGATGTTTTTCTGCGCCGCTCCAATCAACAAATGAGCGCGAATCGCTCGACGCTCTCGAAAGGGGACCTGTCCAAGCAGGAACTGGAATTGATCCTCGAATCCTGCTACGAAGTGTTCAAACCGGAGGCCGACGCCCAGAACCCCGACATACGCTGGCTTTGGCCGTACTATGAAATGGAATACAGCTGCGGCTTCGTCGATTTGGAAACGACCTTAGGCCGTATGGAACATCTGATCGAGCAAACGCCCTACAACGACTACTCCATTTCCGGCATATATGCAAACGTGCAGTTGGCCATTTATTATGGACGTCTCTTGAGAGATAACCCATCCGCTCAGGCTGCGGCACATCCGCGGGAAGTGCTGAAAAAGGCATACGTCAAGATGATGAAGACCTTGATGACTTGCCCCATAGGTGATACTGCAGATTATTTAGCCTATATCGTCCGTCTGGTCATGACGAGTTATCACGAGATACCGGAGGTTCTGCCCTTCAGGGAAGTGCTCCAGGATATGATGCAGCGTTTTGCCGGCGCGCAGGCGATCCGTGCTGAACAGGCTGCGGCGATCACACGGCTTTTTGTGGAGACGATCCTTGCTGCGGAGCCCTTGTTCTTCAACGATATCCCTTTGTTTGAGGGGTATACAGACGAAAGGGAGCGTCGAAAGGCTATTTTGGCGTATGCGGAAGATTGCGGCCGCTATCATGATTTGGGACTCATTCAGCTTAACATGGCGCGCATGCTGGAAACGCGGAATTTGTTCGAAACGGAGGACCGCATTTTTCAGCTTCATACAGTGGCAGGACATGATGATCTCGCTCGCTGCGAATCGACTCATCGGTTTGCGGACGTTGCTCTCGGACATCATCGCTGGTATAACGGTGCAGGAGGATATCCTGAGGCGTATATCCGCAGCGATTCTCCTTACCGGCAGATGACGGATGTCGTCGCCGTAGTCGCCTACATAATGGATCAGGAGGACAGGAGCGTTGACGCAACCGTTGGAGAAGTCATCGCTCAGGCGCGTAAACGTTTTTCGCCTTTGGTCACAGCGTATTTGGACGATCAGCAGCTGATTGCAGGCATCAAAGCAATTCTTTGTGAAGAAGAACCGTATTATCGCGTTTTCTATGAACGGCTGACTGCACCAATCGAACCAGAGACCGATTCGAAAACGGATCTTCACACCAGAAAATAG
>CAMHJE010000181.1:0-4244 GCA_946185305.1 uncultured Clostridia bacterium | reverse complement strand
TCAAGTATCTGGACTTCCAGACCTGCATGAACTTCGTCAAGGTCAACCTCTGGACGTGGAAGGAAGGCACCCAGTCCATTTGGGAGCAGCTGAATGCGCACCTCAAGAACCCCGCCCGCCTGAACAGCAACATCGAAAAGGTCGAGCGCAAGGACGGCAAGGTGTACGTCACCGTCAACGGCAACGTTGAGGAGTATGACAAGATCATCGTCACCGCGCCGCTGTACATCCCGAACAAGCGGGCCGACGGGCAGAAGGGCATGGTCGAATACTTCGACGCCCGCGAGGACGAGAAGGCCCTGTTCTCCAAGATCGACTATGAGCGTTACGACGTGCTCGCCTGCGAGACGAAGCCCGAGGATCATCCGGAGATCTCCTACTATGTGTTCGAGAACATGACCAAGGAGCGCCTCGGCCATCTGATGGTCTACTATCGCCGCTGGAAGGACACCAAGGATCAGGTCATCACGACTTACGCGCTGCGCAAGCATAAGGACACCGCCGAGATCCCGTATGACGAGTGCAAGAAGATGGTTCTCGAAGACCTCAAGATCATGAAGAACCCGGCTTCCAACGTCGTCAACGAGTGGAGCGTCTACTACTTCCCGCATGTCTTCTCCAAGGACTATGCCGACGGCTGGTATGACAAGGTCGAGGCCATGCAGGACAAGTACGACACGTTCTATGCCGGCGAGGTCATGAGCTTCGGCGACATGGACGAAACCGCCGAATACTCCCGCGAGCTGGTCGAGCGGTTCTTCTGAGATGTACGATCACAAGGGAGCGGAACACCGCTCCCTTATCTTCTGTGAAGAGGATGACATTCCTAAAAAGGGAGGAAGGATATGAAATTTTATAAGGATCACTATGACGTGATCGTGATCGGCGGCGCCTTGGCGGGACTCAGCTCTGCCCTGATGCTCGCCGACAAGGGGCTCGATGTGCTTGTTCTCGAACGGCACAACCTGCCCGGCGGCATTGCGACGAGCTTTGTCCGCGGCGGGATTGAGATCGAGGCCGCTTTGCACGAAATGATGTCGATCGGCGACAAGTCGAACCGCCTCAAGGTCGGCAAGTTTTTCGACGACATGGGCGTGGATATCGACTGGATGAAGGTGCCGGAATGCTATCACGCGTCGCTGCCGGATGTCGAAATCACGCTGCACCCGGGCTTCGAGCGGTTTGCGAAGGAGGTCGATTCGGTCGCGCCGGGCAGCTATGAAAAGGTATTGAAGGTGCTGAACCTCTGCCACACGGTGTTCGATTCGGTCAACGAGCTGTCGATCCACCCGATGAGCAAGGTGCAGATGCTCTTAAAGCACGAAGCGTTCGTCAAGACCGCGGGCTATTCCACCAAAGAGGTTTTGGACACGTTCGATCTGCCGCAAAAGGCGCGCGATCTCTTGGCTCCGTACTGGATCTACGTCGGCACCGGCTTTGACGAGCTGCCGTTCACGATCTTTGCGGTGCTGATGGCGGACTACGTCGGCTACGGCTCCTATATCCCGCATAAGCTGTCGCACGAAATGAGCCTCAAGATGGCGGAGCGCGCCGAGGCGATGGGCGTGCAGATCGAGTATCGGCAGCAGGTCGATAAGATCCTTGTCAAGAACGGCAAGGCCTACGGCGTGCGCACGCAGCGCGGCGACGAGATCCATGCCGATTACGTGATCTCGTCGGCGTACCCGAACAAGGTCTATACGTCGATGATCGAGCCTTTGAGCGAGGTCCCCGAAAAGGCGATCAAGATGGTGAACGGGCGGCGGCTCAGCCTTGCCGCGTTCTCGGTCATCCTGATCCTCGACAAGACCGCGGAGGAGCTCGGCATCAAGGATTACAGCATCTTCCGCGCGCAGGAAACGATGGACACCGACGCGATCTATAAGGAGCTTGCGGGCCTCGGGCCGTATCAGTATCTGACCTGCATCTGCCACAACCTCGGCAATCCGGACGCGACGCCAAAAGGGACGTGCTCGTTCTCGGTCACGGTGCTGCCGCGCGTGGACGGCTGGAAGACCGTCACGGCGGACGATTACGACCGCGTGAAGCACACGGTCGCCAAGCAGCTGGTCGATGATATGAGCCAATATTTCGGCGTGAACCTCCTCGATCATGTGCTCGAATGTGTCATTGAAACGCCGATGACGATTGCGCATTACACCGGTGCATGGAACGGCTGCATCTACGGCTATGCGCACACGATGCAGGATCACATCATAGCAAGACTGCAAACCGCGCACGAGGAGAAGTTCATCGAAGGACTGGAGTTCTCCGGCGCGCATCAGATCTCCGGCGACGGCATGGGCCCGGCGGTGACGAACGGCCGCAAGGCGGCAAAGAACGTACTGGATGATATCAAGGCAAAGAAGGAGGCGGCTGCAAAATGAAAGTAAAGGGCTTTTTGAAGGATGTCGGCGGCGCGTCACGCGTGACGAAGGCGCGTCTGGAGGCATTCGCCAACGCATCCGCCGTCCCCGAAAAGGTCGATCCGATCGGCAACGTCGCGCGCGAATGGCATCCCGGCCCGCTCGACCTCGTTGTGACCGAGATCCGAACCGCGTCCAAGACCGCCAAGACGATTCGCTTTGCAAAGGTCGGCGGCGGCAAGCTGCCCCCGTTCTATGCGGGCCAGTTCATTTCGCTCGCGTTTGTGATCGACGGCAAGGTGATCTGCCGCCCGTACTCGATCTCGTCCGCGCCGTTTGAAGCGCGCAGGGAGAACGGCTATGTGGAAATCACCGTCCGCCGAAGCAGGGGCGACGGGTTCATCTGCGATTACGTCAACGATCAGTTAAAGGTCGGCGATACGCTGAAGGGCGCGATGGGCCTCGGCCAGTTCTATTGGGAACCGCTGCGCGACGCCAAGCATGTGGTCGCGTTGGCGGGCGGCGTCGGCATTACGCCGTTTGCCGCGATGGCAAAGGAGATCGCGCATGGCACGCTCGACTTTGACTTAACGATCCTATACGGCTCGGTCAGCTCGGACGATATCATTCTGAAGGACGAGCTGGAGGCTTTGCAGGGCGAGAAGGTGCATATCGTCAACGTCCTTTCGGGCGACGAGCCAAACTGGCAGGGCGAAAAGGGCTTTTTGACCGCCGAGCTGATCCAAAAGTACAGCGCGCCGGACACGACGTATTTCATCTGCGGCCCGCAGGTCATGTATACATTCCTCCGCAAGGAGATCGAAAAGCTGAACGTCCCGCGCCGCCGGGTGCGCTTTGAGGTGTTCGGGCAGGCGAAGGATATTTCCAAGTTCCCGGGCTACCCCACAGAGAAGAAGGACGACACGTACACGCTGACCGTGATGCGCGGCATCCACAAGGATGAGATTCCCGCCAAGGCGAGCGAAAGCCTCGTCGTCGCGTGCGAGCGCGCGGGCATCGTGCTGCTGACGGACTGCCGAAGCGGCGAGTGCGGCTTCTGCCGGACAAAGGTCATTAAGGGCGAATACTACGTCTGTCCCGAGGGCGACGGACGGCGTGCAGCGGATAAGGATTTCAACTATGTTCACGCCTGCGCGACCTATCCGCTGTCCGATATGACGATCAAGATTCCGATTGCATAAGGAGTTTGTATGGTTAAAGAAGTGAATCCCCGCATCCACGTCAACGAACGGGATTACCCGATCACCGACCACCATTGCGACGATCCGGAAAAGGCGAAGCTCGTCAAAAAGCTCGCGCTGATGATCACCGACAATATCCCCCGCAAGCTGCCCGGCGGCATGAAGGAAAACCACATGGATTTCTGGATTCTCGACCGGCTGCTGACGACGGAGGAGGTCAAGTTCCTGTTGAGCTTCAAAAAGCGCCGCACGGGGCTTGTCACCAAGGAGCTTGCCGAGCGCAACAACATGAGCGAGGCCGAGGCGCAGAAGATCATCGACCACCTCCTTTGGATCGGTATTTTGGAGCAGAACCGCGACAACGCCGATCAGCACATCCAGTATTGGGTGCCGAAGTGGGTCGTGGGTTCGGGCGAATACATGGTCGAGCACAAGACCCTGCCCGACGAGCATCCCGAGGTGGCAACGATGTTCAACCTCGCCCCGCAGGAGCCTTTGGAGCTGGCATCTAAGCTCGTGCCGCCGGGCGGCGCGGGCATCGGCATGCACGTGATCCCGGTCGAAAAGGCGATCGACGCGTGCCCGACCTCCGTTTCCGTCGAGCATCTTTCGCATTGGCTCAACAAGAACGACAAGTTCTGCACGATGGTCTGCGCGTGCCGCAAGGCGCAGCGCA
>CAMHJE010000180.1:0-4448 GCA_946185305.1 uncultured Clostridia bacterium | reverse complement strand
CTGGAGTTCAGACGTGTGCTCTTCCGATCTCGTTCCAACGACCGGCATGCCAAGACCTTCGGACAGCGCGTCCAATCGAATTCCGATCCCGCGCCGTTTCGCTTCGTCCATCAGATTCACGCAGACGACGGCATTAGCGCCGCGCCGGATCAGCTGCACGGCAAGCAGCAGCGTTCGTTCGAGTGCGCACGCGTCGCAGACGATCACAACGGCATCCACCTTTTCGGAACAAACGTAGTCGCAGGCGATCTTTTCCTCCGGCGACCGTGCGGCAAGCGAATACGTTCCCGGCATATCGACAAGCCGATAGGTTGTGCCGCGATGCGTCGTAAAGCCCTCCGCATTTTCCACGGTCTTGCCCGTCCAGTTTCCGGTGTGCTGCCTGAGCCCTGTCAGCGCGTTGAACAGCGTCGATTTGCCGACGTTCGGGTTTCCGATCAACGCAACCGTAAACCGGGCCTTTTCGACGGCTGAGCGCGTTTTGCGGGCGGCGCTTCGCCCTGTGCTGCTGCGCGTCAGTCCCATGGCTCGACCTCAATCCCGCTTGCGTCGCTTTTCCGAATGGCCAGCACCGTTCCGCGCACCCGGTAGGCGCGCGGGTCGCCGGATGCCGCAGCATACAGGCAGGTGACCCGGCAGCCCGGCGTCAACCCAAGCTCCGTGAGCCGTACTCCGATATCGCTTTGCCGCATCGTCAAAACCCTTGCGGTTTCCCCGACTGCGATTTGATCGAGCGTTCGTTCCATGCCGCCACCTCCGTTTCATGCTGCTATCGTATGCAAAAGCGACAAAAGCGGTGCGACGGCAAAAAGAAAAAGCCGCCCTATGCAGGCGACTTTGGGAAAGAACGGAATCAGAATTCGGGATCCTCGGCTTTCGGCAGCTCTCTTGCCGCACGCTTGGCTTCGGCCTCAGCCTCGGCCTTTTTGCGCTGCTCCTCGAGGTTGGCGCGGATCTTGCCTTCGATCTCGTTGCAAAGCTCCGGATTGTCCTTTAAGAACAGACGCGCATTCTCGCGGCCCTGCGCCATGCGCATATCGCCGTAGGAGAACCACGAGCCGGACTTTTGGATGATCCGCATGTCGATCGCGCGATCGAGAATGCTGCCTTCGCGGGAGATACCCTCGCCGAAGATCATGTCAAACTCCGCGATACGGAACGGCGGGGCGACCTTGTTCTTCACGACCTTCACACGCGTGCGGCTGCCGACTGCGTCGGTGCCGTTCTTCAGCGTGTCGATCTTGCGCACGTCGAGACGGATGGAGGCGTAGAACTTCAACGCTCTGCCGCCGGTCGTCGTTTCGGGATTGCCGAACATCACGCCGACTTTTTCACGCAGCTGATTGATAAAGATAATGACCGTGTTGCTCTTGGAGACCGCACCGGTCAGCTTGCGCAGCGCCTGCGACATCAAGCGCGCCTGCAGACCCACATGTGCGTCGCCCATATCGCCCTCGATCTCGGCCTTCGGCACGAGCGCGGCGACGGAGTCCACCACGATGATATCCATTGCGCCGGAGCGAACGAGGGCTTCCGTAATGTCAAGTGCCTGCTCGCCGTTGTCCGGCTGCGAAACATACAGCTCGTCGATCTTCACGCCGAGGTTCTCGGCATAGACGGGATCGAGCGCGTGCTCCGCGTCGATAAAACCGGCCAGACCGCCCATCTTCTGCGCCTGCGCAATGATGTGCAGCGCAATCGTCGTTTTACCGCTGGATTCGGGTCCGTAGATCTCGATGATCCTGCCGCGCGGCACACCGCCGACGCCGAGTGCGATATCCAGGTCGATACAACCGGTCGGGATCACCGATACGGCCACCTTGGGCGCATCGCCGAGCTTCATCACAGCGCCCTTGCCAAATTGCTTCTCGATCTGGCTCAGCGCAATTTCCAATGCTTTTTCTTTTTCCAACATGCCTCAAAAAACCCTCTCTTGCTGTGCGTCATAGTGGCTCGGCCGATCAGAACCGAACAGCATTATAATAACATATTCTTATCATTTTGTACAGAGTTTTCTTCTCAAAATGTCCAAAATATGCAGCACCGCAACCTCGCGTACACGGCTCCGGTCGCCGCGCAGCTGCAGCCGTTTCACGATGGTTTCGTGCTCGGCGGCAAGCGCCACATACACGGTGCCGACGGGCGTTTCCTCGGTGCCGCCGTCCGGCCCCGCAATGCCGGTTGTGGAGAGCGCGTATGTCGTGCCGGCGGCCTTGCGAAGCCCCTCGGCCATTTCGCGCGCACATTCTTCGGACACGGGGCCGACCGTGTCGAGCGTTTCCTTTCGAACGCCGAGCCGCCGCATCTTGGCTTCGTTGGCATAGGTCACGTCGCCCTCGATGAAGTATGCCGAGCTGCCCGGCAGATCGACAAACGCGGAGGACAGCAGCCCGCCCGTGCAGCTTTCGGCGGCGGCAAGCGTTTCGCCGCGCGCGATCAGCGCCTCGTGGCAGACGACCGGCAGCGGCTTTCCGCAGTCGGAATACACGATATCGCCGAGCCGCGTCTTGATCGTTTCGATCATCGGCAGCACAAGCGCCTCGCCCTCGGCGTCGGTCTGGCACAGGGCCGTCACGCGGAGCGTCACCTCGCCGGTCTTGCAGTAGGGCGCGATGGTCGGATTCGTCTGGTCCTTAAACAGATCGTCCAAAAGATACGCCACATCCGATTCACCCTTGCCGAAGATGCGCACCTCGCGCGAATACAGCCGGTGTCCGGCCTTTTCCATCAGGTATGGCATCACATAATCGCGGAACATCGGTACCAGCTCGCGCGGCGGCCCGGGCAGCAGGATCGCCGCCTTGCCGTCCTTTTCCATGATGCAGCCGGGAGCCGTGCCGTTGGGATTCGGCAGAATGATGCAGGGGCGGGGGAACATGGCCTGCTTTTTGTTGTTCGGCGCGGCAATGCGTCCGCTTGCGGCAAAGTACGCCACGATCTTGTCCCATTCCTCGGGATAGAGTTCGAGCGTAAGACCGAGCGCCTCGGCAACGGTTTCCTTGGTCAGATCATCGTCCGTCGGCCCAAGCCCGCCGGAAAAGATCACGATATCCGCGCGCGACAGCGCCGTTTTTACCGCATCGGTCAGTCGTCCCGGATTGTCGCCCACTACGACCTGCCGGTACATGTCGATGCCGCTCGGCGCAAGCGTTTCGGAAATATACTTCGCGTTTGTATTGGTAACCTGCCCCATCAAAAGCTCGGTTCCGACGCAAATCAATTCAGCAATCATGGAAATCCACCACTCCTTTGTTGTTGACTATATACCGGACGCACGACCACACGGAGATGGTGAGCGTCACCAGCATCACCGCCTGCCACAGCCAGTCAAAGTACGGCAAAAGCCATGAAAACGGACGGCAGCTTTCTAATAGCAGCGCGGGAATAAAGATCATCTGCAAAACCGTCTTGGCCTTGCCCATATTGTCCGCCGCGATCACAACGCCCTTTTTCGCTGCAATCAGCCGGAAGCCGGAGATCACAAATTCCCGCCCGATAAAGAGGATCGTCGCGGCGGGGTGCAGCCGGTTCAGGTGCGTCAGCATGATCATGGCCGAGCAGGTCAACAGCTTATCCGCAATCGGATCCATGAACTTGCCGAAATCGGTAATCAGATTCCGCTTGCGGGCGATCTTGCCGTCGAGCATATCGGTTACGCTTGCGCCGATAAATACGATGGCCGCAAGCCATGCGGCAGCTTCGGCGGGGAAGCCGAACCATTCCGGCAGAAACAGCACGATCACAAACACGGGCACAAGCAGCACCCGCAGTATTGTCAGCTTGTTCGGCAGATTCATACCTGTTCTCCTACCATGTCGTATGCGTCGGCTTTGGTAACACGAATCGGGATGTATTGTCCCGCTTCATGCCGGTAGCTCGGTGCGATCTTCACAAGCCCATCGGCGTCCGGCGCTTCGCGCTCCGTGCGGCCGAACGTGCCGTCCATGCCGGTTTCCTCAATCAGCATCGTCAGCTCACGTCCGATCCACCGTTCGTTGCGCTTGCGGGAAATCGCCTGCTGCTGCGTCATGAGCCGGTCGTAGCGTTCCTGCTTGACCTCGTCCGGAATCTGATCCGGCATCTTTTCGGCGGCCGTGCCCTCCTCCGGCGAGAACTGGAACGTCCCGACGCGGTCGAACGGGTAATCGCGCATGAACTGCATCAGCTCTTCAAACTGCGCGTCCGTTTCGCCGGGGAACCCGACCATTAAGGACGTGCGCAGCGTAAAGTCGGGATAGTGCTTATAGAGGTGATCGAGCACGCTTTGAATATGCGCCTTGCTGCCCCTGCGGTTCATCCGCTTCAAGATTACATCATTGCAATGCTGCAGCGGAATATCCAAATACGGCACCAACTTTTCACCCTCCGCAAGCGTGTCCAAAAGCTCGTTCGTCACGGTGTCGGGGTAGGTATACAGCAGCCGTACCCATCGCAGCGAGTCGATCTTG
>CAMHJE010000179.1:0-4460 GCA_946185305.1 uncultured Clostridia bacterium | reverse complement strand
GATCAATGCGATCGCGCTGCGCGGCGCGACCTACGATGATCCGCGCTGGGAAAAGCTGCTCGATCAGCTTTCGGTCAAGGACATGACCAATGTGATCTGTGCCGGCAACCAGGGCACGGTTCCGGTTGGCTCGATCGGACTGCCCAAGACGAATGCGACTGACGGTCCTGCGGGATTGAAACAGTACGGCGGTATCGGTTTCTCGGCCTCCGGCAACTTCAACTGCTGCGGCACGCTCGTTGCGGCAACCTACAACGTGGACCTTGCCGAAGAATACGGCAACGCAGTCGGCAACGAAGCCGTGTTGGGCGGGGTAGACGGCTGGTATGCGCCGGGCAACGATTTGCATCGCACCCCGTTCTGCGGCAGAAACTTTGAGTATTATTCCGAAGATCCGGTCGTGGCGGGCAAGACCTGCGGCGGCACCATTCAGGGCGCGATCAACAAGGGCTTTGCGTGCTTTGTCAAGCACTTCGCGCTGAACGATATCGAAATGTATCGCGATCACAACGGCCCCGCCGTCTGGTCGAACGAACAGGCGATGCGTGAGCTGAACCTCAAAGCGTTTGAGCTCTGCATCAAGAATCCGGTCCTCGATCTGAAGTATCTGGATGAAGAAGGCAATGTGCAGCACAAGCTCATGAAGGGTTCCATTGCGGTCATGTCGAGCTTCAACCGCCTCGGCGGCGTATGGACCGGCGGCTGCGGCGAGTTGCTGAACGACGTGCTGCGCGGCGAATGGGGCTTCCTGGGCTGCGTCATCACGGACTACAACGGCACGGCTTACATGAACTGCGAATGGGGCGTTTCGAACGGCAACGATCTTATGCTTGCGAATATCTCGACGCTTCCGTCGAAGTTTGCCGATACAAGCAATCCGTCTACACAGAAGGTCATGCGGCAGGCGGTAAAGAACATCGCCTATATGACGATCCACTCGAATGCGGCAAACGGTCTGTCCGACGGTTCCATGGTCGAATACGGCATCGCACCTTGGAAGCTTGCGCTGTTCGGTCTCGGCGGCGTGCTGGTCCTGGGCGGCGCTGCGCTGATCGTGCTCGGCGTGCTGAAGGGAAAGAAAAAGTCGGTTGTAAAGATCGAAAAGGCATAAACCGCAAACTGCGGCTGCAATAAAACCATCAAAAAATCAAATGGAGGAAATGAAAATGAAAAAGACTCTCGCAATCGTTCTGGCTCTCGTTATGATGCTCGCATTTGTCGCCTGCGGCGCAAAAGCGACCCCCGCAGAAGTGTACACCGCCGAATCCGACTGGGTAGAAGCCGGTTATGAAGGCGACTGCATCATTACCAACCGCCTCGTTCTCGTTCTCAACGGCGACGGCACCTACAACCTCGAAGACGGTTTCTTCGTAAACCAGGTCTCCGGCGTCATCGTGTTCTACACCAAGACGATGTATAAGGGCACCTATACTGCCGGCACCGCAGACGCCGAAGGCAACAAGACTGTCACACTGGCGGCTCCGACCGACGGCTATCAGAACATGAACGGCGTTGTTGCGACGGCTGCGGAGGATGCAGAGCTGCTCAGCACCTGGAATCCTGCGCTCGGCACCATCACGGTCAACACCGCTATGGGCATCGTCACCAGCGAAGTTCCGCATCATTCCTAATCCCCGTAAAGAACACGGCAGGCCGATCCTTTGGATCGGTCTGCCGCTTCCCGTATATTCGGGAAAGCGCAAAATGCCCCGCCCGGGCACTTTGCCGTTTCCCGGCTTGCGTTTTCAATCGTACCGTAGTAAAATGAGAGGAGAATTAGAGCGGAGTATGAATATGCATCTTGTTTCGATCGTTTTCATCATCGCTGTTGAGTTCGGCGTGCTCGATACGCTGTTCTGTATGCGGATCGAAAGAAGATCACACTTTGGACTGCGAGCTGCTTTGTGCGTCGGATTGCTTGTCCTGTATGCGGTTTGCGTTCCCCTGGAAAAGATGCGCGTGTTCTTTCATCTGCCGATCATTCTGATCTCGTTTTTGTATATCGGGCTATGTTATAGAAACACTTTCCGCACGACACTGTATCTCGGAATCGCATCTTATTCCGTGCAGCGCATCGCGTCCATGCTGAATTCGTTTGTTACGCTTGTGCTGCCGGATCAGTTCGGACATCTCAACTCGACGTCTCCGGAGGTTCGACTTTGGTCGTATGCAATCATCGTTCTTTGTGATGCGGTGGTATTCTTTGCGGCCTACTTCATCATTATCCGCCACATGCAGCATGTTGATCTCGGTAAGCAGGCAACGGTGCAGGTGCTGATGTTGACCGGAATCGTGCTGACGGTGAATCAGATTACAAGCCTCGGCATTGATTTGTACGGGGATGCGTATTCTACCACGGTGACAAGCATGATCGAATATATGTGGTCAATCACATGCTGCGTTTTATGCCTATTTGTTCAATTCGGCATTCGTTCCGTCAGCGAAAAGGACAAAGCCTTGGCAGTCACAAAAAAGATCATTGCGGAAAAGGAGCAGCAGTATAAGCTCTCCAAGTCCAACATCGACGCGATCAACCGCAAATGCCACGATCTGAAGTATCAGCTTGCCGCGCTGCAGCAGGGCGGAGACAAGCAAAAGCATATTGACGAAGCCATGCAGCTTGTAGACAGCTTTGATTCTGCGATCCACACCGGTAACGATACGCTCGATGTGATTTTCACCGAAAAGAACGACTACTGCAAAAAGCATGATATTACGTTCGTGTGCATGATCGATGGGGAGAAGCTCAATTTCATGGAGGTCACCGATCAGTACGTCATGTTCGGCAACATCATCGACAATGCGATCCATGCGGTCCGCAAGATCGAGGATCACGCCAAGCGTTCCATTTATATCGACGTGCATGCCGAAAAGAAACTGATGCTCGTCCGCACCGAGAATCCGTTTGTCGGGGAGCTGACATTTTCGGATGGTCTGCCGCGCACGACGACCGGCGATGAGTTCAACCATGGCTTCGGCATGACGAGCATCCGCTTGATCGCCGAAAAGTACGGCGGCAGTGTCAACACGCGTGCCGAGGACGGTATCTTCTATCTCAATGTTCTGTTTCCGATTAAGTGAAGGGGGATTATGAAACGCATTGCGATCGTGGACGATGATGAGCGCGTCCGTAACCTGTTAAAATCCTATGTTGAACGGTATTCTGAAGCACATACCGAACCGCTGCAGGCAAGCCTTTTTTCATTTCCGGAACTGTTTTTGACCAATTATAAACCAGAATATGACATCGTCTTGATGGATATCGACATGCCGGGCATGGACGGCATGGAGACGGCGCGCAGGCTGCGGGAGCTGGACGGGCGCGTTGTGCTGCTGTTTGTCACAAACCTTGCCCAGTATGCGATCCAAGGCTATGAAGTCGCCGCGACGGACTTTGTTGTGAAGCCGGTTTCCTATGATACCTTTGCCTATAAGCTCACGCGCGCTTTGCGGTTTGTGCCGGAAAGCATGCGCCCGTCGCTGCTTTTACGCACGGAACACGGCACCGCCACAGTCGAGATGGACGACGTAAAGTATATCGAGGTGCAGGGGCATTATGTGTTCTATCATACGCATAAGGATGTGTACCGCGTCCGCGGCAGCTTAAAAGGAACGATCGAGGAACTGAACGATCCGACGTTCTTTATCTGCGACAAGGGCTTTATTGTCAACCTTGCCTATATCGACGAGGTCGGGCAGAACACCGTCACAGTGGGGGAGGAAACGATCAACGTTTCCCGTGCCAAGCGCAAGGCACTTTTAGATGCGCTGGCTGCATACCATAACAGAAAGTGAAGATTATACAATTTATCACATAAAAAAGTGAGGCATCAGATTTGAACGGCCTCACTTTTGTCGTCTAAAACGGAAATGTCTCAGCGTTGACATTCGCCGCGGCAGAAACAGGCGCCTCCGTTTTTTCTGTCAATGATGTTGATCGGTTCATTTTTCCAACATGATCTGGCGGATAGCATTCATCTGGTCTTCTGTAACACCGATCTCAAGAAGGGAAGCAATGATTTTTTCCTGTAGCGTTTCGCCCGGCTGGTTGAGGATATGCTTCATATAGGGCTGTTCGATCCAGCGATCATAGGAGCGAAAACCGCCAATTTTTGCGAGATTGGAGAACACATAATCATGTCCGAGGTCTTCTTCGTCAACGCCGAGCATTCCGTTGATCAACAGCGCAACCATGCCTGTACGGTCCGTGCCGATATCACAGTGGAAGATGATCGGGTAATTGCTCTCATCTGACAGAATCTCAAACAAATAGCGGAGCATTTCTGCGTTATAAAGCAACGCATCGCCGTTATTCTCGGAAGGGGCGTTTTCCATCGGTACAGAGTAATAATGGACCGCATCCCCCAATACGCTGGACTGGATGCCTCCGACTTCTCCGTTATCGGTACGACGAAGGTCGATTTCAGTACGAATATGCAATTCATCCAGCATGGTTTTGA
>CAMHJE010000178.1:0-4505 GCA_946185305.1 uncultured Clostridia bacterium | reverse complement strand
TGGATCAAATCCTGCAAATCCAGACCCGACAGATCGACATAGTCGGAAATCCAATTCATTGAAACCTTCATCGTTCTGCCTCCTTACCGCACAAACTGGGACAGCGACTTCAGATTGCCGCTGTTGAGATCGCGGATATCCTTGATCCCGTACTTCATCATGGCAAGCCGCGTCAGGCCGAGGCCGAACGCGAAGCCCGTGTATTTTTCGGTGTCGATGCCGCCCGCCTTCAGCACGTTCGGGTGGATCATGCCGCAGGGGCAAAGCTCGAGCCAGCCGGAGTTCTTGCAGCTCGGGCAGCCGGTGCCGCCGCAGATCAGGCAGGAAATATCGAGCTCAAAGCCCGGCTCGACGAACGGGAAGAAACCGGGGCGCAGACGCACCTTGATATCGCGCTGGAACACCTCGGACAGCATCGTTTTCATGAAGTAGATGAGGTTCGAGATCGAGATGTTCTCGTCGATCATGATGCCCTCCATCTGGAAAAACGTGTTTTCGTGGCACGCGTCGGTGCTTTCGTTGCGGAAGCAGCGGCCCGGGAAGATCGCGCGAAGCGGCGCGCCGTACTTCCGCATGATCGCGTTCTGCGCGGCGGACGTGTGCGTTTTCAACAGCTGCCCGTTGGTGAGATAGTAGGTGTCCTGCATATCGCGCGCCGGGTGATCCTTCGGGATGTTCAGCGCCTCGAAGCAATGGTAATCGTCCACGATCTCGTCATAGTCCTCGATGGTAAAGCCCATCGACGCAAAGATCTGCTCGCACTCGCGCTGCACAAGCGTGATCGGGTGATAGCTGCCTTCCGGAAGCTGCACCGGCTGCGTGAGGTCG
This sequence comes from uncultured Clostridia bacterium, assembly GCA_946185305.1. Lineage (GTDB taxonomy): Bacteria > Bacillota > Clostridia > Christensenellales > CAG-138 > UBA3792. The sequence goes on along the minus strand of CAMHJE010000178.1, from coordinate 3,677 downwards.
AACTTAGGCGTCAATGCAATGCGCCGCTCCAGCTCCTTCACATGCGCCTGCATCGCGCGCTCGGTGATCGCCTGCTCGGCCTTCTCCTTGAGCTCGTTGACCTTTTGGCCGTACTCCTTGCGCTGATCGGCGGCGAGCTGACCCATGTTCTTCAACAGGCCCGTGATCTCGCCTTTTTTGCCGAGGTAGCGGATGCGAAGCTGCTCAAACGCCTCGCTCGAATCCGCCTTTTTGAGGTTCTCATAGAACTGCTGCCGCAGCTCCTCCATCGAAATTGCCATAGATGCCTCCTTGTAAAAATAGAAAAGCCCCATGCATCTGCATGGGACGAAACAAGTTCCGCGGTACCACCCAAGTTAAAGGCTCTCGCCTTTCGCTCTTGCCCCGATAACGCAGGGTACGCGCCCGCCCGCCCCGAAAGGCAAGATTAAGGATGCTCCGATGCCGAAATTTCCCGTCCGTGCCCTGCGCCCCCGCTTTCAGCCGCGGCGGGAACTCTCTGTGGCGGCGTTCGAACGATACAATGCACCATCAACGCAAGCTTTATTGTATCGTAGAATCGCGGGAATGTCAACCGAAGATTTTGCAGAAACAGCAGCTTTACGCCGGGATCGGCGTCACGTGCGGCGCGCATTGCGCCGAACCGTTTTGCGCCGCCTGCCCTGCCGCCGGTTTGGACGGCTTTGCCGCCCGGTCGGGTGCGTCCGATTCCGTCTTTTCGATCAGCCGCGGCAGACGGTTCGTTTGGATCACCGGCTGCGCGGTCGGCTGCGTGGTCTGGTAGTAGGCCGGTGCGGGGCGGAACGCCGTTTGCTCGGTCAGGTACAGACCGTAGGCGCACGACAGCAGCACGCCGAGGACAAGCACGAGCGCCACCAGCACCGTCCCCATGATCCACAGCTTTCGGTTCTCCATCGGTTTGTCCTCCTTCGTTTTTGATGGCTCCATTATAGCAGGCAGTTGTAACCAAAATGCGTTATAAGTATGAATAAACCGTTTTCAAAGGCCGGTTTTCATCGGATTTTACGATATCTTTACGTAATGAGACCAAAAAGAGAAACCGGGAGGGGCCTTTGCCCCTCCCGGCTCATGCCTGTCAGAGATGGGATCGGCTTTCGCCGCCCTGCTCAACGATCTATTAGCTCACTTCCACAGCTCGCACAGGTCTACCGCCATCGTGCGGTAGATACGCAGCACGGCCTCCTCCGGCGCGGCAAGGTTTTCCGGATAGACAATCCCATACAGCGGGCGCAGCGCCTGCTTATAGAGGTCGAGGCCCTTGCGCGTCTTGGCGATCAGCTTCTTGCCGTCCGCGTTCGCCGCCTTATACTTCGCGTTCACCTGCGTGTCGAGCGCCTTTTGCCACATACTCGCGCCCGTGCCGAACGAATTCGCCTCCGCGACGTTCGACAGGCTGCGATCCAGATTCGCCTGCAGCGCCGCCATGATCTCCGCGTGCGATTCGCAGTACAGTTCCCTGTATGTCGCTTCCGCTTCACCCTCGCCGATGGAGCGTTCGCAGGTCTCGCCCGGCGCCATGCCGCCAAGCTCCGCATACGCGTTGGTCAGGCTGTCCGTCGGCGCGCCGCCGTGCAGGATGTGGCAAAGCTCCGTGCAATGCAGCCGCAGGATCTCCGTGATCCGGCGGCATGCCGCGATCTGATCCCCCGTGGTGAAGAGTAGCTCGGTTTCATACTGCAGCTCCGCCATGAACCGGTCATGCGCGAGCAGCAGCGCGCCCGCCGCGTCGCCCCATGCCGCATCGTACAGCTCCTGATACGCCTTTTCGACCGCGTCGAGCCACAGCGAAGCCACAGCGTTCCATGCCTCGGCCGAATCCTCGTCGCCCTCCAGCAGTTCCGCCGCGGCCTTGGCGACCGCCTCATGCTCTCTGCAATGCCGCAGCGTGTAGATCGCCGCCGCATCGTTGGCGGATTGGATATCGAGCATACACGATACATAGCTGCCGTCTGCGTGTACGTAGATCGGCGTACCCGTCGAATCGTCGATGATCTCGCCGTCCGGGTCGAGCTTCGGCGTCTTGTCGTCGTCCTTCACCGGCGGGGTGAAGCCGCCGGTCACTTCGAGGGTCGGCCCCTCCTCGCTCGTGTACGACTTGACCTTTTCGCTCGTCACCGGCACGCCGTTCTTGCCGTCGTACTGCCACGTCGCCGTCGCATAGTTGATCACAATGCCGTGACCCACATCGTCCGCGGTCACCGTGTGCTGATACGTGATCGATTTGCTCTCGCCCGGCGCAAGGCTCGGGATCGTTTCGATCACGCCGAAGCCCGCTTTTTCAAGACTGTCGCGCACGACGATGTTCGTCGCTTCGACCTCGCCCGTGTTCTTCACCGTGATCGCATAGGTGATCGTTTCGCCCTCCTGATACCACGGGCCGTTGGCCGGGGTGCTCGTTACCGTCTTGCTGACGTATACGCCCGCCACAACGCCGTCGATCTTGCTCATCGGGTCGTTGCCCTTGTCGGGATCCGGCTTATAGTCCGTGCCGCCGTCCGGGTCGGTCGGCGCGGTCACCTCGGTGCTTGTGATGATCTCCATGTTGCCGTCCTCGTCCGTCGCCGTCACGGTCGCCACGTTCTTGATCACCATGATCGTGTTATCCAGCGCCGTCACCGTGCCGCCCGAATAGTGGATCGGATCGCTGGACTGGCCCGGCTCTAACTTGTCGATCGTGGCGATCACGCCGCCGCCGTCCTTTACCTCGATGTTCGTGTACGTCTTATCCGTGTTGTTCGTGATGACGATCGTGTATTCGATCTCCTCGCCCTCTTCGTAATACTCGCCGTTGGCGGGCGGCTTCGCCAGCGCCTTGCTTACCAACAGCGTCTTAGACTTGCCGAGGACCGTCAAGGTGACTTCGTTGGACGTCATCTCCACCGGTTCGCCGGTTAGCGAATCGGTGAATTTCGCTGTTGCGGTGTTGGTGACATAGCCGTTCTCCGCATCCTCCGGCGTGACGGTATGGCTAACCCAACCAAATACCCCCCTATAGGTTATTTCCGGCTCCGTTTCATAATGCAGATGGCCGTTTTGGTTCCACATATCGATTCCAGGCACGTACGCGTTGGGGTCATCAAGCACAAGGTTCAAAATACCTTCTGGTTTTTCCTCGGGATAGCTATATATAAAATCGATCAGGTAGTCAATTTCCTCCCCAACCTGATACCCGTTCGGATCAGAGGAATGGCCAAACTCTTTCTTTATAAACTTCTTTACAAGCCCATCCTCCGGCAGCGTCCAGTCCTCGGCCTCGGGGCGGGCGATCTTAATGGTGCGGGTGATATGGTTGCTCTCGCAAAGCGGTTTTGCCTTGTTCGGATCAGCGCCGGGTTCATAGCCGACTACATACCATTCCATAGTGCGCGAGCCGAAATACGGTGAATCCTCCGGCTCCGGCGTTACCGCTTTTGAATGCATTCTCCAACGCCAGGAACTGGATTTCTTTGCACCTACCTTCGTATATTTTCCACCGCAGATGCTCTCAAAATGTGAGTTGTGTTCCGCGGAATCCATCCAAGCAATATATAGATCAAGCGGCACATTTCCGGTGTTGGTGGCATCGATATAAAAAACAACTTCTTCCGATTTCGATATAACCCCGCCGTCATGCGGATAAACTTCCTTAAACGCGTCTTCGGGAACCATTTCAATCT
>CAMHJE010000177.1:0-4554 GCA_946185305.1 uncultured Clostridia bacterium | reverse complement strand
GCGGCGCAAAGACCAAGTTCCAGCGCAATATTGCCGCAATCCGTACCCTCAAAGCCATCGAATCCGAATACCGGCTTGCTACACCGGAAGAGCAGCAGATCCTTTCCGAATATGTCGGCTGGGGCGGATTACCGGATGCGTTCGATCCGACCAAGGAGCAGTGGCAACAGGAATACACCCAGCTTAAGGAACTTTTGACACCGGAGGAATATGCTTCGGCGCGGGCTTCCACATTGAACGCGCACTATACCTCTCCGGTCGTCATTCGTGCTATGTACGAAGCGATCGGAAATATGGGTTTTCAGACGGGCAATATTTTGGAACCTTCGTGCGGGATCGGCAATTTCTTCGGAATGCTGCCGGAAAACATGGCGCAAAGCAAACTCTACGGCGTTGAACTCGACGATCTCACCGGACGAATTGCAAAACAGCTTTACCAGAACGCGGATATCCGGATCGACGGCTTTGAATCGACTCCGTTCCCGGACAGCTTTTTTGATGTCGCGATCGGTAACGTCCCCTTCGGCGACTACAGCCTTGCCGACAAGCGCTACGATAAAAACCATTTCCTTGTCCATGATTATTTCTTCGCTAAAGCCTTGGACAAGGTTCGTCCAGGCGGCGTCGTTGTGTTTATTACCTCATCCGGCACCATGGATAAAGCCAATCCCTCGGTGCGAAAGTATCTTGCCCAGCGGGCAGAGCTTTTAGGCGCGATCCGCTTACCGAACAACGCCTTTCGTGCCAATGCCGGCACGGATGTCGTAGCGGACATCCTCTTTTTGCAAAAACGCGAACGCCCGATTGAAGTAGACGAGGACTGGCTGCATATCGGTAAATCCGATCTCGGCTATCCGATCAACGAGTATTTTCTGAAGAACCCGGACATGATCCTCGGCGAACTGACCGAGGAGAGCACCCGTTTCGGTATGGGGCAGACGGTAAAGCCGATCGAAGACGCAGACCTGTCCGAACAGCTCAAAGATGCAATTGCCAATATTCACGGCGAGATCGCAGCACCGGAACAGGAGGATGAACTGGAGGGAACCCGGCAAAGCGTTATCCCCGCCGATCCCACGGTGCGGAACTTCTCCTACACAACGGTGAACGGCGAACTGTATTACCGCGAAAACTCCGGTATGACCAGAATCAATGTATCTTTGACAGCGCAGAACCGCATTCGGGGCATGATCGCAATAAGGGATTGTGTCCATAAGCTGATCGATCAGCAGCTGAACGACTTTCCGGACGCTGCCATTCGCGCCACACAGAAGGAACTCAATGACCTGTACGACGGATATACCGCAAAGTACGGCCTTCTGAACAGTCGCGGGAATAAGCTCGCCTTTGCGGATGATTCTTCGTACCCGGTGCTCTGCGCCTTGGAAGTGATCGACGAGAACGGGAAGCTCGAGCGAAAAGCGGATATGTTCTTTAAGCGCACGGTCCGCCGGTACACCGAAATCACGCATGTGGATACGGCGGCGGAAGCGCTGACCGTATCCCTCTCCGAAAAGGCAGCGGTGGACTTACCGTACATGGCATGGCTGACCGGAAAGAGTGCGGACGAACTGGAAACAGAATTATCCGGTCTTGTCTTTCGGGATATGGGCGTTATGTATGCCGGCTTTGTCCCGACCGACACCTTTGATCTTAAGGCATATCCGCTGGTCACAGCGGATGCTTTTCTATCCGGCGATGTACGGCACAAGCTCCGTACCTATCGGGAGGTGCAGCAAAAACTGCTGGATGCAGGCAAAGAGACGGAAGCAGAAATGCTTCGGGTGCCAATCGACGCTTTAGAGAAGGTACAGCCGAAGGATCTGGACGCTTCCGAGATCAGTGTGCGGCTCGGCTCTACATGGATTCCGGAGGAGGATGTCAAAGCGTTTATCCTGGAAACGCTGCAGCCCGGATGGCGCGCACAGCGGTATCTGAAAGTGCATTATTTCAACCTCACCGGCGAATGGCGGATCGAGGGCAAGAACACCGATCCGTACAATGTCACGGCAACCGTGACCTACGGCACCAAGCGGATCAATGCGTATGAAATCATGGAAGACACGCTGAACCTCAAAGACGTTCGTATCTATGATACCGTTACCGACGACGACGGCAAGGAAAAGCGGGTTTTGAATATGCAGCAGACAATCCTTGCCCAGCAGAAACAAACGCTGCTGCAGGATGCGTTCCGCGAATGGCTATGGAAAGACCCACAGCGTCGGGACCGGCTGGTGACCATGTACAACGACCGGTTCAACAGCACACGACCGCGGGAGTACGACGGCAGCCATCTGGTATTCCCCGGTATGAACCCGGAGATTACACTAAGGCTGCATCAGGTCAATGCGATTGCACGGATCCTGTATGGCGGGAACACGCTGCTGGCACATGTCGTCGGTGCGGGCAAGACGTTTGAAATGACCGCTGCGGCTATGGAGCTGAAACGTCTCGGGCTGTGCCACAAATCCCTGTTCGTCGTGCCGAATCACCTGACCGAACAGTGGGCAAGCGAGTTTCTGCAGCTGTATCCTTCCGCGAACATTCTTGTTGCGACCAAGAAAGACTTTGAAAAACAGAACCGGCGAAAGTTCTGCAGCCGCATTGCGACCGGCGATTACGACGCTGTAATCATCGGTCACTCGCAGTTTGAAAAGATCCCGTTGTCCATGGAACGGCAGAAGCAGACGATCCAGGAGCAGATCGACGAGATCACCGCAGGGATCGAAGCCCTGGAAGCCGAGGCTGGAAACTATCTTTCGATCAAGCAGATGGAAAAGACGAAGCGCGGGCTCGAAACCAAACTCCAGCGGCTGAACGATCAGACCCGTAAGGACGACGTCGTCACCTTTGAAGAGCTCGGCGTTGACAGATTGTTCGTTGACGAAGCACATTATTACAAGAACCTGTTTTTGTACACGAAGATGCGTAACGTTGCGGGCATTTCACAGACCGAAGCGCAGAAGAGTTCCGACCTATATATGAAGTGCCGCTACCTTGACGAGATCACCGACAGCCACGGCGTGGTGTTTGCTACGGGCACCCCGATCAGCAACTCCATGACCGAGATGTATACCATGCAGCGGTATCTCCAGTACAACCGTCTGCTTGAAATGCACCTGCAGCACTTCGACGCCTGGGCGTCCACGTTCGGGGAAACGGTGACGGCGATTGAGCTTGCGCCGGAAGGCACCGGATACCGGGCAAAGACCCGCTTTGCCAAGTTCTTTAACCTGCCGGAACTGATTTCCATGTTCAAGGATATTGCCGACGTACAGACGGCGGATATGTTAAAGCTCCCGGTGCCGGAGGTGGAATACCACAACGAAGCGTTAAAGCCCAGCGAGTTTCAGCGGGAAATGGTATCCTCCTTTGCGGACCGTGCCGAAAAGGTGCGAAAGGGATTCGTTAAGCCGTATGAGGACAACATGTTGAAGATCACCAACGACGGACGCAAGCTTGCCCTCGATCAGCGGTTGAATAATCCGCTGCTCCCCGATGATCCGGCCAGCAAGGTCAACACCTGTGCGGAGAACATTTTCAAAATATGGGACGAATCGAAAGAGCAGAAATCGGCGCAGCTTGTTTTCTGTGATCTCTCCACCCCGCACAAGGACGGCAATTTCAACGTATATGACGATCTACGCACGAAGCTGATCGAGCGCGGCGTGCCGGAGAATGAGATCGCCTTTGTCCACGATGCCAATACCGAGACGCGCAAAGCCGACCTCTTTGCGAACGTCCGCTCCGGCAAGGTGCGGATCCTGCTCGGTTCCACCGCCAAGATGGGCGCCGGCACGAACGTGCAGCAGCGCCTGATTGCTCTGCACCATCTGGATATACCCTGGAGGCCGAGCGATATCGAGCAGCGCGAGGGACGCATTTTACGTCAGGGCAACGATAACCCGAAAGTGGAGATCTTCCGGTATGTCACCGAAAACACCTTCGACGCCTATATGTGGCAGACGATTGAAGCCAAGCAGAAGTTTATCGGACAAATCATGACATCGAAGTCTCCTGCTCGCTCCTGCGAGGATGTAGACGAAACCGCGTTGTCGTACGCCGAAGTCAAAGCATTGGCCACCGGTAATCCGCATATCAAGGAGAAAATGGATTTAGAGGTACAGGTATCCAAACTGAAGCTTCTGAAATCCAACTACCTTTCCATGCGCTACTCCCTGGAAAATAAACTCTTAAAGGAAGTTCCCCAGAACATCCGGCTGACGGAGGAAAACATTGCAGGATGCGAACTGGATAAGGCGTTGTATGAGCAGCACAAGGTCGACGGCTTTGCCGGCATGACGGTTTCCGGAACCTATTACGGTGCAGAGGAAAAGAAGGAGGCCGGCACGGCAATCCTGGCGGCGTGCATGGCTAAGACCTCCGGTAAGGAAAGTCTGATCGGCAGCTATATGGGCTTTGATCTGTATGTTTCATATGACAGTATCGGAGAAAAATTCCGTATGCGAATGCAGGGTACTCTTTCCCATTATTTTGAGCTCGGCAACGATGTATACGGCAATATCACCCGTATGGACAATATGCTGGCGTCTT
>CAMHJE010000176.1:0-4563 GCA_946185305.1 uncultured Clostridia bacterium | reverse complement strand
GCGGCAAGAGCAATATTTCCGACGCGGTGCGCTGGGTGCTCGGCGAGCAGAGCGCAAGGGCGCTGCGCGGCACGAAGATGGAGGACGTGATCTTCAACGGCACGCAGACGCGCCGCGCGCAGTCGATGTGCGAGGTCACGCTGACCTTCGACAACAGCGATCACCTGCTGCCGACGGACTTTGAAGAAGTCGTGGTGACGCGCCGCATGTATCGCTCCGGCGAGAGCGAATACCTTTTGAACGGCAAGGGCTGCCGTCTGAAGGACATATTGGAGCTGTTCCGGGACACCGGCATCGGCAAGGACGGCTATTCGATCATATCGCAGGGCAAGGTCGATGAGATCCTGTCCAATAAATCGAGCGACCGCCGTATCGCCTTGGAGGAGGCGGCGGGCGTTACGCGGTACCGTGCGCGCAAGGAGGAAGCCGAGCGGAAGTTAGAGGCGACCGAAAAGAACATGGAGCGCCTCCTCGATCTTCTGAACGAGCTCGAAGCGCGGCTCGGCCCCCTGGAGGAGCAGAGCGCGACGGCGCGGACGTTTTTGAAGCTGCGCGAGGAACTCAAAGACCTTGACGTGAACATGTTCCTCTACCAGACCGACCGGCAGAAGGAGCGGCTGGCGACCCTGCGCGAAACGGTTTCGGAACTGGAGCATGAGCTGCTTGTCAACGCCGAAAACGACAAGCGCCTTTCCGAGCAGTCCTACGCCTTGGAAGCCGCGGTGCGCGGGCTCGACGATCAGCTGGCCGCGCAGCAGAAAACACTGATCGACATGCTCTCCGGCGTGGAGGCGCACGTCGGGGAAAGCAACCTCTTGATCGAGCGCCGCGACCATGCGCAAAAGGAGATCGAGCGCGTCACCAAGGAACGGGACGCGCTGACTGCCGAGGTCGCCGCGCTTGCCGAGCAGGCCAAAACGACCGAACTGGACGAGACGGCGTTCCAAAGCCGCCTCGATATGGACGCCGAGATCGAGCGCCAGAGCGCGGCGCTGGCCGAAGCGGACGCGAAGATTGCCGAGCGCGAAGCCGCCGTGGAGACGGCGAAGAACGCGATGATGGAGGCGATGAACCGCCTTGCGGACGCCAAGAGCGACCTAAGCCGCTTTGAAACCATGACCGCGTCCCTAAAGACGCGCCTTGCCGCGCTGGACGGCGAGGAGGCCGAAGCAAGACACAAGGTCGATGCGCTCGAAGCCGAGCGCGCCGAAGCGGACGAAAAGCAGCGCGCCGTGCAGGAAAAGCACAACGAGCACCTCACGGCGATCAAGGAAGCGAAGCACAACCGCTATGCGCTCGAATCCGATCACCTTGCGTTGCAGGCCGAGCTGCGATTGGCCGAGCAGAACGCGGGCGCGCTGTCGAGCCGCGAGCATGTCCTGCGGGATATGATGCGCTCGCACGAGGGCTACCAGAACAGCGTGCGCAGCGTGATGCAGGCGGCGGATCAGGACGAAAATTTGGGACGCTGCATCATCGGCCCCGTGGCGGAGCTTTTGCGCGTGCCCAAGGAATATGAAACGGCCATCGGCATGAGCCTCGGCGGGGCGATGCAGAACATCGTCACGAACACCGCGGAGGACGGCAAGCGCGTGATCGAGTATGCGCGGCGTCACGACCTCGGCAGGGTCACGCTGCTGCCGCTGTCGATGCTGACGCCGAACCCCCTGAACGACAGGGAACGGCGGTTTTTGTCGTACCCCGGCGTCGTGGGACTGGGCAGCGAATTGGTTGACTGCGACCCGAAGGTAGACGTTGTGGCGGAATACCTTCTGGGCCGCACCGTGATCGTGAAGGATCTGGACAGCGGGATCGCGCTGAAAAAGCAGTCGAAGAACGCGTTCCACATTGCGACGCTGCTCGGCGACTTTTTGGCGACCGGCGGCACGATGACCGGCGGCAGCGTCAAAAAGGCGAGCTATTCGCTGCTCGGCCGCGAGCGCGAGATCGAGGAGATCGCGGCGCAGCGCAAGAAAGCCGAGGACACGGTAAAGGAAAAGCAGCAGGCCATCGACGAGCTGGCCAAAAAGATTCTCCTTGCCGATACGCAGATCCAGGCGTTTACCGACGAGAGCCACGCGGACGAGCTGGCGATCGTGAAGCAGAACGAGCAGCATGAAATCATCCTGCGCGATCTGCATGACGCCAAGCAGGCGCTGTCCGACCTCCTGGACGAGCGCACGGACATTGCGGACAGCCTGCGGGATATCGAAACGCGTCGGACGGCGAGCGCCACGATGCAGCGCGATATCGAAAAGAACAACACGACCTCCCGCGCCGAGATCATCGCGTGGACGAAGGAGCTGACCGGGCTTCGCGCCGCGCGTGAAACGGCGAACGAAGCCTTGACGGAGATCAAGATCAAGCGTGCCGAGCTGCGCAAGGAGGACGATGCGCGCGAGGCCGAACGGCACCGGCTGCTGCGCGATCAGGCGCTGCATGAGCAGCGGATCGAATCGTTTGCTCTCGAATTGAACGCCCTGCGCGAGCGCATCGACGGCGCCAACGAACGCCTTGCCGAAATGGAAAAGGGCATTGCGGGCGAAAAGGACGCTTTGGAGGCCGCCAAGACCGAGCAGAAGCGGCTCGAGGACGAGCGGCGGCAGGCGAGCGAATCGCTGTCCCAATACCGGCAGCAGCGCGACAGCATTGCCGAAAGCTACCGGCAGGCCGGGGAGCGCAAGCACAAGAGCGAGCTGGCCATCGACCGTATCGAGGCCGAGTGCCGTCAGTATGCCGACCGCATCTTCAACGACTATGAGCTGACCTACGACAACGCGCTGCCGCTGCGCCGGGAGATCCCGATTGCGGCGACGAACGCGCGCATTGCGGAATTGAAAGCGGAGATCCGCGCGCTCGGCGATATCAACGTGTCGTCCATCGAGGATTACCGCACGGTGTCCGAGCGATACGAAACGCTGCACACGCAGTACGGCGATCTGGAAAAGGCAAAGGCCGATCTGTATACGCTGATCGGGCAGATCACCCGGCAGATGGAGCAGACGTTCTCCGCGGAGTTCCAGAAGATTCAGGAGAACTTCCGCGACGTGTTCGTGCAGCTGTTCGGCGGCGGACAGGCCGAGCTGCGCCTCACCGACAAAAACGACGTATTGAACTGCGATATCGACATTATCGCGCAGCCGCCGGGAAAGAAGCTGCAGCTTTTGTCCCTGCTCTCCGGCGGCGAACGCGCCTTGACCGCGATCGCGCTGCTGTTTGCGATGCTTCGGATCAAGGCGCCTGCGTTCTGCGTGCTCGACGAGATCGAAACCTCGCTCGATGAGGAGAACGTTTCGAAGTTTGCGGAGTATCTGACGCGCTATTCGGACGAAACGCAGTTCATCATCATCACGCACCGCAAGGGCAGCATGGAGGTTTGCGACACGCTTTACGGCGTGGCGATGGAGGAAAAAGGCGTCAGCAGCATCGTGTCCGCACGGTTCGGGGAGGACGCATGAGCGCGGACAAGTCGATTGCGACGCTGATCACAAGTCCGGATTTTCCATACCTGCAGCCGTATTTTTACAACCATCCCTACGCGCTGCGCTGTGCGCTCGGCGCGGGCAGCGGCAGGGCGTTTCGTCGGACGGCATTCGCCCGCGCAAGGGAGATATACCGTCTTCTGTTCCCGAACGGGCCGGACGCGTTTCTGTTCTCGGTGCAGCTGACCGACTACTGCATAAGCGGCGCGCCGGAGAACACCATAGAGGGCAACGAGGCCGAAAACCGCCGCATCCTGCGGGATGAGCGCGAGCAGCTGGCGTTTTTGCTCGATTGTCAGGCGCGCTGGCGGCATGTCGTTGTGCGCGACCTCTCGACCTATGCCGAGCCGGGCAGCGACGAGGCCGACCGCATCCGGCGCAACCGCGTCGTCTGCTATGCGGACGGAAAGCCGATTCCCGGCATGGAACTGCTGCATCGGCAGATCACGGAGCGCGGTGCGCACGAAATCGGGCTGGTTTCGTTTGCGAACGACTGCATCCTGTCCGTCTACGACGACCGGGGCTGCGATGTCGTGTTTGCGTCCGCGGCCAAGATGAAAGCCATGTACCCGGCGCTGGAGCCGTATTTCCTCGCGTATGATCTTGCGGAGATGCAGCGCCGGTTTGCACAAAAGGAGATTTGAACATGGAAAATAAGAAAAGCTGGTTTACCAAATTAAAAGAGGGCCTCGGCAAGACCGGCAGCTGGTTTGCGGGTCTGTTCGGCGCGGAGCGCATCGACGATGCGTTCTACGACGAATTGGAAGAAGCCATGATCCTGGCCGATATGGGCATCGAACCCATTGAAACAGAAGGAAAGGAATTTGACACCGCCGAAAAGCTGCTGGACGAATTGAAGACCGCCGTCCGGCGCGACAAGCTGACCGCGCGCGACGAGGCCAAGACCGCGCTTGTCGGGCTGATCGCGGACACCGTGCGCCACGATACGGATTTTCTGGCGGACAACGGCCCCTGCGCGGTGCTGATCGTCGGCGTCAACGGCGTCGGCAAGACCACCACCATCGGCAAGCTCGCCCTGCGCTATCAGGAGCAGGGCCGCACCGTTATGCTCGCCGCGGCG
>CAMHJE010000175.1:0-4591 GCA_946185305.1 uncultured Clostridia bacterium | reverse complement strand
CAGGTTGCCCGCCATCGCCACGCCGAGCGTTGCGCCGTAGGCCTCCAGAAAGAAGCCGAAGAACATGTTGAGGTGTTTTTCGCGCTCCATGTACGAACAGGCATACAGCACCGTGAGCGGCCACAGCGTCGCCACGACGCCGACGAAAAACCGCCCGAGCCCGTCGAGCCGGAACAGCAGCGCCAGGTTCGGCGCAAAGCGGATCGCCGTAAGCGCCTCCGGCACGCCCGCGAGCAGCGCCGTCCATGCGAGCGCGGAGGTCAGCACCGTCACTGCCAGCGTCACGCCCGTGAGCGCCTTATAGGATCGCAGCGGCGACAGGTAGATCACAATGCCCGCAATAAACGGCAGCAGAATTGTGATCAATAACAGCAGCGGATTCATGCGTCCCCCTATACCAAAGCGGCGGCAATGCCGCGGACCCAATCGACAAGCGGCCCCGCGAACACGCCGAGCAGCAGCGATACGGCGGCAAGCACGGCAATCGGCGCCCACATGACCGCCGTCCCCTCATCGGTGCGGGCAGGCGCGGCAAAGTCCCTGCCGGGGAAGAAGCCGTTGATCGTGACGGGCAGCAGATACGCCGCGGTGAGCAGCGCCGAAACGAGCAGCACGACCGGCGCAAGCCAGTTCAGCACCGGCAGGCCGGAATCGAGCGCGCCGAGCGCCAGATACCATTTGCTGACAAAGCCCGACGCAGGCGGAATACCGATCAAGCCCAGCGAAGCAATCGTGAACGCCCACAGCGTCACCGGCATCTGCTTGCCGAGGCCCTTCAGCTCGGACACGCGCGTTTTATGGAGGTTGACGATCACCGAGCCCGCGACCAGGAACAAGCAGATCTTGATGCAGGCATGGAACATAACGTGCAGAAGGCCGCCCGTCACGCCGTCCGGCGTCATCGTAAACAGGCCGACAAGCACATAGGAAATCTGACTGACTGACGAATACGCAAGCCGCTTTTTGAACACGTCCTCCCGATACGCCATCATCGAGCCCATGAACACGGTCAAAAGCGCAAGGCACAGCCACGCGATCTGCACCCACGAACCGCGCAGAAAGTCCGCGCCGACGATGTAGAACACAAGCCGGAAGATCGCCAGTACGCCGGCCTTGGCAATGATTGCGGACAGGACGGCCGATGCGGGCGCTGGCGCGACAGGGTGCGCGGTCGGCAGCCAGCCGTGCAGCGGGTACATACCGGCCTTGGCGCCAAAGCCGATCACGCCTAAGAATACGACGATTTCGAGCAGCGTCCGGTACGCGCCCGCCGAGGCGCGCAGCACGCCGCCGGGGGTGAAGTTCAGCGTATCCGCATACGCCGCCACCGTGAAGATCGCAAGCAGCGCCAAAAACGCGCCCGCGATGGAATAGAACAGGTACTTTAACGCCGCGCGGATGGATTCCTCGGTGCGGTCATGCAGCACCAGCGGCATCGACAGCAGCGTGGCGCACTCGAAGAACAGATACATCGTGATCAGGTTCTGTGAAATATCCATGCCGACGAGCGCCGCAAGCGAGAACAGCATGAACGCATAAAAGCTCGCCTGCCGTTCGGAGTGTGCCATATAGCGCGTCGCATAAATGCCCGCAGGCAGAAAGCCGAACGCGCCGACGGCTAAGAAGATGCGGCTGACCGCGTCGGTCGAGAGCGAAACGACAAGCGTATCGGTCATGGCAAACAGCCGCACGGCGGCGTCCGGCATAAACAGATACCACAGCGTCAGCGCCGCTTCCAAAAGCAACGATGCGATAAAGACCGTGTCCGCCGTCTTTTTCGGGGCCTTTTGCAGCAGGGAAAGCGCAATGCCGCCCGCCGCCGGTACGAGAAGTAACGCACAAAGAAGAATCTGATTCATAGTTGCTCCTTACAGCAGCATTAAGCCGCTTTCCAGTAAAGTAACCAACGGTTCTGCGGCCACGCCGCAGGCAATGTTCAACACCATAAAGGCCGCCGCCGACAGCGCATACAGCGGCTGCGACCGCATCGGCAGGTTCGGGCGCTCCGCTTCGTCCGGCATATAGATCTGCACGGCCGCGCGGGCAAAGTACAGCGTATTCAGCACGGTGCTGATCGCCAAAACCACAAGCGTCGGCACCAGCAGCGTCGTCCGTTCGAACGCGGCAAGGCCGAACCGGTATTTGCTGACAAACCCCATCGTCAGCGGAATGCCGATCATCGAGAACGCGCCGACCGCGAACGCAAACCCCGCCACGCGGTTCCGGTGCGCCGCGCCGATCCATTCACGGCGCGTGCGGCCCTCGGCGGCGTCGGAAAGCTGCGCGGCGGAGAGGAACAGCATCGGCTTGGTGAATGCGTGCGTGAGGATATGGAACACGGCCGCAAGGCAGCCCAGGCTCGGCGACAGGCCGACGCCCATATAGATATAGCCGATCTGCGCCGCCGACGAATACGCGATCATGCGGAACATGTCCTTTTCCCGCGCGGCGCTGATGCTGCCGACGACCACGCCCGCCGCGCCGAACACGTAAAGGATGTTCGATACGCCGCTACGATAGAATACATCGGCGCCGAACACGCAGAAAATCACCTTGATCAAAAAGAAGATATACCCCTTCGACACAAGGCCGGACAGGATGCCGCCGGAGGCCGGCGTGGCATAGCCGTAGGTATCGGGCATCCAGAAATGGAACGGAAACAGACCGCTCTTGATGCCGAGACCGACCGTGATCAGGCTCATGCCGGTCAGCAGCACGGTGCGGTACTGTCCGCTTGCCGCAAGGTTCGCAATCGCTTCCTGCAGGTTCGGCATCAGCAGCTGCCCGGTGATCGCATACAGCAGGATCACGCCGAGCAAAAACAGACCGGAGCCGATCAGCGAAAAGATCATATAGCGCATCGCCGCAAGCGTGGTGCGCCCGATCTGCCGGATCATCAAAAGCCCGCAGGACGCGATCGTGCAGATTTCGATGAACACATACCCCGTGAAGATATCGTTCGTGTACGTCAGCGCGACGAGCGCAACGAGCACCAGATCGCTCATCACGTAATAAAGATGCGCCTTCTTAGGCTCAAGGTCGTCTGCAAGCTGCTTCTTTCCGCCGAGCAGACAGAGCAGCATCACGACCGAAAACGCAAGCACCAGCAGCGGCTCCAAAATCCCGAACCGCAGCTCGTTGCCCCACGGATGCGGGTAATGCCCCATGAGATACTCGGTCTCGACGCCGGTGCGGATGCCGTAAAGCAGCAGCGCGAGCGCGCCCGCGCCGACGAGGGCGCATAAGCCGAGCGACAGCCGCCTTGCCCATTTGCCGGGCAGCAGCGAGCTGGCCACGGCGCATAAAAGGCACAGGACGATGGAAAACAGCGGGAAATTCGTGACAAGCTCCATCCTACTCCACCCCATGTTCCTTCCGCGCCATCGCGTAGATTTCGTCCATGTTCAAGCTGTGATAGCGCACGTAGAGCCGGATCGTCAGCGCAAGCATGACCGCCGTGACCGAAACGGACACGACGATGCCGGTGAGTACCAGTCCTGCGGGCAGCGGGTTCACGTACAGCGCCGGATCGGTGTTCCCGCCCTGCACGATTGGGGAGAGCCGTCCCTCGATAAAGCCGAGCGAGGTCAGCAGCAGATAGGAAGCCGTGTCCATGATGTTCAGGCCGATAATCTTTTTGAGGATATTGCGGTGCAGCAGCAGCGTGACGAAGCCGACGGCGAACAGGATCACCGCCGCGACCGACACGCGCACATTCCAAAGCTGTTCGAAAAACGCTTGCATCACAGCTTCCCCCTTTTGAAGATCGAATACAGGCCGTACAT
This sequence comes from uncultured Clostridia bacterium, assembly GCA_946185305.1. Lineage (GTDB taxonomy): Bacteria > Bacillota > Clostridia > Christensenellales > CAG-138 > UBA3792. The sequence goes on along the minus strand of CAMHJE010000175.1, from coordinate 806 downwards.
CGTGCAGGCCACGACGACGCCGACCGCGACGTTCAGCGGCAGGATCAGCCCCGCCGACAGGATGCGTCCCGGCGTGCCCGGCGAAAAGATCGTGTGAAGGCCGTTTGCGCCGCAGAAGAACGAGTAGCACTTGGACAGGCTGTAAAACGACAGCGCGCAAAGGCAGATCACGCGGAACGAATCGAAGTGCAGATACCGTTCGAGCCGGTCGAACCCGAACGCGATGGCGTACAGGATCAGCCCCGCGCCGATGATCGCGCCGCCGGAAAAGCCGCCGCCCGGTCCGAGATGGCCGTTCAGGATCACATAGACGCCGAACAGCACAATGATCGGCACCAGTACCTTAGCCGTCGTCGTCACGATACCGTCGCGGCGCAGCAGATCCAGCTCCGGCTCGATCGTGATGCCGTCGAACCGGTGATCGACGGTCAGCAGCAGGATCAGCACGGCGGTCAGCGCCGTGAACAGGACATGCGATTCGCCGAGCGTATCGAACGCACGGTAATCGAGGATCACGCCCGCGACAATATTGACCGCGCCGGTCTCCGTCATGCCGTCCCGCACATATCGCTCCACGACCTCGTTGTTCGCGGGATTATCGGCCGCGCCGAACGCGGGCAGCTCAAATACGGTCACCAGCAGAAAGCCGATCATCACCAGTCCAAGCAGCACCGCAAGCAGCGGATAGATCGCGCGGTACGCGGACATTTCGCCCTCCACAAGCCGTTCCACCGGGCGATATGCCGCAGGCTCCTTTGGGGCGGGTTCCGGCGCGTGGTGCATTTCACCTGCGGTCAAGGCGGTCA
>CAMHJE010000174.1:0-4659 GCA_946185305.1 uncultured Clostridia bacterium | reverse complement strand
GTCAACATAAAAGGGAAAGTGAATGATATGACAATATTCAGAAACCGCAATCACAATAATAGCCACAAAGTTAGTTCATTAAACCTTGTCAGGGAATATGGAGAAGTCAAACCAAGATATAAGCAGAACCTTGCAAACACAAGAATTGTCGAGTTTGCATATCTTCCTGATGATCAGCTTCTCCTTCTGGGCAGCATGGACGGTCAGTATCCTTATTGGGTTTCCATCACAAAAGTAAATGATGTCTCAACAAACGAAGACGTACTAAGAAGCATATTATTTGATGATTTTTCTGTATATACAAAAACCTGGCCCGACATTGACAATATCATAAAAAACAGTTACAGAAGAAGGTTTGCATTATGCGATGGTTCCATGAAAACGCCTTTTGATTATGGTTTATCATCGGATCCTGACCAGGTCCCATACTGGCCACAGCATATGGCACGGGGGATTTATTCCCACTATCTGCAGTTAAAGGAATTATGCAGGTTCAGAGAAGCTGACGGAAAATATTTGGATTTTCTGAATCATTATCTGACAATCATGAAAACCAGAACAGCATTCGATGAAGCTAAAGAAGAGATTAAAGAATATGCTAAAAAAGTGGTTAAAGAATATGAGGGAAAGCGAATGCTGATGAAGCTCGTGCAATCAGAGGATTACCTGTATGTTTCTGAAAACCAGAGTATAAAGCAAACCTATATTCAAATCAGGGAAGAAATCAACCATCTGCATAATCAGTATATGACCATGGTGAAATGACGCTGAATTGCTACGGTTGTGGTGATCGATGCCTATAAAGCCCTTTCAGGAGGCGAAGCCTGACCTGATAGCGCTTGGCCTCAAGAAAGATCAGTAAACGAGCTTAATCCCGCTTATACGATATCTAATACTATAGAATGGAGAAACAAGAAGTATGATGAATACGGTAATGATAGGAGACAAATTGACGCTGTCATATCCTGACGGATTCCATATAATGGACAGTGTAGAAAAAAGCAATATGCAGTTCTTCGATGGCAGTACAGGCGAATGTCTGTCTGATCCGGAGCGGCATATTTTGATTTCCATTGGCGCCAAACCTATCGGAGGCATATTCTCTTTTCTGGTTAGTGCTAAAGACGCAGCAAAAAAGATGGAAGCAAGCATTCGGAAGCCTATGCAGATGTATGGATACCTTCTGAACAGATTCGCTGAGAAAAGTGTCGGAGGTGAAAAGACAGAGGGGTTCAGCTATGAATATGCATCACAGGGCACCGACATGTACGGAGAATCCTATGTGATTAAATACGACCGGAAGCTTTATTATTTAAACCTTTATGCTCGCAGAGAGCTGCTGAGCGAAAGTCTTGACATATGGAACATGGTTCTTTCATCCGCAAAATGGGCATGAGAGGGTTTATTTGCACATAACTTCCACTACTGACTCTCTTTAGATTGGCAAGAATACTAGTTCCAACATTATATCTCACGATTTATGATGGGAATCATAGATCTTGTGAAGCTTACTCACGCCGCAACCCAGCCGTAGCCCTGAACCGCCATATCGATAAAGTGATTCAAAAGCAGATCGATCTTGCTGTCAAAAGATTCCTTATCATAGCTGTTAGGCAGGTCATGATCCAATGAATGTTCGATAGCTGCTTTCACTTTCGCTTTGGGCTGTTCGTCCTTGTACCAATCGACAACGAGCAGCGTTTGCTTTTCCTCGGTTAGCTTTTTGAAAAGATTCTTGGCGGAAAGCTTTACTGTCTGTTCCTCCGCGCGCGTCAGTTTCTTGCCGGCGATCAACAGGTCGAATATTTCCAGTTCTTCCTCTGTTAATCCTTCGGCTTCCGGACGCTTCTGTTCCGCTTTTAAATCCTCAATGAGCTGAAGCAACTGCTCATAGTAATCTTCATTTTCCGATCCGCCGGCATTGTACCGATCAATAATGTTTTTAAACCGTTGTGAGAATTGCTGCCGCGTGCAATTCTTTGCGAGCATCTGTGCAAGCGCCTGCTCAAGGTATGTGCGCAGATCATCGATTTCAATTGCCTTGTATTGCGCCTGCTTGATCTCCTTTTTCAAATCTTCGACATTGATCTTCGACAGGTCTATGACCTTCCCCTGATGAATCACAATACCGTCGCCATTGTCCTCGGCTTGCTGTGACAGCACGCTGGTATCCAGTACCTGCGCCATGCGCAGACGCGCCCGCGCGATCTTCTCGTCATTGATCGTATGGCAGAATAACCCATACAAATATGTGAGCGGGGAGAATTTGCCGTTGCTCCAACCCTTTTCAAAGATCTCGGGGCGAGATGCCTCGTAAAGATTCATCAATGTGTTTAGAATTACCTTGAACTTGTCTTTGTTTTCATCGTTTGCAAGGATCGTATCGTATGCGGCACGAAGATCATCCAGACGGTCAAGCGTGTTCGAATCTGCAATGATCGCCTCCAGATCAATTCCGAGACCGATCAGGAACCGGTCCGCCTCGATCTTTTGATCGATCAATTCAATCAGTCGATCGATATCCTTTGCAGGGAATTCTGTGCCGTCGTCGCCGGAGGCATAGTCTGTCAGCGCGCGCTGCATATACTTGAACACGTTGACGTAGTCGACAATGATCCCGCAGGGCTTGTTCTCATACGTGCGGTTGGCGCGGGCGATCGCTTGCATCAGCGTATGCCCTTTCATCGGCTTGTCCAGATACAGCGTCGAAAGGTTCTCCACATCAAAGCCGGTCAGCCACATCGCGCAGACGAATACCAACTGTAAGGGATCGTTTGGATCCTTGAACCGATCCTCGATATCCAATCCCTCCGGCGTAATTGCGTTCATTTTCTGCCGATGCACGGCGATGTCCAAACCCTGTTTTTGAAATTTCTCGATTTCATCCGCTTCTTCGGAAACAATTACCGCCATATCCACGCGGTTCATGTAGTTCAGAATCCGCGTCAGCTCATCCCGCTGTTCCTTCGTTGGAGCGGCGTTGCGCTCCTGCATAATCTTCTGCTTTTCGATTCCCCAGTAATGCTGCACCTTGTCGTACATTTTGACGGTTGTGTATTTGTCAACCGAAACGACCAAGCCTTTGCCGAGAAATCCCCTTCGCGGAAAGTGCTGCGCGATGTCCTGCGCGATTTTATCGAGCCGATCTTCGCGCTTGATCACTTCCAAAATACGCGAGGACGAGTTTTCCAATAGCCGCGTTTCATCATCGTTAAGATTCTCGTCTTCGATGATGTCCACCACATCATCATCCAAAAAATCGTTCTGGAGCCAGACCTCCGGCACGCGGCGCGAGTAGAACAGCGGCACCGTAGAGCCATCCTCCACGGATTGTGCAAAATTGTATTCGGAAACATAGTTGCCGAACCATTGATTCGTCAATCGCTTGCTGCCGAGCAGCGGCGTACCGGTAAACGCGATATAGTTGGCGTTCGGAAGCGCCGTGCGCATGTTTTCCGCCAAATCCTTATACTGCGTCCGGTGCGCTTCGTCCACAAGCACCAAAATATCATCCCGCGTGGAAAGCACTGGGTATTTCTTCCCCTTGTCATAGCGGAATTTGTGAATCAATGTAAAGACGATCGGCTTATTGGTCTGGAGATATTCGCGCAGCTGCTGCCCGTTTTTCGGCTGACATTCATCCTTGGGTCCGATGACCTCGGTTTTCACAAAATTCTTGTGGATCTGCTCGTCCAAATCCTCCCGATCCGTGATGACAAGGAACGTGAAGTTCCCCGCGATCTTCCGCCGCACCTTGCGTACAAAGAACACCATCGAAAACGACTTGCCCGATCCCTGCGTATGCCAGAATACGCCGAGCTTTCCGTTCAGTTCCTTTCGGTTTCTGACCGATTCCATCAGATTGTTCACGCCGAGAAATTGGTGGTTCTTGGCAACGATCTTGTCCCGCTGATTCCGGAACATGATGAAGTTTTCAATATAATCAATAAGATGCGCTTTATGAAGAAAACCATCCACAAAATACCGCACGGAGCTTTCTCCGACGGTGCTTGCGCTGTGAATCGCCTTGCGATCCGGACGTTCCTTTTCGGAATCAACCTTCAGCCATTCAAAGAAATGATTGTAGCCCGCGTTGAATGCGCCGAGCCGCGTTTCAAGTCCGTTGCTGAGTACGCAAACCTGGTTCAGCGCAAACAGGTTCGGCACATCCGCGAGGTACCGTTTCAGATTGCCGTTATACGCTTCCTCTACCTTGACAATGCTGTTTTTCAACTCGATAAAGATCATCGGCAGCCCGTTCACAAAGATCAGCACGTCCGGGCGATGCCAGTATTGCTTGCCGCGAATCCACATCTGCGAAACCGCCGTAAACGTGTTGTTCTCCGGCTGCGCATAGTCCACAAGCCGCACAAAATCAAAGTCCTCTTTGCCATTCCTGCGAAACGATACCGGTATGCCGTTTCGGATCTGATTGTAATATTTGTAATTCGTCGTCACCAGATCCGCGCCCGAAAAATCGCGGTTGAGGTCCTTTTCGATCTCCGCCAACTTTTCCTGCGGGATCGAAGGATTCAGCCGCACAAGCGCATCGTGCAGCACGGCGGGCAGCACGCACTTTTTCTTATCGCTGCGCCCGGTCCCGTCCGGCAAAACCTCCGCCGCGCTCGGCGACGGATCACAATGCACGATTGTATAGCC
>CAMHJE010000173.1:0-4683 GCA_946185305.1 uncultured Clostridia bacterium | reverse complement strand
CCCTTCTTGGCAAGGAAGTTGTTCACCGCGTCATGTGCGTCCTTCGCGGCGGTCAGATAGTAGTCGCCGTCCACGATGACGTAGGTGTTTGCGTTGTTCGCGTCATACGCCGCAAACTGCCGCTCGCTCACCGGAATCGTCAGCGTTTCGCTTTCGCCCGGGTTCAGGATCTTCGTCTTGGCAAAGCCGACAAGCTCACAGGAAGCCGCTTCGACGCCGTTTGCCTTGTTGTATTCGCCGTAGGGCTTTTGGAGATAGATCTGCACGGTCTCCTTGCCCGCGGCTTCGCCGCTGTTGGTGACGGTGACGGAAACGTTGTAGACCGTGTTCGCGCCGTCGCCGCTCTTTTCAACTTTATAATCGGAATAATCGAACGTCGAATAGGACTTGCCGAAGCCGAACGGGAACGAAACAGTCTTGGCGTAATCGAACGCGCCGACGTTCGGGGTATTCATGACGTAATCTTCATACCGGCTCTCGGTGTAGCGATAGCCGACATAGATGCCTTCCTGATAGACGACATAGTAGCGATCCTGCTGCGGCGAACCGTCGGCATTGATCACATTGTCCGCACCGGCATACGGCGTTACGCCGAAGTTGGCGAGCGCAGGGTTCTGCTCATGCGAGCGCCAGAATGTCGCAGACAGACGACCGGACGGGTTCACGTTGCCCGCGAGGACATCTGCAACCGCATACATGCCGACCTGACCGGGCGTGCCGATCCACAGCGCGGCGTCGATGCCGTAGGCTTCATTGTCGATGAAGTCGGCCTCGACCTGATTTGCAAAGTTGAGGAGCACGACGATCTTTTTGATCGTGCCGGCATCCTTTTCGGCCTTCAGACCCGCCAGCATGGCCTGTTCCTTCGGAGACAGCTTCAGATAGTCGCCGTTTACAGTATCGCCCAAGGCGCCGTCCACGTCGTCCAACTGACTTAAAGCCAGTGTGCCGCGCGGCATATCGCTGCCCTCACCGCCGAGGCGGGAGATCACGACGATCGCGGCGTCGCCATACTTACCGAAGCTCGCACCATTTGCGCTCTTGATGACATCCCACGGGGCTTCGCCGATGCTCTTTGCGCCGGTGACGCCGGGACCGGTCTGACCGGTCGTGCGCTTATAGACTTCCTGTTCGGGCGCAGAATACCAGTTCCAAAGGTCCTCGTTGACCGTGAACAGACCGTTGCGTTCAAACGCGGTCTTCCACGACGGAGCGCTCGACGTATCGACGTTGCCGCTTCCCGTGCCGCCGTAGACCGGGTCGATGGACGAAATGCCGAAGAATCCGATCTTGCGCTCGCCCTCTTTGAGCGGAAGCGCGTTGTTTTCGTTCCGCAGAAGCACGATGCCCTCCGCCATGGCTTCCTCCGCCTTTTCGCGGCCCGCCGCCATCAGCTCGGCAAGCGTCTTATAGTTGGACTTAAAATACTGCGTGTCCTCGTTCGGATCGCCGGTATGTACCTCCACCGAAGTCGGGGTCTTCAAGAAGCCGGAGATCTGCGGTGCGTTTTCATTTGCGATCACGCCGCCGACGAGCAGTACGGCAAGCAGGCTTGCGCAGACCGGCAAAGCGATCTTCGGCGCAGCGCCCTTGAACGGAAGCGCCTGCATCGCGGCGACCGCGTTGACGATGACCGCGCCGAGCAGCAAGGCGATCACGACAAAGAAGGGAGCCTCCCACGTCGAGTCGATGCCGACGAACGCTGCCGAGATGTAGGGATAAAACGCATAGACCGACAGTACAAAGGCGATCAGGCTGCATACCGCCAAAAGATACGAACCGAAGCGCGCCTTTTTGAGCAGTACCGCAAGAATCGCAAGCGCGCCCGCACCGAGCAGCAGCCAAAAGGCCGGCCACGACATGTTGTTCATACTGCCGTTCGGCTTGCCGTAAAAGACGGCGTACAGCACGGCGGCCAAGATAGCCAGACCGATGCCGATCCACGACAGCAAAGACTTTTTCTCTTTCATTTCGTGTTCCTCCCCGCTGATTTGGAAAGTAGCTCTTTCCCTCGGTTTTCATCATAAATGGCATACCAGCATTTTACAAACGGTATTGCACAACCTAAAGAACTATTTCCCAAACTAAAAGGCCACACTGCTTTTTTCGGATTGAACGGCGCGGTCTAAAATGGTATACTATATGCGGAGGATGGGTTGCTATGTCCGAAGCCTATTTATATCAAATCATCATTAATCTGAACGTAACGGGTCAGCTTTTGTTGTCCGCGCTGATCTTTTATTTGCCGCTCGGACGCAAACGGCACTTTGCGCTCCGTCTGCTGCTGTCGCTGCTGTGCGGCGCGGGGCTTCTGTTGGTTGCGGTGCTGATTCGCGTAGCTTGGAACGCGCTTTTGACCCGCTTTGTCATGCGGCTTTTACAGTTTGCGATCCCGCTTGTATTGGTACTGCTTTGCTATGAGGGCGGCATTTATGTGAAGCTCAAGACATGGTGCGCGGGCGTTGCGGCCATGGAGATCGGTGCGGCGCTGTTTTCCTTTGTACTGGCGGCGTTCGGCGTCGATGAGCGCGTGACGATTTCATTCTGGAACACGGCAAATCTGCAATGGCTCGACTGGGCGATCTATTACGCGCTGCATATCGCGATCTATGTGGGGATCTACCTGTTGTTCGGGCGCAAAAAGCCGGAGGAGCTCGATCGTTCCGGCCGCAGCAGCACGCTGCTTTTGGCGTTTGGCTGTCTGCTGTTTTTGACCGTGCCGGACTGCATCTCCAACGAATACCGGTTTGACAGCTACCCCTTGTTTCTTGTCAACCGCGTGTACCTTCTGGCGCTCGCCGCGTTCATTCTTGCGATCTGCACAAGCATCGAATTCCAAAGCCGCTACCGCACGGACATGGAAATTCTCGATCAGGTTCTGGTCGAGGAGCGCAAGCAATATGGGCAGATGAAGGATAATATGGATATGATCAACCTCCGCTGCCATGACCTCAGGCATCAGCTTGACGATTTTTCGGATAAGCTGACCGCGCGCGAAATCGAATCCCTGCGCGACGCCATGGATTTTTATGACAGCAATATCAAAACCGGCTGTGAAGTATTGGATGTCGTTCTGCATGTGCATCAGCCGGTCTGCCGGGCCGAGGGCATTGAGCTGACCTGCCTTGCCGACGGAGCATGCCTTTCGTTTATGCGAACGCGGCACCTCTATTCCCTGTTCAACAACGCGATCAGCAATGCGATCGAAGCGGTCAAAAAGCTCGGCGATCCCGAAATGCGGACGATCTCCGTCACAGTCGCGCGGCAGAATGACAAAGCCGTGATCGAGGTCACCAACTTTTTCGACGGCAAGCCGATTGAGATAAGCAGTACGTCCAAGGCCGACCGCAGCCGGCACGGGTTCGGCACAATGTCGATGCGCTATATTGCGGAATCCTACGGCGGGCAGCTTCGGACGCAGACCGAAGGACAGCTTTATTGTCTCACCATTTCGCTGCCGATCCCCAAAGGATTGTAAGTTACGCAATCAGCTTTTAGGTTACGCAATTTGGGTTTTCTTCGGAACACGCTTTTGCTACAATACAGGCAGGATGGAAAGGAGGGAAAACGCATGACCGTTCATATTGCGATCGTGGAGGACGAGGCCGCCCCGCGCGACACGCTTCTTGCCTATCTCAAGCGGTTTGAGGGCGAGAACGACGTGACGTTTTCCGTCGATACGTTCCGTTCCCCGATCATGCTGCTCGAAAACTATAAGCCGAAATACGATATCATCTTTATGGATATCCAGATGCCGGACATGAACGGCATGGAAGCGGCGCGGCGGCTGCGCACCGTCGATCAGCAGGTGATCCTGATCTTTGTCACAAATCTCACGCAATACGCGATTGCGGGCTATGAGGTGTCCGCGATGGACTATATCCTAAAGCCCGTGCAGTATTACAGCTTTGCGATGAAGCTGACCAAGGCGATCTGGCGGCTCGGCGGGCAGAGCGACGACTCGATCAACGTCACGACCGACACCGGCTCCGCGCGCATCCGGCTCAAAGATATTTTCTACGTCGAGGTACGCGGTCATATGCTGACCTATCACACGCATGAGGGCAGTTATTACGGGTTCGGCTCTCTCGCAAGTCAGGAGGAAAAGCTCCGAGAAAAGGGCTTCGTCCGTTGCAACAGCTGCTACCTTGTCAACCTCGAATACGTTCAAGGCGTCAAAGGCTATACGCTCACGCTGAAAAACGGAACCGAGCTGAAAATCAGTCAGCCGAAAAAGAAATCCTTCCTGCTCGCCCTAAAAGAATATCACGGCGAAGAATAGTTTTTTTCAATTCATCTCCTCCTGCAAGCGGACGCCTCGCAAAACCGGCGTCTGCTTGTCATTTTTATGGAAGTTCTTTTTGCTTCATGTTTCCCTCTCCTGCTTACCCGCTTGCTCATGAAACTCAGTCTGCATAGTCGATGCATAAAAGCACATGGTTCTGCCGCAATTATCCCGGCATTTTTGACAACATTTTTGACAACACTTTGAAAATAAAAGGTTGAATCTGATGCATTTATTGGACAGATTAAATTGCATGAAAAACGTCGAAAACGTCCTAAAATAGGCATTTTCTCGATTTTATCGAAGTTTTTCCGACGCTTTCCTTGCCCTTCATACCCGATCTGTCATCCGTTCGAATCGGCTCCTCACAGGAAACGGACGAAAACGGATAGGATTGG
>CAMHJE010000172.1:0-4741 GCA_946185305.1 uncultured Clostridia bacterium | reverse complement strand
ATCCTCGACCTCGTCGAGCTGAAGGGCATGGAAAACCGCATGACCAATCAGCTTTCCGGCGGTCAGCAGCAGCGTGTCGCTTTGGCCCGCGCGCTTGTCGTGCAGCCGAGCGTGCTGCTCTTCGACGAACCGCTTTCCAACCTTGACGCGAACCTGCGCGTGCAGATGCGTACCGAGATCCGCCGTATTCAGCAGGAGGTCGGCTCCACGGCCGTCTACGTCACGCACGACCAGTCCGAGGCCATGAGCATTTCGGATAAGATCGTCGTTATGAACAAGGGCGTGATCGCGCAGATGGGCACCCCGACCGAGATCTACTACCATCCGGCAAGCGAGTTCGTCGCGTCGTTCATCGGCGAAGCGAACTACCTGCGCGGCAAGATCGTCAGCAACGTCGGCGACGGCGAACACAGCGTGATCGAGCTTTTGGGCCGCAAGGTCGAGGCTTACGACCGGCAGCAGAAGGCCGCCGGCAGCGACGCGGCGCTGATGCTCCGCCCCGAATCCGTCACGCTCGGCGACGACGGCGCGCTGCCTGCCCGCGTCATCCTGTCCTGCTTCATGGGCGCGTATCAGAACTATCACGTTATGGTCGGCGACAACCTGATCAAGATCACCGATTATAACCCCAAGGGCAAGAAGATCTACAAGGTCGGCGACGAGGCGTGGCTGCGCTTCAACCCGTCGGACGGCACGATTCTCTGAGCATGAAAAATCTATTAGGCATTGCGATCGGCGGTACGAAATGTATCGCCGTTCTTGGGTATGAGGCGGAAAATGAAATCCGCATCCTCGGCAGCCGCCGCTTCGCCACGAAGGAATGCGGCGGGCCGTACGGCGCAATGGAGCTGTTCAAGCGGTACGGCGACGAGCTTTTGACCGAGTTCGGCATCGAGAAGCCGGACGCGATCGGCATTGCCTGCGGCAGTCCGCTCGACCCCGTGACCGGCGTGATCCAGTCGCCCGCGAATCTGCCCGGCTGGGACGATATCCCGGCGGTGCGGATCATGGAGGAGCACTTTGGGGCGCCCGCTTACTTGGAAAACGACGCCAACGCGGGCGCGCTGGCGGAATGGCGCTTCGGCGCGGCCAAGGGCTGCCGGCACGCCGCGTTCTTAACGTTCGGCACAGGGCTCGGCGCGGGGCTGATTCTGAACGGTCAGCTCTACGGCGGCGCCAACGACATGGCGGGGGAGTGCGGCCACATCCGGCTGATGCCCTTCGGTCCGGTTGGGTGCTCCAAGATCGGCTCGGCGGAGGGCTTCTGCTCCGGCGGCGGCATTGCGCAGCTCGCGCGGGACATGGTCTATGAGCGCATCATGGCGGGCGAAAAGCCCGCGCTCTGCCCGACAAAGGAGGGCCTCGGCGAGCTGACCGCCAAGACCGTGGCCGAGGCCGCGTACAAGGGCGACGCGCTTGCTAAGCGGATCTATGAAACCTCTGGCGAAATGCTCGGCCGCACGCTGGCGATCCTGATCGACCTTCTGAATCCGGAGGTCATTGTGATCGGAAGCATCTTTGCGCGCGCGGAATCGCTGCTGCGCCCCGCAATGGAGGCGGCCATCGCCCGCGAAGCGTTTGCGGTATCGGCGCGGTCGTGCAGGATCGTTCCCGCCGCGCTCGGCGACGATATCGACCGCTACGAAGCACTTGCCATCGCGTCGTATCATCTGTTATAATGGGCGGCGGCGAAGGGCGAACGCCGCCCTTTGCCGCGATATCCCAAGGAGGAATGTATGTCTCATATTCAATATACCGATCCGGAAGCGATCCTGGACGATCTTCTGCTCCGTTATCCGGTCTTGGAGCCGCAGCGCGACGGGATTTGGACAGCGTTTCTGCTGCTGAAGGATTGCTTCACGGCGGGCGGCAAGCTGCTGCTTTGCGGCAACGGCGGGAGTGCCGCGGACGCCATGCACATTGCAGGCGAGCTGCAAAAGGCGTTCATCCTGCGCCGCCGCCCCGACACGCTGTTTGCCGAGGCGCTGCACGGCGCGTGTCCCGCCGATGCGGAATATCTTTTGGGCAAGCTCGAACGCGGCCTTCCCGCGATCCCGCTGGTGGAAAACGCCGCCGTCATGACCGCCATTTCCAACGATACCGAGCCGAAGCTCGCGTTTGCGCAGCAGGTGTATGCCATCGGACAGAGGAACGATGCGCTGCTCGGCATCTCCACCTCCGGCAATTCGCAGAACGTCGTCTATGCCGCCGAGGTCGCGCAGGCGCTCGGCATGCAGGTGATCACGCTGACCGGGCGCGGCTCCAACCGGCTCACGCCGCTGTCGGACTGTCAGATCGCCGTGGACCGCACCGAGCCGTTCCTGGTGCAGGAGCTGCATCTGCCGGTCTATCATGCGCTGTGCCTGATGCTCGAAAACGAGCTGTTTGCGGAGTGATCCATGGGACGGTATGACGGTATTCTGATCGCAAGCGATTTCGACCGCACGCTGACCGATCCGCAGGGGCTTGTGCCGCAGGCGAATCTTGACGCGCTGCGCTCGTTCATGGACGAAGGCGGGCGGTTCGCCGTTGCGTCCGGCCGGAGCGTGCCGATGTTCCGCGAAAAGCGGCGTCTGTTCATCGACAATGCCCCGACGATTCTCTGCAACGGCGCAGTGTGCTACGATTTCAACACGGAACGCACCGTGTTCGATGCGCCGCTGCCGGACGTGGAGCCGCTTGTGACGGAGATGATGGCAAAATACCCGCTGCACAACGTCGAGGTGCAGGGCAACGCGGGGCACTTTGCGTGGCGCATGGATGCCGAACGGAAGAACATGTTTGATGAGCTCGGCGTGCCGCTGCTCGGCGGGACGTATCGGGAACGGACCGAGCCGATGTACATGCTGTTCTTCGGCGGTGAGTTCATCCGTCCGGACGATGCCACGCGCGATTTTCAGTCCGGTTCGCCGGAGATCGACGCGATGTTTGAAGCGATCAACCGGATCGTCGAGGCGGACGGGACGCTGTCGGCCACGCGCTCGACGCGGCTGAACGACGAGATCATGGTGCGCGGCGTGTCCAAGGGCAGCGCGGCGCGCAGGCTTGCGAACCTGTACGGCTGCCGTACGCTCGTCTGCGTCGGGGACGCAATGAACGATCTTGCGATGCTGCGCGAGGCCGATCTGGCCTTCACCCCGGCGGACGGGGACGAGAGCATTCGCCCGCTTGTCGGGACAAAGCTGACCGTGGCCGCACCGTGCACGGCGGGCACGATAGCGGACGTGATTGCAAAACTGTAAGAGGAAACCGATATGATACAACCGATTGACGGCGCGACGTTTTTGCGCGAATACGCCGCGGACTGCTGTGCGCGCACGATGGAAACGGACTTTGCGGCGCTCGACCGCATGGCGGATATCCTTCTGGACGCCAAGCACAACGGCCACCACATCTACACGGCGGGCAACGGCGGCAGCGCCGCGACCGCCTCGCATATATGCAACGATCTCCAAAAGGGCGCGCGCGTCTATGAACGGGCGGGCTTTTCGGCCATGTGCCTCGGGGATTCGGAATCGGTCGTGACCTGCCTTGCCAACGACTTTTCTTATCAGGATATCTACCGCGTGCAGATCGAAACGCAGGCCGATCCGGGGGACGTGCTGCTGGCGTTTTCGGGCAGCGGCAATTCGGAAAACGTCGTCCGCGCCGCCGAGACGGCGCATCGCTTCGGCATGACCGTGCTCGGCTTTCTGGGCCGGGACGGCGGCAAGCTGCTGCCGCTTTGCGACGCGTATGTGCTCGCCCCGACCGACTGTATGGAAAAGATCGAGGACATGCACATGCTCTACTGCCACGCGCTCGTGTCGCTTTTGAAAAAGCGGCTCGAAAACGAATGGGGCGCGGAGCTTGTGACCAAGCCGCTCGGACGGCGGTTCTCCGCCGCGCTGTTCGATTTCGACGGCACCGTGAGCCTGATCCGCGCGGACTGGCGCGACGCGATGATCCCGTACTTTACCGACGTGCTCGCGGCGGTATCGCCGGGCGAATCGCGCGAAGCGGTCGAAGAAACGGTCAACGGCTTTGTGGACGCGCTGACCGGCAAGCAGACGATCTTTCAATGCATGGCGCTCGATGCGGAGGTCGTGCGGCGCGGCGGCAAGCATGTCGATCCGAACGTCTATAAGCAGGGCTTTTTGGATCGCATGGCCGAGCGCGTTGCCGCGCGGCGCGCGTCGCTGCAAAACGGCGCAGACCCCGCAACGCTGCTGGTGCCGGGCGTGAAGGAATGGATCGAAACGCTCGAAGCGCGCGGCATTCGCTGCTGGTTGGCAAGCGGCACCGACGAGGAAAGCGTGCGGCTCGAGGCCGAGCTGCTCGGCGTGGACACGCTGTTTTCGGGCGGCATCGCGGGCGCAAGGCCGGGGCAGAGCGAGGGCGTCAAGGAGGCGCTGATCGGGACGCTGACCCGGCGCGGCGAGATCGACGGGAAAGAGCTTTTGTGCTTCGGCGACGGGCCGAGCGAGCTTGCGGCGGCCAAGGCCGCGGGCGGCTATGCGGTCGGCGTGGCGATGGATGAAACGCGGCCGTCGGCGACGGATATGCGAAAGCGCCGTCTGCTGCTTGGCGCGGGCGCGGACTGCATCATTCCGGATTTTTCCGATCCGGCGGCGCTTTTGAAACTGCTCGGTTTATAAAACGGACGGACGGCGGGGATGCGAAAGCGTCCCCGCTTTTTGTATAAGGGGCTCAATGTCAATAGTTGGGATTGAGCTTGTAGAAGAAACAAGAAAGGGAACGA